>DASUMJ010000102.1:0-5734 GCA_036277775.1 Candidatus Limnocylindrales bacterium
CTGAGCGCGTCCCGGCAGGCGTCCGACGCGCGGCCGGGAATCGGCGGTCAGGCCGGACGGCCGGCCACGAGAGACGCTCCGGCGATGAGCCACATCGCGGCGATCGTCAGGAGCATCGGCAGGGTCACCCAGCGGAACGGCGCCTCGCGGGCGGCGGCGGCCGCCCACGCGCTCACGGGCGGCGCCGGCTCGGGCGGGCCCCAGGCGGGGGCGGGCGGGGTGGCTTCGGCGGGCGGGGTGGCTTCGGCGGGCGGAACGTCGTCGGGGGCGTCCGTGGGGTCCGCGGCCGGACCGAGGCCGTCGGGAAGCTCCCCTTGAGCCGGCTCGGACTCGGGCACCGAGGCGGCGGGCGGCATCGCGGGCTCGGCCCCCACGGGGAGCCCGATGGCGGGCAGCCCGAGGCGTGACCAGGCGACGACCTGGGGCGCGACGACGATCGCCGACACCGTGAAGAGCAGGCTGCCGGCCGCCGTGACGACGGCGAGGGCGAGGAGCGCCGCGATCGCGAAGCTCCCTCCCCCGGCGGTGATGTCGAGGTCGAGCGCGTCGGTCAACCGGACGATGAGGTCGAGCGCCGAGCCGAGGGCGAACGTCTGGACGACGCCGGAGATCAGCGCGAACGCCGCGAGGGCGATGGTGAGCCTCGGTGCCGACCGTGCGATCCGCATCGACCGACGGAGCCCCGCCCGTGCGCCGTCATCGGCCAGGACGATCGCGACCGTCGCGTAGAGGAGGGGAAGCGTCGCGATCGCGCTCGGGATGGGCTCGCTCTGGAGGTCCGCGAGGTCGCCGAACGATGCCCCGCCGGAGGCAACCTGCCAGAGGTGGCTGGCCGTCGCCTGGACACCACCGACGATGAGCCCCGCCCGCACGAGGCGCCAGAAGACCCGCCGCGACCGGGCGAGCGCATCGCGGAGCGTGATCTGCCGGCCCAGGACGCGCCCGGCGACGAGCGTGACGCCGACCGCGCTGCCCTCGACGACGACGATGATCGCCCCGACGAAGGCCATGAAGATGAGGAGCGCGGCTCGCCCGGCCGCAGCGGTCGCCTCGTCGTCGAGCGTCACTGCCGGATCGAAGGTCGCCTCCCAGTCGAGGAGCGACAGCCCGGCGACGACGCCGGGCCCTGCAAGCGCCACCATGAGCAGCCCGATGTAGATCGACGCGTCCCGGAGGAGCTTCGAGCTCGTCGCCGCGACGGTGAGCCCGTCGGTGAGGGCCGACACGGGGCCGACGCCCGGCGCGACGCCGACGGCGATGCCGGTCATGCCGGGAAGGGCGTCGCCCGCTCGAGCAGGCCGCCGAGCCGGCTGACGTCGACGTTCCCGCCCGAGAGCACGACGGCGACGTGCTCGCCGTGGTGGATCGGGATCCGGCCGGCGAGCGTCGCGGCGAGCGCGGCGGAGCCGGCCGGCTCGAGGAGCTGCTTCATCCGCTCGAGGGCGAATCGCAGCCCGCCGAGGATCAACTCGTCGTCGATCCGGATCACGTCGTCGACGTGGCGACGAATGAGCTCGAGTGTCAGGTCGCCCGCGAACGGCGCATTGAGGCCGTCGGCGACGGTCCGGCCCTCGATCCGGACCGCATGGCCCGCCGCGAGGCCCTGGCTGATCGCATCCGAGCCCACCGGCTCGACGCCGTAGATCCGGGCCTGCGGCCGGAGGCCGCGGACGGCCGTCGCGATCCCCGAGATCAGCCCGCCGCCCCCGATCCCGACAACGACGACGTCGACGTCCGGGAGGTCCTCGAGCAGCTCGAGGCCGGCAGAGCCGTGGCCGGCGATGACGTGCGGGTCGTCGAATGGGTGGCAGTAGACGAGGCCCTCCTCCGCGCGGATCCGCTCGAGGGCGGCGAAGGTCTCGCTCATCAGCTCACCCTCGAGGACGACCCGGGCCCCGTACCCGGCCGCCGCGTCGGCCTTCGAGCGGTTCGCGGCAGCCGGCATCACGACCGTGACGGGGACGCCGAATGCGGCGCCGGCAAAGGCGTAGCCCTGGGCGGCGTTCCCGGCCGAGACGGTGATGATCCCGCGGCGCCGCTCGTCCTCGGACAGGGCCGCGACCCGCGCGACCATGCCGCGGGCCTTGAACGAGCCGGTCTTCTGGAGGTGCTCGGCCTTCAGGTAGATCCGGTCGTCGCCGAGCCGCGCGCCCGTGGCCCGGGACGCGATCGCGGCGGCAGCGGACGACGAGAGCAGCGGCGTCCGATGGACGCGGCCGGCGATGACTTCGCGCGCGGATCGGATCTCCCGCAGGTCGACGATCGAGTCCGTGGCCACGGGGCGAGGATACAGGCGCCGTGCCGGCCCGGAGATCCCGCGTGATCGGGGAGCCAGTTGCGTGATTGCGCAAGCACTGCAATACTTCCTGGTGACATGGTCATCCAGGTGCCAGCCCGCGAGGACGAGTATCAGCGCACGGCCGTGATCGGCCGGGCGCTCGCAGATCCAAAGCGGCTGTGCGTCCTGGAGTCGCTCGCGGGCGGTGAGGTCTCGGTCAGTGACCTCTCGACCCTCGTCGGCTGCCAGGTCCCGAACATGAGCCAGCACCTCGCGGTCCTGCGGGCCGCCGGACTGGTCACCACCCGGCGCGACGGCAGCACCGTCTACTACCGGCTCGCGGACCCTCGGGTCCTCGAGGCCTACCGCCTCATCCAGTCGATCGCCCGCTGAGGGCCGTCGAAAACGCACCCGCCGCGCGGGAGAAAGGACCACCGATGGCGATCAAGACCGCCACGGACGCCACCTTCGAGGAGATCGTCCTCCAGTCGGACAAGCCAGTCGTCGTCGACTTCTGGGCCGTCTGGTGCGGACCGTGCCGCATGGTCGCCCCGGAGATGGAGAAGCTCGCCGAGAAGTACGAGGGCTCGGTCGACGTCGTCAAGGTCGACATCGACGCGAACCCCCAGATCCAGCGAGCGTTCAACATCATGAGCATCCCCACGATCGCGTTCTTCGCCCCCGGCAAGCAGCCGATGGGCGTCGTCGGCTTCCGGCCGATGGAGCAGCTCGAGACCCAGTTCGGCCTTGCCGAGTACGCCAAGGCGGCGCAGCCCCCGGCGACCGCGTAGCCGGTCGTAGCGACCGCACGAACCTTCGACGGCCCCGGTCCACGCCGGGGCCGTTTCGATTCCGCCGGAGCCCGCGCCCAGACCCGAGCCGCGGCAGACCCACGGTCCGCCCTGTGGCGCCATGTCGCTCCGCGAAGACAACCGGGCCACGGCGTTCCGTTGCTCGCGGTCCGGGACGGCGCGATGTCGCTCCCCGTCGACAATCCGGCCACCACGGGGGCTCGGTGGTGACGCGCCGTGACCGGGAGCGGTCCGATCCGGCCGGGATGTCCTTCGTCGGCGACACGGCGGCCAGATGTCAGCGCGGGACCGGGTCGCTGGTACCTCCCGGTGGCCGAGTTGTCGCCACGGGGCGACATCGGGAGCCCGCCGGGCTGCGCGGAGGCGGTCTGCCGCCGGGCGGGAGGACGGGAGCGGCAGGTAGCGTCCCCGTCAGCCGGCGTCGGGCGCGGCCCGCCGATGCGCGGCCGCCAGCCACGCGTCGAGCCGATCGAGGGCGTGGCCGTCGAGCTCCCGCGGACCGAACTCGATCCAGTCCGGCCCTCGCGTCGAGGCGCGCGTGTCGGGCGTCCTGACCGCGGCCACCGCGATCGCCGTCCCGACCCGGATCGCGACGACCGCCTCGGTCAGCTCGGCGAACGGGGTCGCGCCGCGTCGCCAGACCACAGTCGGTGCGTCCACGTCGACCTGGACGCCGGGCAGCCGGGCGATCGAGGCGTCAGCCGCGGCGCGCAGCGTCGCCCAGCTCATTCGTGCGCCGACGCGAGGATCGCCTCGAGGTCCGATGCGTGGTCGGCGTAGTGGTCGATCGTCTCGTCAATGAAGCTCCGGAGGTGGGTGTCGTGCTTCACCCAGCGGCGCTCCGGCACGACCGTGAGGTAGCCGCGGAGCTCGCCGGGGATCGTGGTGAGCCGGCGTCGGACCTCGTCGACCGGCAGCGCCCGCCACTCGGCCTGGATGTCGTCGTTCATCGCATCGCCGCGGGCCTCCCACTCCGCGTCCATGCGAGCGAGCGTCGCGCTCGTCTCGCTCACCGCGAGGTCCTTCGCGACGGCGAGCGCCCACTCCTGCCAGGCGACGAGATGGCCGATGAGGTCGCGCGCGCTCCAGCCGTGGGCGCCCTCGACCGGGAGATCGAGCCGGTCGTCGGGCACCTCGGCGAGCGCCTCGAACGGCCGCCAGGCTTCCCGCTCCTCGTCCAGGAACTCCATCGCGTTCAGGTACATCGCGCTCCTCAGACTGCCACGGGCTCGCGGTACTCCCCGAAGACCTCGCGGAGGACGTCGCACATCTCACCGAGGGTCGCGTACGCGGCGGCGCAGCGGAGGAAGTGCGGCATGAGATTCGTCTCGCTCGATTCGGGGCGCGCGGCGGCGTCCCGCAGGCCGGCGAGCGCGGATTCGACGGCGGCGGCGTCGCGTTCGCGGCGCGTCCGCTCGAGCCGCTCCATGTGCCGCTCGAGCGAACCCGGCGGGACGGCGAGGACGGGGACGGTCGTCACCTCGGCCGCGTCGACGTAGGCGTTCACCCCGACGATCCGGCGCTCGCCCGCATCGAACTCGCGCTGGAACCGATAGGCGGCGTCGGCGATCTCGCGCTGCGGGTAGCCCTCCCCGATGGCGGCGACCATCCCGCCGCGCCGGTCGATCTCGTCGAGGTAGCGCCAGACCTCACGCTCGACCTCGTTCGTGAGCGCCTCCACGTACCACGACCCGCCGAGCGGATCGACGACGGACGCGACGCCCGTCTCCTCGGCGATGACCTGCTGCTGGCGGAGGGCCAGGAGCGCGGCCTCGGCCGTGGGGACGGCCAGTGCCTCGTCGTAGGCGTCGGTATGGAGGGACTGGGTGCCGCCGAGGACGCCGGCGAGGGCCTGGATCGCGACCCGGGTGAGGTTGTTCAGCGGCTGCTGCGGCGTGAGCGAGACGCCCGCGGTCTGGGTGTGGAACCGCATCCAGGTCGAGCGCTCGTTCTCGGCCCGGTAGCGCTCCGTCATGAGCTTCCACCAGATCCGCCGCGACGCCCGGAACTTCGCGATCTCCTCGAAGAAGTCGGAGTGGGAGTTGAAGAAGAAGCTGAGGCGCGGGGCGAAGTCGTCGACCCGGAGTCCGCGAGCGAGGGCCGCCTCCACGTACGCCATCCCGTCGGCGATCGTGAAGGCCAGCTCCTGGACGGCGGTCGAGCCGGCCTCGCGGATGTGGTAGCCGGAGATCGAGACGGTGTTCCAGCGCGGCATCTCGCGCGTCCCGAACTCGATCGTGTCGGTCACGAGGCGCATCGACGGCTCGGGCGGGAAGAGGAACTCCTTCTGGGCCACGAACTCCTTGAGGATGTCGTTCTGGGTCGTGCCCTCGAGGGCCGCCCGGGGCACGCCGGCCTTCTCGGCCGCGACGATGTACATCGCCCAGATCGGGGCGGCCGGGGAGTTGATCGTCATCGAGGTCGAGACGCGGTCGAGCGGCAGCCCCGAGAGGAGCACCTCCATGTCGGCGAGCGAGCTCACGGCGACGCCGCACGTCCCGAACTCCCCCTCCGCCTCGGGGTCGTCGGTGTCGTAGCCGTACAGCGTCGGCATGTCGTAGGCGATCGAGAGCCCGGTCTGTCCGGCGCGCAGCAGCTGGTGGAAGCGCTCGTTGGTGTCCTCGGCCGCTCCGAAGCCCGCGAA
>DASUMJ010000103.1:0-12449 GCA_036277775.1 Candidatus Limnocylindrales bacterium
CGGGGCGGATCGTCCATGATCGACCAGTCGCGCATGCCCTCGACGGTAGCGCCGGACGCGTATCCGGCGGTTTGCCTCGGAGTTGCTGTCGATTGCCTCGCGGTTGCTCGTCGGTCACTCGCCAGCCACACGCGAGTGACCCGTCGAAGACGCGCCGGTCACCGGCCGCCGACGCGCGGACCGCATCGGCGCCGGGCGCGAGTCGCTGCGGGCCCGCCGGGCGCTGGTCTCCCGCGGCCGGCAGCCCTTCGTATGGAGGCGACGGGCATAGCCGACGAAGGTCGTCCCGGTGCAGGCAGGTGGGCATACGAACCGCCGCCGCGCGACGGCGCACTCCGACTGGCCCGCACTCCGACTGGCCCGCACTCCGACTGGCCCGCACTCCGACTGGCCCGCACTCCGACTGCCACTCGTATGGAGGCGACGGGAATACCCCGCGGAGGCCGCCCGGGCGCGGGCAGATGGGCATACGAACCGCCGGGGAGCGTGGGCGTGAGGACGGGCGACGGGCCTACGGCGCCGGCGGCGGCGTGAGTGACGGCGTCTCGGTCCCGGTGATGACGACGACGTCGGCGGTCGCGGTCGCGTTGTCCACGAGCTCCGCGGTCACGCCGAAGAGGCCCTCCAGGGTCGCTACGGTCAGGGGCATCGATGCCTCCGCCCCGTTGTAGACGCGGACGATCGTGGGCGCACCCTCGACGTCGGGCCGTTGGCCCGGCGCCGACGCCGACATCCCGAGGTACTCGAGATAGGCGGCGATCCGGGCGGCCTGCCCGCTCTGCCCCGAGCCGTTGAGCACGTAGACCGTCGCGCCCTCCTCGCCGAGCTGCTCGCGCCGCTCGGCGATCCCGGGGTCGGTCGTGAACGCATCGCGGACGGCGGCGCGGATCCGGTCGAGCCGCGGCTGGATCATGTAGCCGCGCTGGGGATCGTTCAGCGTCTCCACCTGGTAGAACGGCGGCGTGAAGATGTAGGACCGGACGTCGGGCGTGTCGACCTGGGCCGCCAGCCCAAGAAGCTGCGGCAGGAGCTCCCGCGGAATGTCGGTCCGCACCGACGCCGCCATGGCGCTCGCGAGCTCGTCGATCTGCGGCAGGACGCTCGCGATGTCGGTCTGCTGCCGGAGCGACAGCAGCACGCGCTGCTGGCGCGCGCCGCGGTCGAAGTCGGTCGAGCCATGCCGCGAGCGGGCATACACGAGCGCCTCGGCCCCGGTCATGTGCTGCATCCCCGACGCAATGTAGACCCGTGCCAGGGCCCCGCCACCGGCCGGATAGCGATCGTCGACCACCGGCACCTGGACGTTGATCGTCACCCCGCCGAGGGCGTCGACGATCTGCCGGAAGCCGTCGAAGTTGACCTCGACGAAGTACTTGATCTCGACCTGGTAGAGCTCGCCGAGGATCGCCTTCAGCGCGTTGTAGCCGCGTGTCTGGTCGGTGCCGGGGAAGAGGTCCTCGCGGTGCCGGTTCTGGACGAACCAGGCATTGATCTTGCCGCGGTAGACGGACCCCCAGAGCTGCCGCGCGGGGCCCTCCGGCACCGGCACGTCCACGGTGTCCCGGGGCAGCTGGAACATCGCGACCTGGTTCGTGGCCGGATCGATGCTGAGCATGATCAGGGTGTCGGTGTTGTGGCCCCCGCCCTGCTCGTCGGCGCCGATGAGGAGCACGTTCAGGCGTTCGCGGCCGTCCCACGGCGGGATGCTCGCCGACGGGACGGCGGTGCCGACGGCGCTCGGCTCGGGGCTGTCCGTGGCCTCGTCCGTCGGCTCGGCGGACCCGTCGGCGGACGGCGTCGGCGCCGCCTCGCAATCGGTCGCGTCCGGGTCGAAGATGCACGCGGTCGTCCCGGCGAGGAGCAGGTCGTAGCGGGCGATGGCGACGTGGACGACGCTCATGACGAGGAGCACCGCCGCCAGCCCCGCGATCGACAGTGGGGCCGTGGCCGCCATCGCCCCCCGCGGACGCCGCGCCCGCGGCGCCCCGGCATCGAGCCACCGCGCGATCCGCCAGGCGTCGACGATTGCGGCGCCGCGGTACGCCAGCGCGATGAGGTTGCCGACGAAGACCGCGGCGATGAACCACGTCTGGACCGCCAGCCCCGCGAGGTCGAAGACATCGAGGCGGACGAGGATCCCCGCGATCAGCGCCCCGAGCAGGATCGGCGGGGCCGCGAATCCGAGGGCCCGGCGGTGGGCGCCGAGGTAGGCATGACCGAGACCGGGGAAGAGCAGGGACAGGAAGGCCGCGACGAACGCCGACCGCCGGCGCGGCCCCGACTCGTGCGCGGGTTGCATCGCGGGTAGGATACTCGGACCCGTCGGCAGCGGCGGCCGGCCTGCCGGCGATCGCGCCGGCGCCCCGACGAGCCGGCCGACGCCGGTCCGACCGACCCCAGATCGCCCGAGGCCAGATGTTCCGACCCGTTCCCACGCGCCCCGATCTCGTCGCGATGGAGCACGAGACGCTCGCCTTCTGGGCCGAGCGCCGGACCTTCGCGGCGCTCCGGGCGCAGAACGCCGGCGGGCCGCGCTGGAGCTTCCTCGACGGCCCGATCACGGCGAACAACCCGATGGGGGTCCACCACGCCTGGGGCCGGACCTACAAGGACCTCTACCAGCGCTTCCACGCCATGCTCGGCGAGGACCAGCGCTGGCAGAACGGCTTCGACTGCCAGGGCCTGTGGGTCGAGGTCAACGTCGAGCGGGACCTCGGGTTCACGAGCAAGCGCGACATCGAGGCGTTCGGGATCGACGAGTTCGTCAGCCGCTGCAAGCAGCGGGTCCTCACGTTCGCCGCCCGGATGACCGAGCAGAGCATCCGGCTCGGGTTCTGGATGGACTGGAACGACCCGGCCGAGCTGCTCCGGCTCCGCGACCTCCTCGCGACCGACCCGTCCGCGACGGTGACGATCGAGGGCCCGAACGGGCCGGTCACGGACACCGTGGAGATGGTCGTCGGCCGGCTCGGGATGCCCGAGGTCGGCGGCAGCTACTTCACCTTCAGCAACGAGAACAACGACCTCATCTGGGGCTTCCTCGCGGAGTGCCACAAGCGTGGCTGGATCACGAAGGGCCACGACTCGATGCCGTGGTGCCCGCGCTGCGGGACCGGCCTCTCCCAGATGGAGATGAACGAGGGCTACGCCGATCGCGAGGACCCCGGCCTGACGGTCCGCCTGCCGCTCGTCGACCGGCCCGGCGAGGCGCTCCTCGTCTGGACCACGACGCCCTGGACCCTCGCCGCGAACGTCGCAGCCGCCGTCGGGCCGGCACTGCCCTATGTCCGGATCCGCCAGGGCGCCGACGAGCTGTGGGTCGGCAAGGGCCGGCTCAAGCAGGCCGTCGTGGGCCCGTTCACCGTCCTCGAGGAGCGGCCGGGATCCGACCTCGTCGGCTGGCGGTACCGGGGCCCGTACGACGACCTGCCGGCCGTCGCGTCCGCGTTCGCCGAGGCGGGCTACGAGCACCGGGTCGTGCCATGGGACGAGGTGGGCGAGGACGAAGGCACCGGGATCGTCCACATCGCGCCGGGCGCCGGGGCGGAGGACTACCAGCTCGGCAAGGCGGCCGGCCTGCCGGTCATCGGCCCGATCGATGAGGACGGGCGCTACTACGAGGGTTTCGGCTGGCTGTCACGGCTCGAGGCGCCGGCCGTCGCCGAGCGGATCGTCGACGACCTCGAGCGGCGGGCGTTCTTCTACCACCTCGAGCCGTACACCCACCGCTACCCGCACTGCTGGCGCTGCGGCACGGCGCTGCTCTTCCGCCTCGTCGACGAGTGGTTCATCAGCATGGGTCCGGTCTACGACCAGCCCCGGGAGACGCTCACGAAGGCCCAGGTCGACGCCAGCCTCCGCTACCAGATCATGGAGGTGGTGGACCGCATCCGGTGGATTCCGTCGTTCGGCTACGAGCGGGAGCTCGACTGGCTCCTGAACATGCGGGACTGGATGATCTCGAAGAAGCGCTACTACGGGCTGGCGCTGCCGATCTACGACTGCGAGGCGTGCGGGACCTTCGACGTCATCGGCGGCCGCGAGGAGCTGCACGAACGCGCGATCGAGGGCTGGGACGCCTTCGAGGGGCACACGCCCCACCGGCCGCACGTCGACGCGGTGAAGATCGCCTGCTCGTCGTGCGGCGCGCCGGTGTCGCGGATCCCCGACGTCGGCAACCCCTGGCTCGATGCCGGGATCGTGCCGTTCTCGACCCTCCACTACCGCGAGGATCCCGAGTACTGGGCGAAGTGGTTCCCGGCCGACTTCATCACCGAGAGCTTCCCGGGCCAGTTCCGGAACTGGTTCTACGCGATGCTCGCGATGTCGACGGTGCTCCGGCGCGAGGAGCCGTTCCGGACGATCTTCGGCTACGCCACGCTCTTCGGCGAGGACGGCCGGCCGATGCACAAGAGCTGGGGCAACTCGATCGAGTTCGACGAGGCGGCCGAGCGGATGGGCGTCGACGTCATGCGCTGGATGTACGCCGGCGCCCGGCCCGACGACAACATCCTGTTCGGCTGGCACGCCGCGGACGAGGCCCGCCGGCGGCTCCTCGTCCTCTGGAACGTCTACGCCTTCTTCGTCACGTACGCCCGGCTCGCCGGCTGGACGCCGGGCGCCGCCGATCCGCCACCGGCCGCGCGGCCCCCGATGGATCGCTGGATCCTGTCCCGGACCGCGGCCGTCGCGGCCGCCGTCGAGGCCCACCTCCGCGACTACGACGCGATGTCCGCCGTCCGCGTCCTCGATGCCCACGTCGAGGACCTCTCGACCTGGTACCTGCGTCGCTCGCGCCGCCGCTTCTCGCGCGGCTCGGGCGGGGACCGGGCCGCGGCGTTCGCGACGCTCCACACCGCGCTCACGGCCGTGGTCCGGATGGCGGCGCCGATCCTGCCGTTCGTGACCGAGACGATGTACGGCAACCTCGTCGCGGCCGACGACCCCACGGCGGCCCACTCCGTCCACCTGACCCGGTTCCCGACGGCCGAGCTGGCCGACCTGCGCGACGAGCGGCTCGAGGCCGCGATGACGACCGCTCGCCGCGCCGTCGACCTCGCCCGGACGCTCCGCGGGACGGCGAACCTGAAGGTCCGCCAGCCGCTCGCCCGCCTCTGGCTGGCCCTGCCCGGCGGCGACCTCCACGAGCTCGATGCACTCGTGTCGCTCATCGCCGACGAGGTGAACGTCCGATCGGTCGAGCTCATCGGGGACGAGTCGAGCCTCGTCGAGCGGCGGGTCAAGGTTCTCCTGCCGAAGGTCGGGAAGAAGCTCGGCCCGCAGATCCCGGCGGTCATGGCCGCGGCACGCGACGGCGCCGTCGAGATCCGGGCCGACGGGACGGTCGCGCTCGCGGGGATCGTCCTTGCCGCTGACGAGGTCGAGATCCTCGCCACGCCCCGCCCCGGCACGGCCGTCGCCCACGACGAGGGCCTGGTCGTCGTCATCGATACCGAGCTGACCCCCGACCTGCGCGCCGAGGGCGACGCCCGGGAGCTGGCGCGGGCGATCCAGGACCTCCGGAAGGAGGCGGGACTGGACCTCGACGACGAGATCGACCTCCGGGTCGAGGGCCTCGTCCCGGCGGTCGCGGCGCACCTGCCGTCGGTCGCGGGGGACACGCTCGCCCGGATCGCCGCCGACCTCGAGGGCGAGGGGGTCACGGACGGCACGGTCGAGCTGGATGCCGGGCCGGCCCGGATCGCGATCCGGCGCCGCGCGGGCGACGTCGCGGGAGCCGCGCGCTCGTGACGGCGGCGGCGACGGGACGACCGCTGTGGGCGCCGTTCGTCCTGCTCGTCGCCTCGATCGTGGTGGTCGACCAGCTGACGAAGGCCTGGATCATCGCGACCCTCGCGCCGAACGGGGTGATCGAGCTCGTCGGGACGAACCTGCGCCTCGTCTACACCGAGAACAGCGGCGCGCTGTTCGGGATGTTCAGCGGCTCGGTTGGGATCTTCGCCCTCCTGTCGCTCGGCGTGATGGCGCTGATCGTCGCCTTCCACGGCCGGTCCGGCCGGAGCCCGTACATGACGCTCACCCTCGGGCTGCTGCTCGGCGGCGCGGTCGGGAACGCGATCGACCGGTTCCGCCACGGCTTCGTCGTCGACTTCGTCGACGGCGGGATCGGCTCGCTCCGGTGGTACACGTTCAACGTCGCCGACGCGTGCATCAGCGCGTCGATCGTCCTGCTCCTCCTCATGGCCGTCCGGCCGTCGCTTGCGGGCCAGCCTCGTGATGGCTGACCCGGTCGGATCCGGGGCCGGCGTCCGGCTGCTCGCCGTGCCGCCGGGGACTGCGCCGACGCGGGTCGATCGCTTCGTCGCCGATCGGACCGGTCTCTCGAGGAGCCACGTCCAGAAGCTCATCACCGAGGGTCGGCTGACGGCCGGCGACCGGACGCTGAAGGCGAATACCCTCGTCGAGGCGGGCACGGAGCTGCGGCTCGAGGTCCCGGAGCCGGTCGCCGCGACGCCGCTGCCGCAGCCGGAGATCGACGTCACCGTCGTGTACGAGGACGCCGACCTCCTCATCATCGACAAGCCCGCCGGCCTCGTCGTCCATCCGGCGCCGGGGCACGCCGACGGCACGCTCGTGAACGCGCTCCTCGGGCGCGGCGGAGCGGAGGCCTACGGTGGGATCGCCGGCGTCCGCCGGCCCGGGATCGTCCACCGCCTCGACCGCGACACGAGCGGGCTCCTCATGGTCGCGAAGTCCGATCTGGCCCAGGGCTCGCTCATGGCCCAGCTGAAGGCCCGCCGGATCAAGAAGACGTACCTCGCCCTCGTCCAGGGCTCCGTCTCGGCGGCCGTCGGCCGGATCGAGGCGCCGATCGGGCGTGATCCGAAGCACCGGATCCGGATGGCGGTGGTGACCGACGGACGGCCCGCGACGACCGGCTACCGGGTGAAGGAGCGGTTCGCCGCCTGGACGCTCCTCGAGCTCGACCTCGTCACCGGCCGGACGCACCAGATCCGGGTCCACCTCGACGCCATCGGGCACCCCGTGGCCGGCGACCCGCTCTACGGGACCGGGACGTCGCGGCGCGGGCCCGACGGGCTCGAGCGACTCTTCCTCCACGCCTGGCGCCTCGAGCTGACCTCGCCGTCGTCCGGTGCGCTCATCCGGGCGGAGGCGGCCCTGCCGCCCGAGCTCGGCGACGTCCTCGACCGGCTCCGGGGAGCCCCGGCGTGACGGACGAGTCCGTGGCGGGGGATCGGACCGGGGCGATGCCGGCGACGGGCGAGGCGCCGGCCGAGGCGTCGGCCGAGGGCCCGGCGAGCGTCGTCGACCGGTCCGAGCCGGGCGCGCCGGGGGCGATGCTCGTCATCGTGTCGGGCCCATCCGGCGTCGGGAAGGACAGCGTCATCGAGGCGATCCGGCGCGAGCCGCGCGTCCCGGACTACCACTACGTCGTCACCTGCACGACGCGACCGCGACGGCGCTACGAGCAGGACGGCGTCCACTACCACTTCCTGACCCCGACGGCGTTCCGGCAGCTTCGCGACGAGGGCGAGCTCCTCGAGGCGAACGAGGTCCACGGCAACTGGTACGGAACGCCCCGCGCCGACGTCCGTGGCGCCCTCAGGCAGGGCCACGACGTGATCCTGAAGATCGACGTCCAGGGAGCCGCCGACGTGAAGCAGAAGGTCCCCGAGGCGCTTCTCATCTTCCTCGTGCCGCCGTCACTCGAGGACCTCTTCGGACGGCTCCAGACCCGGGCAACCGAGTCGGCCGACGAGCTCGACATCCGGCAGCGGAACGCCGCACTCGAGCTCGCGCGCCAGTCCGACTACGACCACGTCGTCGTCAACGAGACGGGCCAGATCGACCGGACCGCCCGCCGGATCCACGAGATCATCCTGGCCGAGAAGGCCGCCCACCCGGATCGCCGGACCCGGGTCTGACCGGGCCGGCAGAGGTCGAGGGCAGCGCCGCGTGATCGAGGAGGCCGGCCAGGCGGCGCTCGGGCTCGAGGCGGAGGACCCCTCGGGCGACGGACCGCTCGTCGCGGTGGCGATCGACGCCGCCGGCGCGGCCGGCGGCCACCCGTTCACGTACCGCGTCCCTGCCCGTCTCGCGCCGATCGAGGCCGGTGAGGCCGTGGTCGTCGAGTTCGGGCGGCGTCAGGCGCTCGGGATCGTGCTCGGCCCGGGCGAGGCCGCGCCCGGCGTCACGACGAAGCCGATCCTCGATCGCGTCCGCGGCGACGGTCCGCTCCTCCCGCCGCTGGCGATGGCCCTCGCGGCCGGGATCGCCGAGCACTACCTCGCGCCGCCGGCGCTCGTGCTCCGGGCGATGCTCCCACCCGGGCTGCTCGAGCGGCTCGAGCTCGTGGCGGAGCGGCGGCCCGACGATGCGGGCGCCGCGGGGCCGCGACCGGACCCGGCAACCGACGCGGCGGCCGACGCGGCGCCGCCGCTCGACCCGGCCGATGCGGCGCTCCTCGCGCTGCTCGACGACGGCCCGAAGCCGGTCCGCCGGCTCGCCGCCCCGGAGGGCCGTCCGGCGCTCGTGCGCCGGTTGCGCGCGCTCCGTGCCGCGGGGCGGGTCGACCTCGACTGGACGCTGCTCGATGCGTCCGCGGGGCCGCGGTACCTCCGGATCGCCCGGGCCGTGGCCGTTGATGGTGCCGGCCCCGTGGCGGCGCCGGGCCGAGGACGGCTCGGGCCGCGGCAGCGCGCCGCGATCGACGACCTCGTCGCCGCCGGCCCGGCCGGGATCCCGAGCCCCGAGCTCGCGGCACGCCACGGATCCGGGGTGCTCGCCTCGCTCGTGCAGCGGGGGCTCGCCGCGATCACGGTCGTCGAGGCGCCGCGCCGACCGCTCGCGGCCCGGGCCCTGGGGCGACGCGGGGCGCGCCCGCCGGCCTCGACCCTCGGACCTGAGCAGGAAGCCGCCGTCGCCGCGATCCGCGAGGCGATCGAACGACGGGACCCGACCCCGCTCGTCCTCGACGGCGTGACCGGGGCGGGCAAGACCGCGATCTACGCCGAGGCCCTGGCGACCTGCCTCGAGGCGGGCCGGCGGGCCCTCCTCCTCGTGCCGGAGATCGCGCTCGCGCTGCCGCTCGTCGATCGGCTCCGCGTCGACCTCGAGGCCGTCATCGCGATGCTCCACAGCGGGCTCGGCGACGGCGAGCGGGCCGACGAGTGGCGCCGGATCCGGTCGGGCGAGGCCGAGATCGTGGTCGGGACCCGGCTGGCCGCGCTCGCGCCGCTCGACGAGGTCGGCCTCATCGTCGTCGACGAGGAGCACGACCCGGCGTACAAGAGCGACCGGACGCCGCGGATCCAGGCCCGCGACCTCGCGATCCGGCTCGGCGTGCTCGCGGGCGCGGCCGTCGTCCTCGGCTCCGCAACGCCGTCGGTCGAGACGGAGGGTCGCGCCCGGACCGGCGAGTACCGCCGAATCCGCCTCCCGGAACGGCTCACCGGCCTGCCTCCGACGGTCGAGGTCGTGGACCTCCGCGCGGAGCTCGAGGCCGGCAATCGCGGGATGCTGTCGCGGCCGCTTGCCGTGGCCATCGCCGCCCTCGCCCGCGATGCCGGTGACCAGGCGGTCCTCGTCATCAACCGGCGGGGCTCGGCGTCGGTCGTCCTGTGCCGGGACTGCGGCCACGTCCAGGCCTGCCCGGAGTGCACGCGACCCCTCGTCTACCACCAGTCGGGCGTGACGCTCCGGTGCCACCACTGCGGCCGGGCGTCGCCGCTCGCCTCGCGCTGCCCGAGCTGCGGCTCGGCACGGATCCGGTACCTCGGCGGCGGCACCGAGCGGCTGGAGCGCGAGGTCCGCGACCGATTCCCGGCGCTGCGGGTCGGACGCCTGGATCGCGACGTCGTCGAGCGCCGCGGCGCCGCGGCCCGCGTCCTCGATGCCTTTGCCGACGGCCGGCTCGACGTCCTCGTCGGGACCAGCCTCGTGACGAAGGGCATCGACGTCCCGGCGGTCACGCTCGTCGGCGTCGTGTCCGCGGACGTCGCGCTGAACCTCCCCGACGAGCGCGCCGCGGAGCGGACGTACCAGCTCATCGCCCAGGCCGTCGGGCGGGCGGGGCGGGGGAGCCGGCCCGGCCACGCGATCGTCCAGACCTACCTGCCGGACCACCCGGCGATCCGGGCCGTGGCGACCGGGGCGCCGGCTGCGTTCTACGACGCGGAGCTGGAGCTGCGGCGGCGGTTCGGGTCGCCGCCGTACGGCCGGATCCTGAAGCTGACCCTCGCGATGGCCGACCGCGACGAGGCCGAGCGGACCGCCGACGCGTTCGCGGACGAGCTCCGGGCACGGGCGCGCGCCGCCGGCCGGCCCGAGACGGTCGCCGGGCCCGCGCCGGCGTACATCGCCCGCCGGGCCGACCGCTGGCGCTACAACGTGGTCGTCCGGGGCCCGGACCCGGTCGGCCTCCTCGGCGAGCCGCCGGGAGCGCCCTGGTCGGTGGACGTCGACCCGGAGTCGTTGCTCTAGCCCTCGTCCGCCCGCGCCCGGGCACTGCAACGCGCCTGTCTGCCCCGGCCGCCGGATCGCGCGCTGCGCGTTCCGGCCGGCCGCGGGACAATGGAACCCCACCACGGCGACCGCGGGCGGGCCGCGGACCAGGAGGCACGAACCCATGACCGACGAGACCACCCCCACCGGCGAGCCGAAGACGTCGCACGGCGACGAGACGTTCGAGTGGACCGACACCGAGACCGGCACCACCGGGGCCGGCGGCACCGCCGCAGCCACGGGCCGCGAGTGGCTCACCCAGCTCCAGACGATGATCGAGAACGCGGCGACGCAGGCCGCGCCGGTGATGCGCGAGGTCGCGGCCAAGGCCGCCGAGCTCGCCGCGGTCGCCGGTGAGAAGGCCGGTCCCGTCGCGGCCCGGGCCGCGGAGCTGACTGCGGAAGCCGGACACAAGATCGCGGAGCGCTCGCGCGACCTCGCGACCGAGCTCCGGCGTGACCAGGCGGCACGCGGCGAGCCGGCCGACACCGCCGGCGGGACGCCCGCCGCGAGCTCCATGCCCGACCCGAGCAGCGTCGGCCCGGCCGGCGTCCCGAGCGCCGGCGAGCCGGTCGGCGCCACCGGGGACGGCGCCCCCGACTGACCCGTCGGGACCGCGACTTCGAGGACCGCATCGGGATCCGGCGCGGTCCTCGCCTATACTCAGCGGCCATGAGTGTCCGCCCCATCCTCCTCCTCGGCGACGCCCGCCTGCGCCTGAAGGGCCAGCCCGTCGACAGCTTCGGGAAGTTCCTCCATGAGCTGCTCGACGACCTCGCACACACGATGCGCGACGCCCCGGGCGTCGGCCTCGCCGCGCCCCAGATCGGCGAGACGCTGAACGCCTGCGTCATCGAGGTCGAGGGCCGCCTCCACGAGCTCGTCAACCCCCGGATCGTGAAGGCCACCGGCGACGATCGCGACCTCGAGGGCTGCCTCTCGATCCCGGGCTATGCGGCCTACGTGACCCGTCGCGAGCGGGTCTGGGTCGTGGCCCAGAACCGCCTCGGGAAGAAGATCAAGCTCGCCGGGTCGGGACTCCTCGGCCGGGCGATGCAGCACGAGCTCGACCACCTCGAGGGCAAGCTCTACATCGACTACCTCGAGTCGATGGACGAGCTCATCCCCGTCGGCGCCGGCGATGACGACGACGAGATTGCCGAGGGCGAGGTCCGGGCGCCCGCCCTCGCGTGACGACGCCGCCGAGGTCCTCGGCGGCGTCCGGCGGGCCGGCACCACGAGCCCGCACCGTCTTCTTCGGCTCCGGAATCTTCGCGGTGCCGATCCTCCGCACGCTCCTCGCCCACCCGACGATCGAGCTCGTCGGGATCGTGACGCCGCCCGACCGTCCCGCGGGACGGCGCGGGGCCCCGACCCCGGTGCCCGTCGCCGCCGAGGCCCGCGCCCGGGGGATCCCGCTCCTCCAGCCGGAGCGGGTCCGCGCGCCGGAGGCGGCGGCATCGATCGCCGGGCTGCGCCCCGATCTCGGCGTCCTCGCCGACTTCGGGCGAATCGTCCCGCCCGCCGTCCTGGCGATCCCGGCCCACGGGATCCTGAACGTCCATCCGTCGCTGCTGCCGCGACATCGCGGGGCGACGCCGATCCCCGCCACCATCCTCGATGGCGACGTCGAGGCCGGGGTCACGGTGATGCGGATGGACGAGGGCCTCGACACCGGGCCGGTGCTGGCAAAGAGCTCGTGGCCGCTCGACGGGACCGAGACCGCGCCGGAGCTCGAGGCCCGGGCCGCTGCGGAGGGTGCGTCGCTCGTGGCGAGGATCGTCGACGCGTATCTCCGCGGCGAGGTCGAGGGCGCGCCGCAGGATGACGCCGCCGCGACGCTGACTCGGCCGCTTCGGCGCGAGGATGGGCGACTGGATCCCGAACGGTCGGCGACGCACCTCGAGCGGCAGATCCGTGCCTACCTGCCCTGGCCGGGATCGTGGCTCGAGACCCCCGCCGGA
>DASUMJ010000104.1:0-26588 GCA_036277775.1 Candidatus Limnocylindrales bacterium
CGTCGCCCGCGGCGTCGTCGAGGTCGCCCACGACGGCGAGGTCCACCGGCTCCGGGCGCGACACGTCGTCGTCGCGACCGGCTCGTCGTCCCGCCGGCCGCCGATCCCCGGCCTCGAAGCCGTCGGTCCCTGGACGAACGAGCAGGCGACCCTGGCCCGCGAGCTGCCGCGCTCGCTCCTCGTCCTCGGCGGCGGGCCGTCCGGTTGCGAGCTCGCCCAGGTCTACGCTCGATTCGGGGTGCCAACGGCGATCGTCCAGTCCGGCCCGCGGCTTGCCCCGACCGACCATCCCCGCAACTCCGAGGTGATCGCCGAGACGCTCCGCCGGGACGGCGTGGACGTCCGACTCGGCGTCCGCGCCACAGCGGCCCGGGCGGGAGAGGGCCGCGACGGGGCCCACGTCATCGAGCTCTCGGACGGCACGACCGTCGAGGGGCACGCGATCCTCCTGGCCGTCGGGCGCGACGTCCAGCTCGATGATCTCGGGCTCGAGGCGTACGGCGTCGATGCCACGGGGCGGGCGCCGTTCCCGCGGGACGGCCGGCTCCGCCTCGCCGAGGGGTTGTGGGTGATCGGCGACCCGGCCGGACCGGAGCTCCACACGCACCAGGCGCACTACCAGGGCGAGATCGCGGTCCGGATGGCGCTCGGCGACGACGTCCGCCCCGACTACCGGGCCCTGCCGCGGGCGACGTACACGGATCCCGAGGCGGCATCGGTGGGGTTCACGCCGGAGCAGGCCGCGGACGCGGGCCTCGACGCCTTCGAGCTCGTGGCGGACTTCGCGGCCTCGGCCCGCGGCTACGGCGTCGAGGCGGAGCTCGGCCACGTATCGATCGTCGTCGACCGGGCGTCGCGGACGCTCGTCGGCGCGGCGATGGCCTGCCCCGACGCGTCCGCCGCCATCCACGAGTGCGTCCTGGCGATCAGGGCCCGCGTCCCGATCGAGATCCTCGCCGACACGATCCACGCCTTCCCGTCGACGTCGCGGATCCTGAACGGCCTCTTCCACGGCGCGGCGGAGCGGCTGGCGGAGGATCGGTCGGGCGCCGCGCGATCGGACGGGCGCCGACGGGCCGGGGACCCCTCGGCCTAGAGATCGTCCTCGTAGACGATCTCACCGTCGATCACGACCATCCGCGGACGGACCGTGGCGAAGCCCGTCGCGGCGTCCTCGGTCGGCTCGCGCGGCGAGGCGGGCAGGACGACCAGATCGGCCCGCTGGCCCGGCACGAGCCGCCCGCGATCAGGCTCCCGGGCGGTGACCGGCGGTGCGACGGTGGCGGCCCGAAGCGCCGCCTCGAGCGTCAGGGCCTCGTGCGGCCCGAACGCCGGGGCGGCGGTCCCCCACCCCGGGCTCCGCCGAAGCACGGCCATCGCGATGCCCGGCCACGGATCGATGGGCTCCACCGGTGCGTCCGTGCCGAACGCGACGACGGCGCCGCTCTCGAGCAGGCTCCGCCACGGATAGCCCCAGGCCTCGGCCCGGTCCCCCCAGTCGCGCCGGGCCGTGGCCGCGTCCTCGCGGAGATGGACCGGCTGGACGGACGCGGCGATCCCCGCGGCGGCGAACCGTCCGAGGTCGTCGGGATGGACGAGCTGGACGTGCTCGAGCCGGGGCATGAGCGGGACCCGGCCGACGGTCGGCTCGAGCGCGTCGAGCGCCGCCCGCGCGGCGGCGTCGCCGATCGCGTGGATCTGGCTCGCGATGCCGGCATCGGCCGCTCGCGCCGAGAGGTCGCGGAGCGTCTCGGGCGACATCCGGAAGACACCGCGGTCGTCCGAGCCGGCGCGCGGCTCGAGGAGCGCGGCGGTCTGCGAGCCGAGCGTGCCGTCGGCGAAGAGCTTCAGCCAGCCGACCGTCGCCCGGCCGTCGGGCGCCGAACCGAGCCGCGCCCCGCTCCGGAGCCCGCGCTCGGCCGCCAGCTCGAGGCCCTCCGACCGGAGGCAGGCGTGGACGCGGATCGGCAGCTCGCCTGCGTCCGAGAGCGCCGTGTAGACGTCAAATGCACCGAGCGTGTCGTCCGCCGACACGGTGCCCGGGTCGTGGACCGCCACGACCCCGAGGCGGGCGAGGCGCCGGCCCATCTCGCCGATGAGCCGGCGGACCGCCTCCGGCCCGGGAGCCGGGCGGTGCCGCATGACGAGCGGACAGGCGTTCTCGAGCAGGACGCCCTCCGGCGACCCATCCCCGAGCCGGCGGACGATCCCGCCGTCCGGGTCCGGCGTGGCGGCGTCGACGCCCCCGATCGCGAGGGCCGCGGAGCTCGCCCACAGCGCGTGGTGGTCGAACGACCAGAGCGCCGCGGGGCGGCCGGGAGCGACGCGATCGAGGTCCCCCGCGGTCGGCCAGCGGCCCCATCGCCGCTGGTCCCAGCCGGCACCCTCGAGCCAGGCGGCCTCCGGCAGGCGGGCATGGGCTTCCGCCAGCTGGGCGAGGCCGTCATCCAGCGTCCGGGCGTCCGTCAGGTCGACGTGCTCGGCGGCGATGGCGGCGTCGACGAGGTGGAGGTGCGCGTCGGTGAGGCCGGGGATGGCGATCTCGCCCGGCTCGAGCTCCACCCGGAGGGTGTGCGGGTCGGCCCGCGTCTCGAGGTCCACGGCGCTGCCCGCGAAGGCGACCCGTCCACCCCGGATTCCCACGGCCTCCACCCAGCCGAAGCCCCGGTCGCCGGCGAACGTCGCGATCCGGCCGCCCGAGACGAGCATGTCGAGCGGCATCAGGCGTTCCGCCCTTCGTGGGCGGACGCCGCGGCCTCGCCCGCGGGTCCGGCCGAGCGCACCGAGACGCCCGGGCCGGCGAGCAGCGCCGCGAGCCCGTCGCGATCGAGCCCGGCACCGATCCCGAGGGCGAGCGCGATTCGGGCCTTCGGGCCGCCGAGCGTGCCGGTGAGCATCGCGCCGGCTCGGACCCAGGTCGCGCCGCCGCCGGGGAACGCGTAGCCGGCGCCGGCCGCCCCGGACGGGCAGCGCGTCGTGAGGGCGACCGGGATCCCGGCGGCCATCGCGCGGGTCGCCGCCTCGAGGAGCGCCGCGGCGGTGTTCCCGGCGCCGGTCGCCTCGACGACCAGCCCGTCCGCGCCCGCGGCCACCGCCGCGTCGACGAGCGACCCGTCCATCGCCACGTGGGCCGTGATGAGCGGCACGCGGGCCGCCGCGACGGTCGTGGCGACGCGCCGCCGGGGACCGCGGCGCCGCACGAGCCGGACCCCGCCGTCGTCCACGATGCCGAGCGGACCGTCGTTCAGGCTCCGGAACGTGTCGAGGGCGCTGGCGTGGGTCTTCGTCACGTCATCGGCCGCGTCGATCGAGCCGGCGAGCACGACGACGACGCCCTGCCCGCGGAGCTCGGGCGAGGCCGCGCACCGGACGGCGTCGCGGATGTTGGCCGGCCCGTCGTCGTCCGGCTCGGACGGGGATCGCATCGCGCCGGTCACGACGACGGGCTCGTCCCGGTCGAGGACCAGGTCCCAGAAGAAGGCGGTCTCCTCGATCACGTCGGTTCCCTGGACGACGACGACGCCGTCGATCCCGGGGTCCGCCTGCGCGGCACGGATCGCGGCGGCGATCTCGAACAGACCCTCGAACGTGAAGTGACTGGCCGGCGTCCGTGTCAGGTCGATCGGCCGCACCTCGGCGATCGCGTCGAGCCCGGGCGTCCGCGCCAGGATCTCCGCCCCGGACAGGCTCGGGACCTTGCCGCCGGCCACGGGATCCGCCCGCATCGAGATCGTCCCGCCGGTGAACAGGATCGCGATCCGCGGCACCGGCGAGCTCACGGCCGCCCCGCTTCCCCGGTCATCGCCGCTCGCCCGGTCATCGCCGCCCGCCGGGCACGTGCGCGACGGCCGCCTCCCCCGTGCCGCCAGCCGGCAGCTCCATCCCGACGTGCGGCATCTTGTCGTACCGGACGTGGCCGCGGCGGGTGGCGAGCTTCCAGAGGGCGCCCGGGATCGCGCCGAGCCAGACCGCGCTGAAGAGGGCGGCACGCACCGAGCGCCCGAGCCGCTCGGCGACCGGGAGCGGACCGCCGCCCGGGGCCGCCTCCCAGCGGAGCGCGTCGAACGCCAGCGTCCCGCCCGCCGCGAGATACGTCCCGACGAGCCCGACGGCCGCGCCCGTGGCGCCCGTGGAGACGGCACCGGCCGCGGCCCCGAGGATGAGCGGCGGGGCGAGGAGCTGGAGGCCGTAGGCACCGAAGTCGAGCCGCGCGCGGAGCGGCAGGTGCGGGCTGGTGAGGACCGCCGGGCCGTGCTCGAGCAGCCGGCGCACGCCGCCCTCGCTCCAGCGGAGGCGCTGGCGCCACAGTCCGGACCACGTCCGGACGGGCTCCTCCCAGACCTCGAGGTCGAGGGCCCACGCGACCGTCGTCCCGTGGGCCGCCGCGATCCGGCTCGCCAGGTCGATGTCCTCGGTCAGGGCCGAGGCCCGCCAGCCGCCGACCGAGGCCAGGAGCGATCGGCGGAGCGCGATGCCGTTGCCCCGGAACTCGGAGCAGCCACCCGACGCCCAGCGGCCGCGCTGGAGCTCGCCGTCCTGGTTCTGCTCGTCCGCCTGGGCGCCGGCCAGCCACGACGACTCGGGATGGAGGATCCGGCGCCTCGCCGTCACCGCGTCGGCGCCGGCCGCGACGTACGCCGCGAGCCGGCGCAGGAACCCGGGACCGATCCGGGCGTCGGCATCGAGGACGAGCACGACGTCGCCTCGGCAGCGATCCGGCTGGGCGGCGGTGAGCGCGGCTCCCTTGCCGTCCGGCAGGCCGGGGCCCTCGCGCCGGATGACCGTCGTGATCGCGGCGATCCCGTGTTCCTCGGCCGCGGCATGGACCGCTTCCGCCGTTCCGTCCTCCGAGCGATCGTCGACGACGACGAGCTCGAAGCGCGGCGCACCGTCGGGATCGCGGTGGTCCTGGGCCGCAACGTCGGCGACGAGCCGCGGCAGGACCGCGGCCTCGTCGCGGCCGGCCACGACGACGCTGATCGTCGGCGGCGGCGCGGCCGGATCGAGCGGCGCCGGATCGGGCGGGATCGGCGGCCGGCGGCTCGCGGTCAGGATCGGGACGAGGAACGTGACGACCACCCCGACGGCGCCCGCGACGAGCCAGCGCGCCCCGCCCCCGACCGCGGCCGCGGCCCCCACCGCGAAGCCGCCGACGAGGGTCGCGAGCGCTGCCGCGCGCCAGGCGAGCGGCGTCGTCGCGCCGTCAGGCACCGACGTCCTCCGGATCGGAGGCGTCCGGAGCGGGCGGGGCGTCGTCGGCCGGGAACGCCTCGACCGTCGCGGCCGCGTCCTCCGGGGGCAGCTCCGGGACCACGACCTCGACCACGTTCTCGCCGGTCGCCGCCCAATCGCTCGTCCAGGCAGGCCGGTCGCTCACCGTGCGGAAGCCGTGCCCGATGTCGTCCTCCGTCCGCATCGCGACACCGATCGGGTCGACGGCCGTCCCGGGAACCATCATCCCTGCGGTCGCGCGCTCCTCCGCCGGCGCCAGCGGCCCGCGCCGGACGATCGAGACGATCCCCGACAGGAGGATCCCGCCGGCGACGAAAAGGATCACGGCGGTCGTGCCCACCAGGTCCGAGATCGGGCCGACGATGATGATCGGGAGGAAGCTGCCGACCGAGACGAGCATGTTCAGAACGCCGAAGACGCGACCGCGGACCTCCTGCGGCAGGTCCTCCTGGAGCTGCGTCTGGCTCGAGATCGCGACGATCCCGTAGGCGATCCCGGCGACGAAGGCCATCGCGATCACGACGGCGATGAGCGACGTGACGGCCGAGAGATCGACGAGCGGCGCTTCGACCTGCTGGAGCGCCCGGCTGATCGGCCCGGCGATCGTCATCGCGGCGAGGAGCGTCCCCAGCACGATGAGGCCGCCCTCGATCGCCCGACGCCGCGGGATGAAGCGGCCGTACGAGTTGAGGAGGAGCACGCCCATCACGATCCCGATTCCGAGCGGCAGGACGACGACGAACAGGTCCTCCGCCTTCAGCCCGAGGGTGTCCTCGGCGAAGTCCGGCCCGAGCACCCCGATGACGCCGACGATGGAGGCCGCGATCCCCAGGTAGACGAGCGACCAGCCGATCGCGCGGTGGGCCCGGATGTAGGTGATCCCCTCGGCAAGCTGGGAGAACGTCCCCCGGGCCGCCTCGCCGGCCTCGTGGACGCCGAGGCCCGCCGCGTGCTTCGCGAGGTGGCCCGGCGGGCTCGACGGCAGGGTGAAGCAGAAGACGGCGGCGATGACGTAGAGCGCCGCGACGACGAGGAGCACCGACTCGGGGCCGCCGGAGATCTTCACGACCAGGGGTCCGAGGAGCGCGTAGCCGAGGGCGAAGGCGCCGTTGAGCGTCAGCGTGAAGAGCCCGTTCGCACTCACCAGCTGGTGGCGCGGGACGAGCTGCGGGATCATCGCCGCCTCGGCCGGCGCGAAGAAGACCGTGATCACCGAGACGACGACGTTCAGGAGCAGGATCGCCGCGACGTTCCCGCCGACCCACCAGATCGCGACCATCGCAACGGCCCGAAGCACGTTCGTCAGGACGAGGACGAGCCGGCGATCGACCCGGTCGATGTAGACGCCGGCCACCGCCGAGAGCAGGACCGCGGGAACGAGGAACGTCAGGAAGAGCGCGCTGACGGCCGAGCTCAGGTTCGTCGACTCGAGGACGATGACGGTCAGCCCGTAGAGGACCATGTTCGAGCCGACCTGCGTCGCGAGCTGCGACAGCCACAGCAGGAGGAAGGGCCGGTTCCGGAGGACGGCGGCGGTGCCCGATCCGTCGGCGGTGAGCGGCGGCTCGAGGGTCACGCCGCCGTCGTCGGGTCGGGCCGCGCGGCCGCGGTGATCGCCGGGTCGCCGCGCGCCTCGAACCCCGCGAGCCGGGACTCCAGGACCCGGCGCTCCAGGAGGACGTGTCGACCGCAGGTCCGGCAGCGGAGGCCGATATCCGCTCCGAGGCGGTCCACGAGCCAGGTCGAGCCACCGCACGGATGCGTCCGGCGGAGGCGCACGACGTCGCCGAGGAGCAGCTCGAGGACCGGGCGGGTGGGCATCGGCCGAGCGTATCAGAGGCTCGGCTGGCCGTGGCCGGGCACGAGATTGCGGGTGGTCGCTGGGATCGCGACCTGGTCGAGCGGGGTCACGCTGATCGCCGCCTCCGGGTAGGCGGTCCCGAGCTGGGCGATCACCCCGCCGCCCCGGGTCAGGGTGCCGGTGAGGATCTGGGGGCTGCCGATCGCCCGGATCTCGAAGCCGTCGGCGAGGGGCGTGTTCTCCACCGAGAGGCCGCCCGGACCGCCGTAGACCACCGTGCCCGGCACGACCCGGACGTCCTGGACCGCGATCGCCTCGGCGCCGGCGTTGCGGAGCTCGTTCAGGAGGTCCTCGATTCCGTCGCCACCGATGGCTCCGGAGACGTGGATCGTGACGCCGGGACCGGTGACGGCCGTGAGGCCGGCCCACGCCTCGAGCGCGGCGAGGTCGGCCCGGAGGGCGTCGAGCGCGCTCTCGCCGCGGTCGTGGGCCTCGATCAGGGCCTCGACCTGCCGTTCGACGGCCGCCACCTCGGCCCGCAGGCCGTCGTTCCGCTGGTTGACGTTCGCGATGACGAGCGTCAGCTCCTGGGCATTGAGGTTCGCGAGGCCCGAGTTCGCTGCCTGGCTCCGGAGCTGGGCGACGACGAGGACACCCAGGACGAGGGTCACGATCGTCAACGCCCAGCGCGGCCGACCGCGGTTCACGGCGCGTCCGCCGATGGGTTCTCGGGCTGGGCGTAGCGAGTCCGGATGGCTCCGGCGTACGCCGGAACCGTCACCGACTCCAGCTCGGCGAACGAGAGCCGCAGGCCGTACGGCTGGATCCGACCCTCGACGAGCTCGATGAACGAAGCCGACGTCGTCAGCCGATCGTAGAGATCGTCGGGACCGATGGCGCTGACCTGGTACGGCGGCGCGAGGTAGGCCGAGTTCACGAGGATGGCGCTGCCGATGTCCAGGGCAGCGGTCGTCGTCGTGATCCGCTCGCCGTTGATCGAGACGGCCTCCGCCCCGGCGAGCCACAGCTCCTGGACGAGGATCCGGAGGTCGCGGGCGGTGACGAGCGAATCGCCGACGTCGCCGGGGTTCTCGGCATCCTCGAGCCGGAACACGATCCCGGGGCCGGCCAGCTGGATCAGGCCGCCCGCGATCCGGGCGTGCTCGAGGGCGGCGTTGAGCTCCCGGACGGCGGCTTCGGAGCCGGGGCCCTCGGCCTCGAGGTCGACGAGCTGGCCGCGGAGGTCGAGCAGCCGCGCCTGGAGCGTGTCCTGCTGCTCCTGGAGCTCCACCGCCGTCTCGATGAGGAGGCCTCGCTCCTGGGTCGTGTACCGGATCCGGGGGCCCTCGGCCGCGAGCTGGGCCGCGATGAGAAAGCCGAGGACGAGGAGGGCGCCGCTGAGCGTGACCTGCCAGCTCGGCAGGGCCCGCAGCCGATCGACGACCGCGGTCATGGCGTCGCCCGGTCGTCGGGCGTCCGTGGATCCGGCGACGTCTCGAGCGGCGGATCGGACGCTGGCGCAGCCGGCGCTGCGACGGGTGGATCCCCGGCCGGAGCGGCGGCTTCGCCGGCATGAGCTGCGACGGCGTTCCCCGCGATCGGCGTCGAAGGCCCGGGACGGTTCATCCGGGCCAGCCACCAGACGAGACCGGCGAGCAGCAGGCCCCCGCCGATCACCCCGCCGACGACCACGCCGGCGTCCGGCCCGCCGTCGGGATCCGGGGTCTTCGGCGGCGCGGTGGGGCCGTCGCTCGAGGCGGTCGGGCCGGCGAACCCGCTCGGCGCAGGCTCCTCGCCGGCCCAGTCCGACGGGACGGGCCCGGGGGGCGGGGGCACGGGGCCGCGCGGGCTGGGAAGCGGCGCTCCGAGGGACTCGAACCATGCCGCCTCGAAGCCCGCCAGGTCGGTACCGAGCGCGGTCTCGAACGCCGCGTCGTCCGTGACGCCCTCGGAGTACGCGCGGATCAACGCGACGAGCGCGTCCCCCTCGTAGGTCCGGACGAGGAAGTCGACCGCGGATGCGCTCTCCGAGTAGGCGAGGAAGAACTGGTCCGCGGTCGTCGGGAACTGCCCGCTCAGGGCACGGAGCGGCATGAGCCGTCCCGCGTCCGCCGCGTCCTCGACCGCGTTCCGGTCGTCCGCCGTGTACCCCTCGGACAGGTAGGTGGCAACGCCCTCGACCAGCCAGCCGGGCGGATAGTGGTACGGGTTGTCGACCGCCGTATCGAACACGACGTGGATCAGCTCGTGCGGGATGACCACGCCGACCCACGGGCTGTCGATCGCGCCGGGGGAGATGCTGGCGAAGAGCGTCCGGATGGCGGGGTGCGCCTGGCCGCCCACGTTCTCACGCGACGCCGGTCCGATGATGTCGTAGAACGCGTCGCGGTCGGCGTAGACGAAGACGTCGATCGGCTCCGGGTCGGTGACCTCGAGCAGCTCGCTCGCGTCCCGAACGGCCTCGTCGGCGATCTCGACGGCCCGCTGCCCGAATGCCGCTCCACCTTCCGTCCAGTAGACGGTCACGAACTCCCCGTCGAGCGTGTTCCACTCGAACCGGGGGTCGACGTAGACGACCGAGGTCGATGGACCGACGAGCATCGAACCGTCGTCGAGGGTCAGACGGAACCGGGCCTCCACGGTCGTGCTCGGCATGATCGAGCCGCCTGGCGTCGCGAACCCGTGGGACACGATGCCGCTGCCGGGCGCCGTCTCCTCGACCTCGGACACGAGCGTGCGGTTCGATCCTTCGACGTCGATGAGGATCTCCGCCCGGACCACCGCGGGCGTGAGGGTGACGTCGCCCGTGAAGATGATGGTCTCGAGGAATTCGACCGCCGCCCGCGGTGCCCCGACCGTCGGCTCGGCCGCGGCCGCGCCCGCCGGCGCGAACGCGACCACGAGGAGCCATGCCAGGGTCCCGAGCCGACCCGCCCGGCGCCACGTCATTCCCATGCCAGACCCGCCATCCGGAGGATCCCCAGGCCGTTCTGGCCGGCCCCGAGGAGCCCCTCGCGGGACAGCGCCCAACCGTCGCCGTAGGCGATCGGAATCGCCGGAACGTCGTCGCGGACGACGGAGAGCGCCCGCTCATAGGCGGCGAGGGCCTCCGCCGGGTCGCGTGTCGTGAGGGCCTCCTCGATCGCCGCGTCGAAGGCCGGCGACGACCATCGACCGTAGTTGTTCGAGCGCCCGCTCTCGAGGAGCACGCCCAGGAAGTCGTTCGGCCCGGGGTAGTCCGCGACCCAGCCGAGCGTCCACATCGGCGGCGGATCCAGGTGGAGCCGGTCGAAGTGGCCGTCGAGCTCCTCGAGCCGGATGGTGACCCCGAGCTCGCGGTCGAGCTCGTCGGCGATCGCCTCGGCATACGCGAGGCCGCCGCTCGCGAACTGGACGGACGGGAACCCGTCGCCGCCCGGATAGCCGGCCTCCGCGAGGAGCTCGCGCGCTCGGTCGGGGTCGTGCTCCGGCAGCCATCGGCCGTCGCCGCGCCCCGGGATGCCCGGCGGAACCATGTTGTCGGCCGGGATGTCCCCGAAGCTCGCGCCGCCGAGCGTGACGAGCCGCGTCCAGTCGACCGCGGCACCGAACGCCTGCCGAACCCGAACATCGTCGAACGGCGGCGCGGTGGCGGTGAAGCCCACGTACGTGAGCGACAGCGAGGGCACGAGCCGGAGCTGCGCGCCGAGCTCCGTGTCGTACCGGATCCAGGAGGCATCGAAGGAGCTGATCCCGACGTAGTCCACGTCGCCGTCCTCGAACGCCGCGACCGGGCTTCGCCCGCCGACGTTCGCGAGGAGACGGGCGGTCGTGATCGCGGGTGGCCCGGCCCAGTAGCGATCGTTCGCGACGAGCGTGATCTCGTCGATCCCGATGGCCTCGACGGTGTAGGCACCGCTGACGGCGAGCTCGCCCAGGTTCGCGGCCGTGTCGATGGACGCACCCTCCGCCCAGACCGACCGCGGCACCACGCCGAAGGTGGGGCTGGAGACGATCGCCGGGAAGTCGGCGCCGGGCCGCTCGAGCTCGACGATGACGTCGTTGCCGTCCGCCCGGATCCCGACGTCGTCGGGGTCATCCGTCGCGCCGGTGAGGTACGCCTCGGCCCCGCGGACGTCGAGGAGGAGCGAGGACAGCTGCGACGGCTGGTCCGGGTCGATCACCCGGAGCCAGCTCCCGACGACGTCGTCCGCGCCGAGCGGCGACCCGTCGGAGAACTCGAGGTCGTCGCGGAGATGGAAGACGATCTCCGTCCCGTCCTCCGAGACCTCCCAGCTGCGCGCGAGAGCCGGACGGAGGACGAGCTCGCTGTCGAAGGCGGTCAGCGACTCGAACAGCTGGGCACTGAAGCCCGCCGACCCGATGTCGCTCTGGAGCGCCGGGTCGAGCGTGGTCGGCGCGCCGAGGAGGATCGTCACCTCGTCGCCCCCCGCGGCCTGGGCACCGCGGTCCCCGGAGCAGCCGGCCAGTCCGGCGACCATCGCCGCGACGACGAGGACGCCGAGGGTGCCGACGAGCCGGCCAGCCCGGCGTCGTGCCGGCCGGTCGTCCGCCGTCAGGGCCGCCACCACGCCGGTGTCCGGCGCGTCCTCCCCGACTCGAGCAGGACGACCGGGCGCTCGATCGGCACGGGCGGCCGG
This sequence comes from Candidatus Limnocylindrales bacterium, assembly GCA_036277775.1. GTDB lineage: Bacteria > Chloroflexota > Limnocylindria > Limnocylindrales > CSP1-4 > UBA5189. The sequence continues at coordinate 11,674 of DASUMJ010000104.1, forward strand.
GCCCGGATGGTCCAGGCGTAGCGATCACCCGAGAACCCGAAGAGGAGGGCCGCGACGCAGACGAACCGGCGCATGGGGCGAGTATACGAGCGGGTCCCGGAGGGCTCGGCCGGCGGTGCGGCGGGCAAGCAGAGAGGCCTCGTGCTACACCGCCGGGGGAACGATGCTGAGCTGCGAGGCCTCTTGCACCGGAAACGAGGGGCAGGCCGATTCGTTAGGGCTCCGGCGGCCGAATCGGGGCCCGAATCCGGGAACCCTCCTACGATGGACGCCCCGACCAGGAGCCGACCCGTCCGTGACCCTCCAGCTCCACGACACGCTCACCCGCGAGGTCCGCCCGGTCCCGCTCCCGGGGCCCGGCGGCCGGGTCACGATGTACAGCTGCGGCCCGACGGTCTACCGCTACGCCCACGTCGGGAACCTCCGGACGTTCCTGCTCCCGGACCTCATCCGGCGCGTCCTCCTCTATCGCGGGATCGAGGTCCGGCACGTCCAGAACATCACCGACGTCGGGCACCTCCGGGACGAGCAGTTCGACCGCGGCGAGGACCGGATGCTCGTCGCGGCCGGCCTCGAGCAGAAGTCGCCGGCCGAGATCGCGGATGCGTACGAGGCGGCGTTCCACGCCGACGCGGCCGCGATGAACCTCCTGCCGGCCCACGTCTTTCCGCGCGCCACGGAGCACATCGCGGAGATGCTCGCCCTCGCCGAGCGACTCGAGGACCTCGGCCACGCCTATCGCACCGAGGCCGGCAACGTCTACTTCTCGGTCGCGTCGTACCCGGGCTACGGCCGACTCTCCGGCAACACCCTCGATGCGCTCCGGGCGGGCCATCGCGGCGAGGTGGAGGGCGACAAGCGGGATCCGGCGGACTTCGCGCTCTGGAAGGCGGCGGGGCCCGGAAGGCTCCTGAAGTGGCCGTCGCGCTGGGGCGACGGATTCCCCGGCTGGCACCTCGAGTGCTCGGCGATGGCCCTGCGCCACCTCGGCCCTCGGTTCGACATCCACACCGGCGGCGAGGACAACGTCTTCCCCCACCACGAGGACGAGATCGCCCAGTCCGGCCCCATCGTCGGCGGCCCGCCGGCCGAGCTCTGGGTCCACGGGGCGCACCTGCTCATGGCGGGGAGGAAGATGGCGAAGTCCGCCGGCAACTTCCAGCGGATCACCGAGCTCGCCGAGGCCGGGATCGAGCCGCTGGCGTTCCGGTACCTGTGCCTCACCGCGCGCTACTCCCGGCGGCTCGACTACTCCGACGAGTCACTCGCCGCCGCGGCGACGTCGCTGGCGAACGTCCGCGCCCGGCTCGCCACCCTCGGCGCGTCGCCGGCGGGAGGACCGTGGGCGGCCCCGGTGCCGCTCGTCGCCGGCGCGGCCCCGGACCGGCCGATCGGCGACGCGCCGGGGTTCCGCGGCCACGCCGTCCCGGACGGAACGGATGCCCCGCCGCTCGCAGATCGGGCGGCCGCGCCGGGCGTGCCGCTCTCCTCGGCGGGCCGCGACCTCCACGAGCGGTTCGTGGCCGCGATCGATGACGACCTCGACCTGCCGGCAGCGCTCGCGACGGTGCAGGCGGTGTTGCGCTCGGGCCTCGATCCCGACGAGCGTCGCTGGCTCGTCCTCGACGCGGATGCGGTGCTGGGCCTCGACCTGCACCGGGCGGCGGCGGCGGGTCCGACGAGCTCGACCGAGCCTCGCGTGGCGACCCTGCTCGAGGCTCGCGCCCGGGCCAGGGCGGACCGGGACTGGGCCGAGGCGGACCGGCTCCGTGACGAGCTGCGGTCGATAGGCGTCGAGCCCGAGGACCGCGCCGACGGCTCGAGCGGCTCGCGGCCGATCGAGAGCGCTCGCCGGGCTCGGCCCTAGGCCGATCGAGGCGCCGCGCCGGGCTCGCCTTCGGGGACGGCAAGGTCCGGCCGGTCGCGGAAGCGGTCGAGCAGGCGGTAGAAGTTCCGCTTCGAGAGTCGCTCGCGCTCCCCCTCCGGGATCGAGGTCCAGCCACGATGCTCGTGGCGGATCAACGGCAGGCCACCGACGACGACCGCGCGCCGGGGAGCCTCGCCGGCACCGCGGTCGCGGAGCACGAGGCTCCACCAGATGTCGGCGTTACGGTAGAAGCGGAAGGCCTCGTCGAGCGGACCCGCGGCGATGGCGTCGGCACGGCGGAAACCCAGCAGGTACCCCTCGATCGCCGCCGCGTGGCCGCGCTCGATCTCATCGAACCGCCGCAGGTCGGCCGACCGGAGCCCGAATGGGCCGGCCACGCCCACCTCCGGATCGCGGAGCGCGTCGACGAGCGGCGTCACGACGTCCCCCGTCGGCTCGACGCTCGTGTCCATCACGACGACGACCTCGCCCGTGGCGCATCGCAGGCCGATGTTGACCGCGGCGGCCCACCCGAGCCGGGCGCTGGTCCGGACGACCTCGAGCTCCACCGGCGCCTCGCCGCCGGGTCCCGGTGCCGGCAGCCGGCCGGCCTGATCCGGATCCGGGGCATCGGCGACGACCACGACCTGCGTGCCGGCCGGGGCGTTCGCCCGGAGCGCGACCAGGGCCCGGTCGAGGTCATCGGGCTGGTCGGTGGCCACGAGCACGACCGTCGCGACGCTCGCCGACGGCTCGCCGAGCCGGCTCGGGACCGCGTCGCTTCGACCGTAGCGGACGCCGGCCTCGTCCTCGACGTCCGGCGGATGCGCGGGCTCGAGGCGGAAGTCCGTGCCACGGTCAACGACCCGCCAGCCCGCGGCCTCGATCTCCCCGCGGAGCCGGTCGGCGGTCGCCCAGTCGCGAGCCGCGCGCGCCGCCGCCCTCGCGTGCGCCGCGTCGAGAACCGCCTGCGGGACGTACGGCCGGTTCACGAGGGCGTCGGCGGGCGGTAGGGCGCCTTCGTGTCGATGCTGCCGACGTACTCCGGGCGGCGGGGATGGTCGAGCATCTGGCGGATGGCCAGGATCTCGCCGGTGTGGAACCAGTAGTGGTAGGTGACCCGGAGGAGCGCCGTCCCGACCAGCCGCGCCGGGGCGCCCGGCAGGGATCGATGCATCGCCGCCTCGTCGAGGGCGTCGAGATGCGGGTCTGCCGCCGAGGTGATCGTCGCCCACGCGGCGAGCATCGCGCCGAGCGGCGGCGTCGTCGCCTGGTTGCCGGTCGCCTGGCGCTCGACCTCGGGGACCGGCTTCTCGCCGACGAGCCGCTCGAGCCAGTAGCGCTGCTCGTGCCAGGCCATGTGGGCGACGATCCAGCCCGCCGAGTTCATCGGCCCGAGGCGCTTCTGGCCGTCCGCCTCCGGGAAGCCCCGCAGCGCCCGCTTGAACTCCGAGCGGGTGAACCGCAGCTGCTCGATGAGGGGGTGGGCCATCAGCGGCCCTCGAGGGTCGCGAGCGCGTCGAGGAGCGCGCGCGTCACCTCGGTCATCGAGGCGACCGGCAGGTCCAGCCGGACGGTCGCCGACTGCGTGAGCATCGCGTTGTACGGGGCGTCGTGCCCGGTCCCCTCGCGCATGTCCGTCCGAACGAGCACGATCGGCTTCCTGCCGAACGCGTACCCGCACTCCCAGGCCGTGCCGGAATCCGGGTCCGGGCCGTCCACGATCGCCACGAGCGCGTCCGCCTGGTCGATCCCCCCGACATCAGCCCGGAAGATCTGGGCGGCGGTCCTGCCGGGCCCGTTCTCCTGGGGCAGGTAGACCGCATGGCCGGCCGCCCGGAGCGCGGCCGCAAGCTCCGCGTTCCAGGCTTGCTCGGCAGCCGAGAACAGCGGTCCGGCGAGGTAGAGCTGCATCGCGCCAAGTATCGCCGAGTCGGCCGGGCAGGTGATCCCCGATCTCAGGGCTTGACGCACGGCAGCGCGCGGCTATCCTGAACACGTGTTCATGAATGTGCATTCACCGTCCGCGGCCAAGGATCTCGTCGCGCGTCCGGCCACGCCACCCGGGGGGCGCCGGGTCGCGCGGGCCCAGGAGATCCGCGGACGGCTGCTCGACGCCGCCGAGACCCTCATCGCCGAGCGTCAGTCGGCGGCCATCACTGCCCGCGACGTCGCCCGGACGGCGGGCGTCTCCGACGGCGTGCTGTACAACCACTTCGCCGACAAGCACGAGCTCCTCCTCGCGGCCCTCATCCGGCGCTTCGAGCGACTCGTCGACGTCTTCCAGGCGGAGCTGGGCGACGCTCGGACCTCCGCTCCCCCGCCCGACCTCGAGGCCGGCGTCGTCCGGCTCGTCGGCAGCGCGTTCCGGCTCCACGCCGGGGCGCTGCCGATGCTCGCGAACGTCCTGTCCGAGCCGGCCCTCTTCTCGCGGTTCATGGCGGCGATCCATCGGCCACCCCTCGGACCGCACGTCTTCATGGATCCCATCGAGGCACACCTCGTCGCGGAGCAGCGGGCCGAGCGGATTGGCGACGTGGATCCACGTGCCGCGACCCATCTCCTCGTCGGCTCGATCCTCCTCGCCGCGCTCCAGGAGCTGGTCGCACCACGCCCGCCCGAGGCCGTCGAGCGCCACCTCCGCGAGCTCGTCCAAGCGCTCGTCACCGGCCTCGCCCCGCGCGGCCACCACCTGACGTCACCCAGGAGAGGACACCCGCCGTGAGCAGCCACGTCGCCGAGCCGCGCCCCGAGACGACCGGGCTCGTGATCACCACGCCCCGTCGCTACGACCTGCGGATGCTCGTCCATACGCTCGGCCGCGAAGGCCGGTTCCGGGCCGAGCAGGTCCGCCTGGCCCGGCTCCAGGCCGGCGAGGCGGTCCTCGACGTCGGCTGCGGCACGGGTGGCTTCGCGCTCGCGGCTGCGCGAGCCGTCTGGCCTGCCGGTAGCGTCGTGGGCGTCGATCCGTCGCCCGAGATGGTCGGGCGGGCCCGAGCCAAGGCCCGGCGCGACCGATCGCGGGCCGGCTTCCAGGTGGCCGCCGCGGAATCCCTGCCCTTCCCGGACGGTGCGTTCGATGTCGCCGTCCTCTCGCTCGTCCTGCACCAGCTGCCGTCCGATGCGTTCCACCGCGGGATGGTCGAGGTCCGGCGGGTCCTCCGCCCCGGAGGGCGGCTCCTGGCGATCGACATCGGCGGTCCGCAGCCGGAAGGTCGCCGGACGGCGCACGCTCCGCACGGCCACCGGACCGGGCACGGCGGCTTCGATCTCGAGCGGGTCGCGATGTTCTTCGATCACCTCGGGTTCGAGCGGCTCGACGCCGGACCCGTGGCGTTCCGGTTCATCTACCTCGAAGACCTCCGGTACGTCCTGGCCCGCCGCGGCGAGTGAGGACGCGCCGGACCTGCGGGCCGGCCTCCGGGACGTCGTCGCACGCCGCGCGCCTGCCGGGCCGCACGCCGAGCGACGTGGTCTGCACCGCGATACGGTGTCGCGGTGACCGCCGAGCTCGCCACCCGCCGCCCGTCCGCGACGCGCCAGCGCTGGCTTCCGCGCCAGCACGGCGCCTGGGCGATGCTGCTCCTCCCGCTCCTCGTCGGCGTCGCGGCGGCGAGCCGCCCGAGCCCGTGGCACCTCGTGCTCGGTGGGGCCGCGCTCAGCGCGTACCTCGCGTCGGCGACGATCCAGGCCTGGTCGCGCGGTCGTCGCGCGCCCGAGTACCGGGCGCCGATCCTCGTCTACGGCGGGGCCTTCCTCGCGCTTGGCGCCGCGCTCGTCGTCGCGTTTCCCGCGCTCGCCGCGGTGGCCCTCGTGGCCGGGCCGGCGTCGATCATCGTCCTCGGTGGTGCTCGGCCCGGGACCCGCCGCGACCTCGCCAACAGCCTCGCCCAGGTGGCCCAGGCACTCGTCCTCGTGCCGGCAGCGGCCTACGTTGCCGGTGACGTCGAGTGGCCGCGGGTCGCGACCGCGACGGCCGTCGCCGCGGCCTATCTCGTCGGGACGGTGCTCGTCGTCCGGTCGGTGCTCCGCGAGCGCGGCAACGAGCGATTCGCGGCGGTGTCGGCGGCGTTCCACGTGGCGGCGACCGTCGCGGCCGTCGCGTGGCTGCCACCGGCCTACGGGCTCCTCGGGGTCGCGCTCACGGCGCGGGCGATGGCACTGCCGGTCGTCCAGCGCCGGCGGGCCGCCACGCCGCGGCCGCTCCGCCCGATCCACGTCGGGCTGGTCGAGATTGCGGCGTCGGTGGCGGTGGTCGCCGTCGCGTTCGCGGCACCCGTCTGACGCGAGGTCAGCCGTCGCCCGCCGTCGCGAGCCCCATCCGCTCGGCCAGGAACTTCGCGTCCCGCCGCAGCCCGACGAGGGTCGCCGAGGTCTGGTCGTGCTGCCAGAGCGAGCCGATGAAGAACAGCCCGGGCACGTTTGAGACGCCCCGGACCTGGCGGGCGAAGCCGAGCTCGTCGGTGATCGGGGGTTCGATCCATCCGAGTGACTGGCGATACCCGGTCGTCCAGAGCACGGTCCCGATCCCGGACCGAGCGAGGTCCAGCTCTTCGACCTCCGCGGGCTCGAAGTCGACGGTCACGGGCGGCTCCGCGGGCGAGGCGTCAATCCCGGCCGCCGTGATGAACTCGTCGACCGCCTCCCGGAACCGCTCCTCGAAGAACCTGTCGGCCATCGCGAGGTTCGCCCGGAGGCCGGGAGCGAACCGGACCCGCTCGCCGGCGATCGCGTCGACCCGTCCGAGGAGCGTCGCTCCATCCCGGCCGTAGGCGCGAACGTTCGTCTCGTGGCCGCCGCCGTGGCCGGAGAGCGCCGGGTTGCCCGCGAGCCGCCGGCTCGGATGCGGTAGCTGGTCGACCGTCGGTAGTGCAACCCCGAGTGCCTCCCCGCGCTCCGCCAGCTGCGACAGCCAGAAGAAGATGTCCCGGCCGCGGTAGCGCCGCGGCACGCGGCCGGTCGCGCCAACCGCGATGAACACCTCCCGCCCGGCCGCGACGAGCTCCTCCACGAGCTGGACGCCGGTCTGCCCCGACCCCACGACGAGGACGCCGCCCGGAGGCAGGTCGCCGGGCCGTCGGTAGTCGTGGGCATGGAGGCTCGTGACGCGCGGCGAGAGGCCGGCGGCGACCGCCGGGACGTGCGGGACGTGGAACCCGCCGGTGGCGACGACGACCTGGCGGGCGGCGACCGGTCCGTGGCCCGTGTCGAGGACGAAGCCGCCCCCGGATCCATCGGGTCGCAGTCGCTCCACGCTCGCCTCGAGGACGACCGGGGCATCGATCGACCGGGCGTAGCCGGCGATCCGTCCGACGATCTCGTCGCGGGGCATGAAGCCGTCCGGGTCCGGTCCGTCGTACGGCGCATCCGGGAACGAGGCCGTCCAGTTCGGCCCGACGAGCCGGAAGCCGTCCCAGCGGTCCTGCCAGCCGCCCCCGAGCGTCGCCCGTCGCTCGAGCACGACGTGATCACGGCCCGCCCGCTGCAGGTGCCGGCTCATCGTGAGGCCGGCCTGGCCGGCCCCGACGACGACGGTGTCGATCGTTCGCGGGAGGGACGTCACCCAGCGACGGACTTGGGAGCGCGGCGGCTCAGGGCTTGTTGACGAGGAGGCTCGAGACCACGTTGGAGCCCGACGTGTAGACCCAGCCCTCGCGGGCCAGCGAGCTGACGGTGAACCGAACGCTTGCGGTCTTCTTGTTCAGGCTCGAGCTCGTGACGCTGCACGTGCCGGATGCCGTCGTGGTACAGGTCGTCGCCCCGGAACCTGCCGACCACGTGCCGGTCACGAGCACCCCGGGGACGGGCTGGCTGCCGTCGGTGACCGCGACCGTGACGGTTGCGGTCCACGTCCGGCCGGAGGTCGTCGTCGAGCTCATGCCGCCGACCCACATCGGCGTCGCCGGCGGAGGTGGCGTGGCCGTCCACGTGTAGCCGACGGCCCAGGTGCCCGCCGCGAGCTTCGCCTGGCCGGCGACCGACGGGTGGAAGTAGTCGCCGGCGACGTCCGACTTCGCGAACCGGGTGTCGAAGACGGCGTTGCCATCCCACAGGCACGTCGAGGCGTAGGCGGCGCAGACCGCCGCAAGCTGGGTGTTGAAGTCGATGTTCCGCTGCCGGACGGCGAGGCGCCGCTGGACGTCGGTCGCCTGGGTCGACGTCGGGTTCGCGAGCAGTGACTGGCAGATGCCGCCGACCGACCAGATGAAGCGCGCCCAGAAGTCGTCCTTGAACAGGGCCCACAGCTGATAGGCATCCGGGATGCTGGCCATGAAGACGTGGGTGCCCGGCGAGCCGGCCGCGAGGATGGCCATGGCGGACTCGATCTGGGCCCGGAAGTCGGCGACCGCGGTCATCTGGCCGACGGTGTCGGTGCAGACGTCGTTCCCGCCGATCTCGACCGTCAGGTAGTCGGGCTGGATCGCGACCACGTTCTGCATCTGGGCTGCGAGGTTGGCAGCCTTGGCGCCGCTGACCGAGAGGTTGTGGTTGGCGCCGCTGATCGGCGCCCCGGCCGCGAGGAGGCGCAGGTAGTGGCTGTTGACGCTGCTGCTCGTCCCCGTCGACCACGAGTTCTGGGGCGCGTCGGCGCCGAGGGAGCCGGCGCTGCTGGCGGCCTGGCTGATCGAGTCACCGACCGCGGCCATCGAGGCGGGAAGGGGCAAGGCTGGTCCGGCCGCCGCGGCGCCGGTCGTCAGGAGCCCGCCCAGGACGAGCGACGCCAGGAGCGCGGCAGTGCCGAGTCGCCGGAGCATCAGAGGGGCCCTCCTTCACCAGACGGATCCGTGCCGCAACGATAGTCCGTCGGGCAAGCCTGGTGAAGAGGCTGCGCCGTGCGGCGGTGACGGGTCAGTGTGCCTGGGCCTCCTGCATCGGCAGATACCTGACCGCGAGCGTGAAGAGGAGCGCCCCGAAGGCAAGGACGCCGGACACGATCACCCACTCCACGAGCGTCGGCATGTACCAGTACGACGTCAGGAACGACGACCCGCCCTGCGCGACGCCCACCGGCAGGCCGGGCGGCAGCCCGATGTTCGGGTAGGAGAGGCCGTTGAGGACGAGGTTCAGGCGATGGACGAAGATCCCGACGATCCCGATCGCGGCGGCGGCCGCGACCCACCGCGGATCACGGCGCAGGCGCCGGACCGCAAGGATCACGAACGGGATCACGAGCCCCACGCCGACTTCGAACAGGAAGAGCGGCGCATACGGGCCGGTGAGCATCCGGGCGGCGGCCTCCCCCTCCGGCGCGCCCGGGTAGCTCGCGGTCAGGTACTCGGCGAGGATGAAGAAGCCCTCGACGGTGATGAACACGCCGAGCAGCCCGCCGAGGAGCGCCACCAGGTCGTCGCCGAACCGCAGCCGGCCGAACCGTCGCAGGACGAGCGCCAGCAGGATCACCAGCCCGGTCCCCGACACGAGGGCCGAGGCGATGAACATCGGGGCCATGATCGAGGTGTACCAGAAGCCCCGGCCGATCTGCAGCCCGAAGATCCAGGCCGTGATCGAGTGGAGCATGATCGCTGCCGGGAGCGCGATCCAGGCCATCGCCGACTTGATCCGCTCCTCCCGGGCCATCGTCCGAACCGAGGTCCCGGTCCCCAGGGCGAGCCACGAGCCGCGCCGGGCGAGGTCGGCACGAGCGTAGAGCCAGACGTAGAACGCCGACATCGCCAGGTAGACCATCACGATCGTGATGTCCCAGATCATCGGCGACGTCGGGTTCGCGTGGAGCAGGATGTTGAGGATCCGCTCCGGCCGGCCCAGGTCGGGCAGGATGAAGGTCGCCGCAAGCATCACCGCGACCGTGGCTTCCAGGACCGCGAGCCGGGTGATCGGCTTGAATGCCGCGACGCCGAACAGGCGCCCCGCGGACGCGACGATGAGCCCGCCGGCCGACAGGCCGACGAAGAACATGAAGAACAGGATGTACTGGCCCCACATCACGGTGTTGCGCATCCCGGTCACGACGAGGCCGGTCCTGAACTGGTAGATGAACGCGACCACCCCGGCCGCCATGACGCCGAGGAGGAAGACGATCCACAGGGCGTACGCTCGTCGGCCGGAGCTCGACCGGGAGCTCGACGCGGCGGTGCCGGCAACGATCGCGCTCACAGCGGGTTCCTCCGTCGCGGCGGCAGGTACCGGACCGACGGTCGCGTTCCGGCCTCCTCGAGGAGGTCCTCCCCTTCCCGCTCGCGAATGAGCGTCGCGAGGCGCCCACCAGCGTCGTTGTGGTCGCCGAACACCCGGGCCCCGGTCGGGCAGGACCAGACGCACGACGGCACCTGGTCCTCGGCGAGGCGCTGGACGCAGAGGGTGCACTTCTCGACCGTGCCGAGCGGCCGTGCCGGCACCATCCCGGTCTCGTGCGGGGTCGGACGGGCCGGGGAGCCCCAGTTGAAGTTCCGCACGCCGTACGGGCAGGCGATCATGCAGTACCGGCAACCGATGCACCGGTCGCTGTCCTGCATGACGATCCCGTCGCGACGGTGGTAGGTCGCCTGGACGGGGCAGACCTTCACGCACGGCGCGTTCTCGCAGTGCTGGCAGGCGAGCGGCAGCCAGTGCATCTCGAGGGCTCCGCCGCGAACGACCTCGGGCTGGTCGAGCGCCTCACCCTCGGTCAGGATCCGGTTCCACCACATCCCGAGCGGGACGTCGTTCTCGGACTTGCAGATGACGGCGCACGACCAGCAGCCGATGCAGCGCTCCTGGTCGACGACCATCCCCCAGTGCGGGTCGGACGACCGCGATCCGATCTCGCCCCAGGCACGGGATGCGGGCGAGAGGGCTTCGACCGGGGAGACCTTGCCGCCCATCGTCAGGCCTCGCTCGCCTTCTCGACCTGGCACCGGCAGTCCTTCCAGCCGGTGGAGGGCGACCACATGTTCCCGACGAAATGGACCTCGTGGATCGGGTTGACCGCGGACGACGTGAGCTCGTTCACGCCCTTCCCGCTCCGGAACTGGCGCGGCCACCAACCCTCGTAGAGCGTGACGGAGCCGGCCTGCTCGGACTCGGAAACGTGGGCCCAGGCGACGACCTCGCCACGAGTGTTCCAGACGCGCACCGGGTCGCCGGTCGCGATCCCCCTGGCGGCCGCGTCGGCCGGTGCGATGAAGACCTCGGGCCGGCCGCCGTGGATCTCGGCGAGCCAGGCGTTGTTCGCGTAGCTCGAGTGGATCCGCCACTTGCTGTGCGGGGTGAGGAGGGTGAGCGGCCAGTCGGCCGGGTCGTGGACGGTGTCGTCGAACGGCGGACGGTACGTGGGAACGGTCTCACCGAGCTCGATGAAGCGCGGCTCCTCCTTGTAGAACTCGATCCGGCCCGTCGGGACGAACGCCGCGGTCTTCTCGAGCGGCGCGGGGAGGGACCGGGGCGGGAACGGGACGAGGTCCTCGACCTGCCGACGGAACGGGATGTCCGGGTCGGGCACGTTCAGCCGGACCGGGCCGGCCTTGAGCTGGTCGAGCGTGATCCCCGCCGTCGGGCCGCCGTCGCCGCTGCCGGCCTCGAGGATCGCCTCGATGGCCGCCTCCTCGTCCATCTCGAAGAACTCGGCTGCCTTCGCGGGATCCAGCCGCCGCATGAGCTCCCGCCAGATCCAGACCTCGGACCGGGCCTCGCCGACCGGCTCGATCGCCGGCTGCTGGAGCTGCAGGAACGGGTGGAGCGGCGTCGCCGTGAGATCGGTCTTCTCGTACCAGGTCGTCGCCGGCAGGACGACGTCCGCCCACCGAACCGTCTCGGTCATCTGGTGGTCGACGACCACGATCTGCTCGAGGCCTCGGAGCGTCTCGTGCAGCCGGTTGACGTCCATCGCCTGGACGAACATGTTCGCGAAGGTGCAGACGAGCCCGTGCCAGCCGTTCTCCGGGTACGGCACGTCCGGGTGCATCGTCGGCGTCCGGCCGCGGACGAAGTAGATCGACGGGACGACGTTCGCCTTCGTCCCACCGGGGCTCCACCACGGCGAGGTGTCCACCCGGACCTTGTATTGGCCGACGTACACGGAGAAGCCGCCACCCGAGACGCCGATGTTGCCGGTGAGCGCGGCCAGGAGCGCGAAGGCCCGCCCCGTCAGGTCCCCGTGGTACCAATGGTTCGAGCCGCCGCCCATGAGGATCGCGGCGGGCCTGGCCGCGGCGTAGGCCCGGGCGAGCTTCACGATCTGCTCGGCCGGCACGCCGGTGACGGCCTCGGCCGCGTCGGGGGTCCAGCGGTCCAGCTCCTCGCGCACGATGTCGAAGCCCGGCCTGACGTCCACGACGTCGCCGCCGCGGAGCCTGGCAGCGCGGGTGCCCTCGAGCGCGGCGTTCGTGCCGGGTCCGCCGAGGCGATCGATCGGCACCGGCGCCCAGCCGCCGGCGGCCTCATCCCATGCGACGTAGACCCCGGCCGCCGATGCCGCCGCCGCGGCTCGCCCAGGCTCGAGATCGGCCCACCGGAGGCGTGCCCCGGTGTCGGCGCGGACCGCGAGCGGGGCGTCGGTGCAGGCCCGCATGAAGTCCGGGGACCAGGTGCCGTCCTCGATGACCTGCCGGCAGAGGGCGAGGGCGAGCGCGGCATCCGTGCCCGGGCGGATCCGGATGTGGGCATCGGCCTTCGAGGCGGTCGGCGAGAAGCTCGGGTCTACGACGACGATCCGGGCACCACGCTCGGCCGCGTCGAACAGGAAGTGGACGTCCGGGATGCGGGTCTCGACCGGGTTGGCGCCGACGAGGAGGAGGAAGCGGCTGTTCGCCCAGTCCTTTGCCTCGTGCTCCGCGTTCTGGACGCCGAAGGTGATCGGCATGCCCATCGGCAGGTCGCCGTTGAAGTCGAAGCTCGTGCCGTGGCTCATCCCCAGCAGGGCACAGGCGCGATAGTTGGCGCCCTTCTGGATGTAGCCGGATCCCGGGACCTGCCCGAAGACGTGGATCGAGTCCCAGCCCCACCGCCGGCCGATCTCCCCAAGCCCGTCCGCGACTCGGTCCAGGGCTTCCTCCCAGCTGGCGGCGCGGAACGTGCCGGAGCCGCGGTCGCCCTCCCGGATCAGCGGCGTCATGATCCGGTCCGGGCCGTAGACCTGGTTCAGGTACGAAAGGCCCTTCATGCAGCCGCGCGGGTTGTAGGCAGCGTCCGGGTAGTCCGCGGCCTGCTGGATCTTCACGATGACGCCGTCGCGGACGAATGCGAGCTGGCCGCACGAGCCGGTGCAGTTCGGTGAGCAGGTCGTCCGGACGGCGCGGTCGACCGGCAGGCTGGGCGCGACGTCGAAGTCCCGCCCGCCGTTGACGAGCGACGTCACGCCGGGCGCGCCCGCCGCGCCCCCGAGGGCGGCCGCCGAGGCCGCCGCAGCCTTCAGGAACGTCCGGCGCCGCATGGTCAGCGGCGACCCAGCCGTGGCGCTGCCGGGCAGCCTGGATCGAGCATCGTGTGGTCGTCCGCACCGCATCGGGCGCAGCGGGTCGCGCTCGTCCCGCGCGCCGCGGGTCGTGCTCCGGCGATCGCCCGCCCCGACACCTCCCCGACGACGGCGTGGACGCGCTCCGCCACGAGGAGTGCAGGGATCGCTCCGGCGAGGACGAGCAGGCGACGACGCGTGAATCCCACGCTCCACCTCTTGGGGCGGGCGGGACGGCGACCCAGAGAGTCTCGCCCGTCGCGAGGGCGTCGGACAAGGGCCGAAGGAACCGGCGGAGACCGGTGGAACGCCCTGGTCGAGGCGGGGATCGGGCGGTTGCCGGCGCTCAGCCCACGAGCGGTGGCGGCTCCAGGCCGGCTCGGCGAACCAGACGGGAGTACAGGCCGCCGTAGACCGCGGCGCCGACCGCGCCGGCGGCGAGGTCGCCGACCGTGTCCCACCATCCCCGGACGTTGCGATACCCGAAGGCGACGTCGCTGACCCACTCCTGGGCCTCGAGCAGGACGTGGCCCGCGGTCGCGCCCGCGATCGCGGACCGCATCGGGAGCCCGAGCGCCCAAGCCGCGAGCACCGTCAGCGCGCCAGTCCCGTGGGCGTGCGGGATGAGGTCGAAGTGCGCATGACGGTCGTAGAGATCGAAGACGTTGCCGGCGAGATCGAGCGCGACGATCGAGAGGAGGAGATCGTCCATCCAGAACGGGTACGGCGCGCGACGATCGCGCAGCCAGAGGATCGGGACGACGAGGCTGACCGCCGGGACGACAAGCGTTGCCCGTGTCCCGATCCCCTTGGCGGCGAAGCGAGGGTCGCTGTCGCCGGCCCGCCGGACGGCGCGGAGCATCAGCGCGAGGGCGGCTCGAAGCGCGATGCCGACCCCGGCGCCCGAGGCCCGCATGAGGCGGCGCTGGCGGTTCACGGCCGACGAAATGTCGGCGCGAGCGACCCGATCAGTCGTCGAGGATGAACGTCACGAGCATGTTGACGCGGTAGCCGACGATGCGGCCGTTCTCGACGTCGACCTGCTGCTCCTTCACCCACGCGCCCTTGACGCCGCGGAGCGTCTTGTTCGCGCGCTCGATTCCCAGGCGGATCGCCTCCTCGAAGCTGTTCTCCGAGCGGCTGGTGATCTCGGTGACGCGTCCGACCGATGACATGTGCGAGTCCTCCGACTTCGATCGAGGGGGCCGTGCTGTTGCCCGTCGAGCGTACTCCGATCGGCGATCCGCGCCCGACGGCGCACGGGTCACGACCGATTCGGATCCGTTCCAGCTGCGTGCCACGGCCGCGGGTCGGTGCGGAGCAGCGAGTACAGGAGCACATCCTGATTCCGGCCGTCGTTGAAGAACGCGCCGCGAACCGTGCCCTCCAGCGTAAACCCGCACTTCTCGGCGATGCGGCGGGACGCTGCGTTCCCCGGGACGATCACGAGGTGGATCCGGAACTGCTTCTTGGCCGCGAAGAGGTAGTCGACGAGCAGCTGTACGGCTTCGGTGACGTAGCCACGACCCGCGAAGCGGTCGTCATGCAGCTGGTATGCGAGCTCGAACGCGTCCCAGTAGCTGACCGGCTTGAAGAACTCGATGTGCCCCGCGATCTCACCGTCCGACGTGACGATGACGAGGGTCCCCTCCTCCTTCG
>DASUMJ010000105.1:0-2139 GCA_036277775.1 Candidatus Limnocylindrales bacterium
CCGAGGTGGGAGTCCTCCTCCTCGCCGATCGGGGTCTCGAGCGAGACCGGCTCCTGCGAGACCTTGATGATCTCGCGGACCTTCTCGGGCGTGACCTGGACCTCCTGGCCCTTCGACATCGCCTCGGCGATCTCCTCGACCGTCGGCTCGCGACCCAGCTCCTGGAGGAGCTGCCGCGAGACGCGGATGAGGCGGTTGATCGTCTCGACCATGTGGACCGGGATCCGGATCGTCCGGGCCTGGTCGGCGATGGCCCGGGTGATGGCCTGGCGGATCCACCACGTGGCGTAGGTCGAGAACTTGAAGCCCTTCTCGAAGTCGAACTTCTCGACCGCCCGGATGAGGCCGATGTTGCCCTCCTGGATGAGGTCGAGGAACGACATCCCGCGGCCGATGTACTTCTTCGCGATCGAGACGACGAGCCGGAGGTTGGCCGACGTCAGCTGCTCCCGAGCGTCGCGCCCGATCCGGACGAGCTCGCCCTTGCGATGGGCCAGCTTCGTCGTCTTCGGGACGTCGGGGTCGTAGCCCATCCGCTTCAGGAGGTCGGCGTCGTTGCCGGCCTGGACCCAGCGCTCGAGGGCCGGGAACGCCACGGCGTCGCGGGTCCAGTCGTAGATCGCCCGGAGCCCGATGTTGTCGCGGGAGTCGAGGTCCCCGTTGTGGACCGCGAAGTAGGCCCAGTCGAGGAGCCGGAGGAAGACCTGCGGAACGGTCTCGTCGCCCTTGCCCTCGAGCGCGGCCTCGTACTGGCCGAGGAGCTTCCGCGCCTCCTTCAGGAGCTGGGTCGTGCCCTCCGACTGGACGTCGCGACCGGCCTTGATGAGGTGGAAGTCAGGCGGCGGGACGAGGAGATCGACCGCGTCCTCCGACGAGATCGCGTCGCGGACGAGGCGGTGCGCCTCCTCGCCGAGCGGCAGGCGGTGCTGCGGCTTCAGGGTCCGGGTCTTCGACTCGGTGTTGTGGGTCGTCCACTCGTGGAGCGAGACGATCCCCTTCCACGGCTCCTCGGCGAGTTGCTCGCCGAGCTCGATCGCCTTGGCCAGGACGACCTCTTCCTCGGCGGTCAGGAGGGCGACCTTGCCGATCTCCTTCAGGTACATCCGGACCGGGTCGTCGATCCCGATCATGTCGGCCGAGAGCGCCTCGAGCTCCTCGGCGGAGGGCTCCTCCAGCTCGGCGGCGTCGAGCTTCGCCGGCGCATCGGCGGGCAGGGCGGCCCCGGGGCCGGCCTCCGCGTCCTCGGCGACGACCTCGACGCTCACGTCGTCGTCATCGTCGGCGGCGGCGACGGCCGGGCCGAGATCGTCGTCGTCGTCCGAATCGAGGTCGTCGTCGTCGGCGACCTTCGTGCGGATGCCGGCGAGCTTGGCTTCCTCGAGGTCCGCCTTCGCCCGACGCGGGCGGGTGAGGACGGCTTCGACGAGCTGCTGATCGAGCGGATCGATGGGCATGACGGGTGCTCCCTCCTTGCGGGATTCGGTTCGGTGGTCAGGCGCGGCCCGAGGTCGCCGGGGCGGGCGGGGCGGGATCCCCGTTCGCGCCGGCGACCCGTTCGGCGGGTCGCACGAGGAGTCGGGTCTGTTCGCGGCGTCGATGGAGCGACCGCCGCTGGTCGTTCATGGCCTGGGATTCGAGGAGCAGGTGACGGGCCGTCTCGGCGTCGCCGGACTGCTCGGCCTCGGCGAGGGCGTTCTGGGTGAACTCGGAGCGCTCGTCGAGCGCCCGCTCCTCGAGGTCGATGACGAGCCGCTCGACCTCGTAGACGAGCTCCTGCTGGCTCAGTGCCCGCGGGTTCGGTTCGCGCCGGGCGACGAGCGCCTGGGCGAGCGCCGCGGTCTCGGGGTCCAGTTGCGTCACGAGCGCGGTGAGGCTGAACGGCGGATGGACGCCCGCGTCGTTCGGCTCGCGGGCGAGGACGACGGCCCGGAAGAGCTCGCGGGCCACGGTGTTCGGGAGCTGGTCGGGCCCGATCGCGTCCGTGATCCGAAGCTGGATCTCGGGGACCAGGAGCATGAGCCGGAGGAGCTCCTGCTCCTGGGGCAGGACGCCGCGGAGGATGTCGCCGACGCGGAGCGCGTCCGGGGCCCCGGTCACCGTCTCGGCGCTGATGCGCGTTCCGGCATCGCCGCCGCCGAG
>DASUMJ010000106.1:0-4526 GCA_036277775.1 Candidatus Limnocylindrales bacterium
CACGAGAAGGCGATCGCCTTCTATCGCGACGCGCTGGGCCTCGAGGTCCGCAACGACGTCAGCGCCTACGGGATGCGGTGGGTCACGATCGGCTCGCCGTCCCAGCCCGACGTCAACATCGTCCTCGAGCCCCCGGCCGCCGATCCCGGGATCTCGCCCGCGGACCGGGAGGCGCTCGGCGACCTCCTCGCCAAGGGCCTCCTGCGCGGGCTGAACTTCTCGACCCCCGATCTCGAGGGAACGTTCGAGCGGGCCCAGGCCAGCGGTGCCGAGGTGATCCAGGAGCCGATGGACCAGCCCTGGGGCGCCCGCGACTGCGCCTTCCGCGATCCCGCCGGGAACATGATCCGGATCATCCAGATCCAGGAATGAACCAGGCAGCGCCCGGGCCCGCGCACGCCGCGGACTCGCACGATCGCATCCGGGTGCACGGCGCCCGGGAGAACAACCTGAAGGACATCAGCATCGAGATCCCGAAGCGCCGGCTGACGGTCTTCACCGGCATCTCGGGCTCGGGCAAGAGCTCGCTCGTCTTCGCGACGATCGCGGCCGAATCGCAGCGGCTCATCAACGAGACGTACAGCGCGTTCGTGCAGGGCTTCATGCCCACGCTCTCGCGCCCGGACGTCGACCTCCTCGAAGGGCTGACCACGGCGATCATCGTCGACCAGGAGCGGATGGGCGCCAACGTCCGCTCGACCGTCGGCACGGCCACCGACGCGAACACGCTGCTGCGGATCCTGTTCAGCCGGCTCGGGCAGCCGCACATCGGCTCGCCGCAGGCGTTCTCCTTCAACATCCCGTCGGCCACCGGCAGCGGGGCGATCACCGTCGAGCGCGGAACCGACAAGCCCAGGACGGAGAGCCGGACGTTCACGGTCGTCGGCGGCATGTGCCCGCGCTGCGAGGGCATGGGCAGCGTGAGCGACGTCGACCTGACCCAGCTCTACGACGAGACGAAGTCGCTCTCCGAGGGTGCGATCACGGTCCCCGGCTACACCGCCGACGGGTGGGCGGTCCGCATCTTCAAGGCCGCGGGCCTCGACCCTGACAAGCCGATCCGCGACTACACCGAGACCGAGTTGGACCGCTTCCTCCGCCAGGAGGCCGTCAAGGTCAAGGTCGAGGGCATCAACCTCACCTACGAGGGCCTGGTCCTCAAGGTCCAGAAGTCGTTCCTGTCCAAGGATGTCGACACGCTCCAGCCGCACATCCGGGCGTTCGTCGAGCGCGCGGCCACGTTCAGCCCCTGCCCCGCGTGCGGCGGCACGAGGCTCAGCGAGGCGGCCCGGTCGTCGAAGGTCAGGGGGATCAGCATCGCCGACGCCTGTGCGATGCAGATCAGCGACCTCGCCGACTGGATCCGCGACCTCGACGAGCCGTCGGTGGGGCCGCTGCTGGCCTCGCTCCGACAGACCCTCGACTCCTTCGTCGAGGTCGGGCTCGGCTACCTCTCGCTCGATCGGCCGTCGGGCACGCTGTCGGGCGGCGAGGCCCAGCGGACGAAGATGATCCGGCACCTCGGGTCGGCGCTCACCGATGTCACGTACGTCTTCGACGAGCCGACGATCGGGCTCCACCCGCACGACATCCGGCGGATGAACGACCTGCTGCTGCGGCTGCGGGACAAGGGCAACACGGTCATGGTCGTCGAGCACAAGCCCGATGTCATCGCGATCGCCGATCACGTCGTCGACCTCGGCCCCGGTGCCGGCGCGGCGGGCGGCGCGGTCTGCTTCGAGGGAACGGTCGATGGCCTCCGAGCGAGCGACACGCTCACCGGTCGCCACCTCGGGTACCGGGCGGCGCTGAAGCCGGCGACGCGCACGGCTGCCGGCTCGCTGGCGATCCGCCACGCGACCCGGCACAACCTCCGGAACGTGAGCGTCGACATCCCCCTCGGCGTGCTGTGCGTCGTGACCGGCGTGGCCGGCTCGGGCAAGAGCTCGCTCATCCACGGCTCGATGCCAAGGGACGCCGGCGTCGTCTCGATCGACCAGGCACCGATCCGGGGCTCCCGGCGGAGCAACCCGGCGACCTACACCGGCGTGCTCGACCCGATCCGGACGGCGTTCGCGAAGGCCAACGGCGTCAAGCCGGCGCTCTTCAGCGCCAACTCGGAAGGTGCCTGCCCGGCCTGCAACGGCAACGGCCTCATCTACACGAGCCTCGGGATCATGGCCGAGGTCGCCACGGTCTGCGAGGAGTGCGAGGGCAAGCGGTTCCAGGCCGCCGTGCTCCAGTACAAGCTCGGCGGGCGGGACATCACCGAGGTCCTCGCGATGTCGGTCGCGGAGGCGCTCGAGTTCTTCGGCAGCGGCGAGGCGAAGACCCCCGCGGCCCGGACCGTGCTGAGCCGGATGGCCGACGTGGGCCTCGGGTACCTGACGCTGGGCCAGCCGCTCACGACGCTCTCGGGCGGCGAGCGGCAGCGGCTCAAGCTCGCGATCCAGATGGCCACCGATGGCGGCATCTACGTCCTCGACGAGCCGACCTCGGGCCTGCACCTTGCCGACGTCGACCAGCTGCTCAAGCTCCTCGACCGGCTGGTGGACGCCGGCAAGTCGGTCATCGTCATCGAGCATCACCTCGCCGTCATCGCCCACGCCGACTGGGTCATCGACCTCGGTCCGGGCGCCGGGCACGACGGCGGGCGCGTCGTCTTCGAGGGCCTGCCGGCGGACCTCGTCGCCGCCCGGGGCACGCTCACGGGCGAGCACCTCGCCGAGTACGTCGGGGCCTAGGCGCGGCGATGGACGTCGGCACCCTCGAGGCTGTCGGCAGCCGCTGGCGGCTCACGTTCGTCCGCCGTCTCGACCAGTCGCCGGCCACCGTCTGGCGCGCCATCACCGAGCCGGACGAGCTCGCGGCCTGGTTCCCTGCGATCGTCGAGGGCGACCGCGTGGCGGGAGCGACGCTCCGGTTCGTCTTCCCGCGCGGCGATGCGCCCCCCTCAACGGGTGCGGTGCTGGCCTTCGACCCGCCGCATGTCGTCGAGCTCCGCTGGGATGCGGATGTCCTTCGGTTCGAGCTGCGGGCGGACGGCGCCGGAACGGAACTGCGCTTCCTCTTCACGTTCGACGAGCTGGGCCGGGCGGCCCGCGACGGCGGCGGCTGGCACGCCTGCCTCGACAACCTCGATGCCCACCTCGCGGGGGGTCAGCCAGACCCGGCGGCCTGGGAGCGGTACGAGTGGGCATACGTCGCGGCACTCGGTCCCGCGGCGTCGACGATCCCCCCGCCCGAGCGCGCCACGGACTGACCGTCGTCCCCGCACGGTCGGCCGGTTGCCCGACCATCAGCGCCCGATGGCGGCCGCCGTGGACTCCACGGCCTCGCACTCTGCCTGGTAGATCCGGCTGATGCGCTCGCCCAGGTCGGCGTACAGCGCCTCGATCCGCGCGGGCTCCAGCGGGAGCTCGCCGGCGTAGGCGGCGCGGGCCGACCAGAGCTTCCCGGCCGCGTCTGCGACCCCGGCACGTCCCGGCTCGCCGGCCATCGCGCCGTCGTGGAGTGCCTCGGCGGCCTCGACCACGTCGACGGCCCCGTCGAGATCGGCGGGAACGGCCGCATCGGCCAGGTCCTCCCAGAGGTCGGCGGCCGTCCGCCAGGCGCGCGCGGCGTCGTTCAGGGCCGGGGCGTCGAGCGTCGGCGCGGCCTCATCGAGGAAGTCGGCATAGAGCTCGCGCAGGTGGCCGCCCTGGGCCCCGATCGTGCCGTCGACCGCCTCCACGATCGAGAGGAGCGCCCCGAACAGGCCACGGCCGCCGGGGAAGACGCGTGACCAGGCCTTGGGATTCCTCGTGTCGGTCAGGAGCCGGCTCCACTTCCGCCAGGTCGGCAGCGAGAACGAGTCCGAAGGGGCCCGGAGGTGGTCGACCTGGTCCTCGAGACCGGCCCGGAACGCCGCGCGCAGCGACGCCGCCGGCACCACGCGCCCGGGCGGTGTCAGCTCGACGAGGCGGTTGCGCCACGTCCCGATCCGGGCGCGGGCTGCCACCATCGTCGTCGCCGGGACTTCGAGCGCCGCCTTCCCGCGGTCGTCGACCAGGTAGCCGTCGTCGCCGAGCCTGCCGACGACGACGACGGGATAGCCCGTCACGCCCGACAGCTCAGCCGGCTGGCCCCACGTCCCGATCACCTGCTGGTCGACGTAGGCGATCACGGGCCGGCCGGTGTCGAGGATCGCGTCGAGCGCCATGCGGGCGCCGGCAGGTCCGCCCGTCTCGTGGACGTCAAGCCGGATCGCGAGCCGGTCGGCGGTCTTCGCGAGCCAGCCCGGGACGGCCGGGTACTGCCACTGGTTGCGGAAGCCGAGCGTGAGGATGGCCGCCGCCCGCGCCCTGAACTCCCAGAGGATGTAGCCGGCGCCGAGACCCCCGCCCGCGCCGAGGATGGCCGCCTCGCTGAGCGGCCGACCCGTCAGTTCGGACCTGACGCCCTGGTTCGCAAGGATGTTCGCGATCATCGACGTATCGGGGTGGAGCCCGCCACGGAACGCGTAGCCGCCGGTGCCGGCTGCACCG
>DASUMJ010000107.1:0-16353 GCA_036277775.1 Candidatus Limnocylindrales bacterium
CAAGGCCGATCAGGGCGACTGGGACCAGCGCGATGGTGAGGCCGGTCATGACGCCCAGGGCGATCTCGCCGCCGAAGATGTTGCCGAAGAGTCGCATCGACAGCGTGAGGGGCTTGACGAACTCGAGGAGGAGCTCGACGAGCCCGACGAAGAGGCCGATGACGCCGGCCCCGATGCCGTTGCGGAACTCCCCGAGCGGGAAGAACTTGCCGAGGTAGCCTCGCACGCCGAGGTTCCGGAATCCCTCGATCTGGAAGATCGTGAAGCTCACGAGGGCCAGGCCGATCGTGATGTTCACGTCGCTCGTCGGGGCCCGCAGGAACGTGACCTTCCCGACCGGCGGGATGAGACCGCTCCAGTTCGAGAACAGGATGTAGAGGAAGAACGCCGCGAAGAGCGGGACGTAGCGGGCCGCCCGCGGGCCGCCGAGCGAGGTCGCGAAGTTGTGGAGCGACTCGTAGGCGAACTCGACGACGTTCTGGACGCCGGTGGGGACGTCCCGGATCCGGCGCGTCGCGAGGACCATCACGAGCAGGATCACGGCCATGACGATCCAGGACGTCAGGATCGAGGACGTGATGCTCGGATGGAACTGGAGGATGCCTTCGGAGTGGGTGCCCGGGTCGAGGTCCCAGACCACGTGCGGCGCCGGGAGCTCCAGGTTGGCCGTGATGCCGTCGCCGGGGAACTGGATGGGCTCGCCGGGTTGGCCGGGCGGGAACGGCGGGACGAACAGCACGGCCAGGACGTCCAGGACGATCACGGCCACGAGGGCCGTGAGGATCCGGTTCCTGATCCGGTTCGACTTCGGGGTCGGCGCGGCCGTCTCGGCCGTCCGCTCGTTCGTCAACGCTCGCTCCACACACAGGAGCGCGGCACCCGCCGCGCTCGTCGAGGCTTCGATCCGTGCGCCCCGGAGGCGCTAGGGCTGGTCGTCGATCTGTCGCAGGAACCGGCTGATGAGCACCCACACGGCCCGGGCGCCGACCCCCATCCCGACGAACAGGCCGACGAGGATGAAGACGGGGACGGTCCCCAATTGCGTGTCGGCCCAGTAGCCGAGGCCAACGCCCGCCAGCGTCGTGACGAGGAGGACGAGCCCGATCTCCGAGAAGAGGGCGAGGTAGGCAACCCCGCGGCCGGGCTCGATCATCCGCGACCTGGCAAAGCCCGGGGAGTATACCAGAGGCCCTCGGCGGCCCGCCATCGGAGGTTGCGGGACGGTTGCGGCGGCGTGCCTCGACGACCAGCTCCTAGGACGGCGCCGCCGTGTAGACGCCCAGGCTCGTCTGGACCCCGGCCGAGACGACCCCGGTGCCGCCGAGGATGACGATCTTGGCCGGCTTGAGGCGGGTGAGCTCGGCGGCGATGACGGCCGGGATCGAGGTGCCCGGGACGAGGAGGATGGGACCACCGGCCTTGCCGGCCACGGGGGCACCCGAGAGGGCGTCGGGGAAGCCGAGGCCCGAGGCGATGTAGGCGACGGGCACGTTGGCGCCGTAGCTCGCCGCGCTGATCGCGGCCGAGGTCGCGTAGCGGTCGGCCCCGGCGAGCCGGGTGACGGTCCCGGTCTGGACAACCGTCAGGAGGACGGTCGCGGTGTCCGTGAGGGCGCCGTCGCTGATGGTGTACGTGAAGACGTCCGAGCCGCGGTACGTGGCGGCCGGGGTGTAGCGGATCCCGGTGCCGCCGCCGGTGATGGTCACCGTCCCGTGGGCGCCGTTCGTCTTCGCAACGATCGTCAGCGTCTCGCCGGTGTCGGGGAGCGCCGTGTCATTGGCGAGGACGGCCAGCGACGTCGCCGTGTTCTGCTTCACGGTCAAGCCGACGTCGTTCGCCGCGTTCGGGGGATCGTTGACCGGCGTGATCGTGATCGTGAAGGTCGCCGTGGCGGACGTGTCGACCCCGCCGTTCGCCGTGCCGCCGTCGTCCTTGAGGACGAGCGAGATCGTGGCCGTGCCGTTCCGATTCGAAGCCGGCGTGAATGTCAGGGTCCCGCTCGCGGACACGGCCGGCTGGGCCGAGAAGAGGGCGGTGTTCGTGTTGCCGGTGACGAGGAACGACAGGGCCTGGCCCGCCTCGCCGGAACCACCGGCCGAGATCGCGGTTGCCCAGCCCGGTACCGACCTGGCCCCACCGTCCTCGGCCCAGGACTGGTTGGCGCCCTTCGTGAACGTCGGCGGATCGTTCACCTCGCCGATCGTGATCGTGAACGTTTGATCCGAATGGTCGACCCCGCCGTCTGCGGTGCCGCCGTCGTCGGCCAGGCGGAGCGTGATCGTCGACAGGCCGTTGATCCCGGGCGCGACCGTGTAGGACAGGTCGCCCGTGACGGCGTCCACGGCGGGGCCGACGCTGAAGAGGGCCGGCAGGGTGTTGCCGACGACGCTGAACTCGAGCTCCTGGCCGGCCTCGTCCGCGGGCCCGGCGCTCATCCCCGTCGCCCAGCCGTTCACGACGTGCGCCCCGCTGTCATCGGGGACCACCTCGTTCGGGCCCTTCGTGAAGGTCGGGGCGTCGTTCACGGGATCGACGTCGATCGTGAAGGTCGCCTCGCTCGACGTGTCGATCCCGCCGTTCGCCGTTCCCGCGGAGTCGTGGAGGACGATCGTGATCGTGGCCGTGCCGTGGGCGTTGGCGGCCGGGGTGTAGGTGAGCGTGCCGTTGGCGGCGACTGCTGGCTGCACGGCGAAGAGCGCCACGTTCGTGTTGTCGGTCACCTCGAAGCTCACGGTCTGGCTCGCCTCCGACGGGCCGGCCGAGATCGCGGTCGCCCAGCCGGGCACGGACTGCGCGCCGGCGTCCTCGAGGTCGACCTGGTCGGCGCCCTTCGTGAACGACGGCTGGTCGTTCACGCCGACGACGGTGATCGTGAAGGTCTGCTCGCTCGAGCTCACCCCGCCGTTCGCGGTCCCGCCGGTGTCGGACAGCCGGAGGGTGATCGTCGACGTCCCGAAGGCGTTGGCGGCGACGGTGAAGTCGAGGTCGCCGGTCGCCTCGTCGACCGTCGGCGCCACGCTGAAGAGGGCCGGCACGGTGTTGCCGACGACCGCGAAGGTGAGCGTCTGAGCGGACTCGTCGGCCGGGCCGGGCGACATCGCCGACGCCCAGCCGGACACCGTTTCCGCACCGCTGTCCTCGAGGACGGACGCGTTGGCGCCCTTCGTGTACGTCGGGGCGTCGTTCACCGAGGTGACCGTGATCGAGAACGTCTGCGTCGCTGAGCTGCCGCCCTCGACATCGTCCAGGCGGAGGGTAATCGTCGCCGTACCGTTGGCGTTCGCGGCCGGGGTGAAGGTCAGGGTCCCGTTGTCGGCAACGGCCGGTCCCGCCGAGAAGAGGCCGGTGTTCGTGTTGTTCGTCACCTCGAAGTCGATGGCCTGGCCGGCCTCGTTGACGCCGGGCGAGATGTCCGTGGCCCAGCCGGTCACCGTCCGGAGGCCGGAGTCCTCGAGGACCGTCTGGTTGGCGCCCTTCGTGAACGACGGGGCATCGTTCACGTTCCCGATCGTGACCGTCACCGTGGCCGTGTTCGAGGTCGTCGGCGGCGTCGAGGCAACCGCGGTGAAGGTGAACGTGTCGGTTCCGATGTAGTCGACGTCCGGCGTGTAGGTCACTCGCTGCGTGCAGGTCCCGGCGCCGCAGCTCAGCGTCCCGTAGGCGATGCTCCCGTTGGGCGGGTCGGCGACGTCGAACACGAGGCTGTCGCCTTCGGCGTCCGAGGCCACGAGGTCGATCTCGACCGGGGTCTCCTCGTCCGTCGAAGCGCTCGTGTCCTGCGCGACGGGGGCGTCGGCAACCGGGATGACGGCGATCGTGAACGTCGCCTCGTCGCTCGTGTCGTCCGGGACGGGCAGTCCGGCGTGGACGACGTCGTAGTCCTCGAGGCCGCCGTCGTCGACCGCCCGGACGGTGACGGTCGCCAGCCCGACCTCGTTGGGACCCGGCGTGAAGGTGAGCACGCCCGTCGAGCTGATCGCCGGGTCCACCGCGAAGAGGTTGGGCACCCCGGTGACGTCGAGGTTCACGATCTCGAAGTCGACGGTCTGGGCGCCCTCGTTGGCCGGGCCCGGGCTGACCGCCGTCGCCCACGTGGCGCTGTAGGCACCCGAATCCTCGTTGACCACGACGTCGGCACCGGGCGTGAACGACGGTGGGTCATTGATCGGCGCCACCCAGATTCGCAGCGTTGCCTGGCCGGAATGCTCGAAGCCGTCGAAGGCCGTGTACACGACCGTGTCCGAGACCCACGTCCCACCCGGCTGATCGCCGGCGATCGTGCTGTAGTCGGGGTCCGGCTGGTAGGCGACCGAGACGCTGTCGACGAAGGTGAGGTCGCCGTTCGACGGCAGGGTGTCCACCTCGTAGATGAGGGAGTCCCCATCGGGGTCCGTGTCGTTGGCGACGAGCGAGCAGTCGCCGAACATCCAGAGCGGCTCCGGCCAATCCTCCGGGATCGGGAACGAGCCGCCGGTGACGTTGGGTGCCTGGCAGGCCGACCCGGGATCGTCAATCGCGACCGGCGGCGCGTTGACCGTGATCGAGACCGTCGCCGGCGCCGACGTCTCGGGGGGAACGTAGGAGTCGGTGACCGTGAACGTGAAGCTGTCGAGCCCCTGGTACCCGGGATCGGGCGTGTAGGTCACCGCGGCCGAGCAGTTCTGGCCGCTCGAGTTGCAGGTCATCGAGCCCAGCGACGGCGTCAACGTCCCGTTGGCGGGGTCTGTGGCGACGAAGGACATGATGCCCAGGTTGGAGGCGTCGTGGCCGACGAGGGTGATCGGCAGGGCCGTGTCCTGGGGGGTGCGGAGGGACTGCCCGTCGGCGGTCGGCGGGCCCGGGACTGCCCGGGCCGGGCCCGGCGCCACCGAGACGAGCGTGGCGACGATCGCGAGCAGGGCGACGGCGCGACGCCGACGGCCGCTCACGGAGCGCTCCCGCTCACTGGACGCTCACGGTCGTCGTCTGCTGGTCCGTGCCGCCGGGACCGGAGACCGTCAGCGACACGATGTAGTCGCCGGGCAGGTCGAACGTGTGGACGCCGACCGGCGCCGTGGATCCCGATCCGTCATTCGCGTCGCCGAAGTCCCAGGCCCAGGCCGTGACGACGCCGCTGACCGTCGCGCTGCAGCTCACGGTGGCCGGGGCCGGGCTCGACGACGGCGCGCAGGTGACCGTCACGATGAGTGGCGCGGTCGCCGGGGTCGGCGACACGAATGGTGTCGGCGTGGGCGTCGAGACCGGCGTCGGCGCCGGTGTCGCCGGCGGCCTCGGCGTGGGCCGGGGCGTCGGCCGCGGCGTCGACGCGGGCCGCGGTGTCGGGGTCGGGGCGGGAGTCGGTGTCGCCTCGATGTTCGGGATGAGGCTCGGGTCCACGACCGGGCCGAGCGTCGGCTCCGGGGTCTCCGCAGTGGGTGTCCCGGTGGCGCCCAGGGCGGCCTGGCTCGGGAGTCCCGTGGCCCCGCCCGTCGGGCCCACGGCGGTCTGATCCGGCCCGCGCGCCAGGCCGAGCTGGATCGTGAGGGCGACCAGGATCACGATGATCAGCAGGACCGACGCGTCGCGCCAGAGGATGAGCCGCCGGGTCGTGCCGGACACCGGGCGGGCATGTGCGCGTCGCTCCGCCCCGGAATCACGCCGCGTGGCGGGCGTGGGGGCCGAAGCGGCCGCCGCAGCCGAGCGTTCGCCGGGCCCGGCGTCCCTCGCGGGGCCGCGCGGCCGCTCGGGTCGGACGTCGGCGCTGCCGATCCGCCACGCGATGTCCTCGGGCGAGATCGGGCCGGCGTCCTCGTCCCCGGGCGGGGGACCCCCGGGCCGCCTGCGCCAGGGGCTCATGAATCGCGCTCCGATTCGTAGCTGTCGGGCTCGAGTGCCTCGCGCGAGTCCCGGGTCAGGAGGAAAAGGATCACCCCGAAGGCGACGAGGGCGCCGAGGAAGGCATAGACCTGGGTCGCGGTCGAGACGAGGAGCGACAGCAGGCCAAGGCTGGCGCAGATCGCATAGATGAGCAACACCGTGCCCCGGTGCCCGAGGCCCAGGTCGAGGAGCCGGTGGTGGATGTGCCCGCGGTCGGGCGTGAACGGCGAATGGCCGGCGAGGAGCCGTCGAACGATGACCCAGAACGTGTCGATGATCGGGACGCCGAGGACGAGGACCGCGACGACGACCTTCGCCGCCCCGAGGATCGAGAGGATCGCGAGCGTGTAGCCCATGAACATGACGCCGGCGGTCCCCTGGAAGATCGACGCCGGCTGGAAGTTGAAGCGCAGGAAGCCGAGGAGGCCGCCGGCCAGGACGAGGCACAGGACCGCCACGAACGGCTGGCGGACCTCGGTCGTCAGGCTCAGGACCCCGAGCGTCAGGGCGGCGATGAGGGCGATCCCCGTCGACAGGCCGTCGAGGCCGTCGATGAAGTTCATGCTGTTGATCATCCCGACGACCCAGACGACGGTGAAGGCCGCCGCGAACGGCGCCCCGAACGCGATCGCTCCCGGCCCGAACGGGTTGCTCACCGACTCGACGCCGATCCCGAGCACCACCGCGAGGACCGCCAGTCCCACCTGGCCGAGCAGCTGCCATCGGGCCCGGAGGTCGAACAGGTCGTCCGCGGCCCCGATCGCGGCGGCGAGCGCGCCGCCGAGGAAGAGCGCGACGAGCTCACCGGCACCGATGGTCCGCGCCGGCGGCATGAGGTCGAGCTGGTCGTTGAACGCCACGAGGCCGCCGCCGACGAGGAGGAAGGCGACGACGACGGCCGCCCCCCCACCCCGGGGCACGGGGGTCGTGTTGACCCGTCGGTGGTTCGGCGCGTCGACGATGCCGCGGCGCCGGACGAGAGCGCGGACGAGGGGCGTCAGGAGCAGGGAGATCGCCGCTGCGGCGACGAAGCCCCCGACGAGCAGGGGCACGAGCGCTCCGGCATCGCGGACGAAGGTCACGCCACCTCGGCAGGCAGGCCCGGGACGGGGAACCGGACGGTCATCGCCTCGACCTCGACGCGGAGGGCCGCGAGGGCCGCGGCATCCTCACGGTGCTCGATGGCCTCGGTGATGAGCCGCGCGATCGTCCGCATCTCGTCCGGCCCGAAGCCCCGGGTCGTCGTCGCCGGCGTGCCGACCCGGATCCCGGACGACGTGTTCGGGGGCAGCGGATCGAACGGGATCGCGTTCTTGTTCACGGTGATGCCGATCTCGTCGAGCAGGTGCTCGGCCTCCTTGCCGGTCACGCCGAGCGGCGTCACGTCGACGAGCATCAGGTGGTTGTCGGTGCCGCCGGACACGACGGTGGCGCCTCGGGCCGCGAGCTCCGCGGCAAGGATCGCGGCGTTCTCGACGGTTCGATGCTGATCGCGGCGGAAGTCCTCGCCCGCCGCGAGGAGGAGCCCGACGGCCTTCCCGGCGATCACGTGCATGAGCGGGCCGCCCTGGACACCGGGGAAGACGGTCTTGTCGATCTGGGCGGCGAGCGTCGTCTTCACCATCGGGAAGTCCGCGCGGTCCACGGCCTCGGGCAGCTCGGTCCGGCTGAAGATCAGGCCGCCACGCGGCCCGCGCAGCGTCTTGTGGGTCGTCGTCGTGACGATGTCCGCATGCGGAAACGGGCTGGGGTGGACGCCCGCCGCGACGAGCCCGGCGAAGTGGGCCATGTCGACGAAGAGCAGCGCCCCGACGTCGTGGGCGATCGCCGCCATGCGCTCGAAGTCCCAGGTCCGCGGATAGGCCGATGCCCCGGCGACGACGACCTTCGGGCGGACCTCGCGGGCCGTCGCCTCGAGGGCGTCGTAGTCGATCCGCCCCGTGGCCCGATCGACCCCGTAGGCATGGACCTCGAAGAGCCGTCCGGAGAAGTTGACCGGCGACCCGTGGGTGAGGTGGCCGCCGTGGGCCAGGTTCATGCCGAGGATCCGGTCGCCGGGCTTGAGGACCGCGAAGTAGGCGGCCATGTTCGCCTGCGCGCCGGAGTGGGGCTGCACGTTCACGTGCTCGGCGCCCGGGAACAGGGCGAGGGCCCGCTGCTGGGCGAGCGTCTCGGCGATGTCGACGTACTCGCAGCCGCCGTAGTAGCGCTTCCCGGGCAGGCCCTCGGCGTACTTGTTCGTGAGCCACGAGCCCTGGGCTTCCATGACCGCACCGAACGTGTAGTTCTCGCTCGCGATCAGCTCGATCTTCTGGTGCTGGCGACGTCGCTCGTCGACCATGGCCTGCCACAAATCGGGGTCGACCTCGGCGATCGATGCCCAGCCCAACCGCTGGTCCCTCGCGACCGTCATCGTCACGCGCCTTCCTTCCTCGTCGCCAGTGCGCCGTCCGGTATCGTCCCACACGGGGCGCCTGTCAGGTCGCGGTCGCCTGAACGCTCGGCGACCGCCCGGCCCCTCACGACGGAGCTCGTCAGCGCTCGTCGGCAGGGCGCGCCCCGGCGATCAATGCCCGGATCGTGGCCTCATCGATGATCCCGACCCGGCGCACCGCCGGCGGCTCCACGGTCAGGTCCACGACGGTGGACGGCCGCGACCCGGGCGTCCGGCCGCCATCCAGCACGAGGTCAACGCCAGCCCCGAGCTCGGCCACGACCGTCGCGGCGTCGAGCGCGTCGGGCCGTCCCGACAGGTTCGCCGACGTCGTCGGCAGGGGTCCGACCGCGGCCGCGAGCGCACGTGGGGCGGGGTGATCGGGCACGCGGACCCCGACCGTCCGTGCCGCGTCGAGCACGGCGGGCAGGGCCGCGTCGGGCCGAGCGCGGAGGACGAGGGTCAGCGGTCCGGGCCACATGGCGTCGGCGAGCGCCCTGGCCTCGGGCGTGAGCTCCCCGAGGATGCCCGCCTGATCGGCGTTCGCGAGCAGCAGGGCGATCGACTTGTCCAGCGGGCGGTGCTTCACGTGGAACAGCCGCTCGACTCCCCCGGGCGTGGCGCTCGCCACCGCGATCCCGTAGACCGTGTCCGTGGGCAGGCCCACGATGCCGCCCGTGCGCAGCACCCGGATCGCCTCGGCTCGCCCGGCCTCGTCGTCCGCGACGACGCGAGGGCTCATCTGTGTCGCCCGCCGTGTCGCCACGGTCGCGCGTCACGCGGGCGGCGGCTCGCGGCGGCGAGCGCGAGGCTGATGGACCGCGATGTCATCGCTCGATGGTCGCAGACGGGGCCGGATCGCGCCCCTACGGCCAGCTCGGATCCAGGCTGCAGTCGTCCGCGTCGTCCGGCAGGAGCACGTGAAGGCCGATCGACAGGAACGACCCGCGCTCGGCCCAGGCGAGATCGGCCTGGAGGTACGCCGCCGGGATTCGCTGGTCACGGAACGCCGCCGAGAGTGCTACCTCGATCCATCGAGCATCGTCGAGGGGCAGGACGGCACACCGAGCAGCGGCCGCGCCCAGATCCGACATGTCCGCCGGATCGCCGACCTCGAGCGGCCCCTCATCCAGCGGCCAGACGACGTCGGCGAAGTCGACGGGCGGGACGAGGTCCGGCACGTAGCCCCAGTCGATGACCTTCAGCACGTACCGGTCTGGGATCCACGGCTCCGCGCCCGCCGGACCGATGAGCCAGGCCGACGCGGGTAGCCACCGGTCGAGCGTGGCAAGCCGATCGGCAAGGGCGATGAACCGCTGCGCCTCGGCCCGGAACGCCTCGGGGAACGCGTTCGCGACCGAACGTCGCACGGTGACGCC
Organism: Candidatus Limnocylindrales bacterium; assembly: GCA_036277775.1. Classification (GTDB taxonomy): domain Bacteria; phylum Chloroflexota; class Limnocylindria; order Limnocylindrales; family CSP1-4; genus UBA5189. The sequence continues at coordinate 9,670 of DASUMJ010000107.1, forward strand.
GTTCGCTGCGAACGTGATCGAGTAGGTCGTGAAGCCGGCGGCGTGGTTCGGATCGGGACCGATGTCGGTGCTCGCCCGGAGGAGGCCGGAGTCGTCGGCGACCGCTTCGACCTGCGCCAGGCCGTCGGACGTCAGGCGCATGACGTCCCCGCCGTCGTCGGTTCGGCGGAGGACCGTGCCGTCACGGTAGACGCTGACGTCCGGCATCCGCCCGACGCTCACGTCCGGCCGGATATCCACGCTCAGGACCAACGTGGGGTCCAGGCTCGTCGGCGCGAGCGGCGCCGGTGAAGGGACGAGGCTCGGGGTCGGGGCGACGGGGGTCGGGGTCGCCGCCGCGCCGGATGTGGGCGTCGGCAAGGGGGCGGAACTCGCGCCCGGCGAGCAGCCGGCAAGCAGCAGCGCGATGACGACGATCGGGACGCTCCGCCTCGGCCTTGACATCGCTGTCAGCCTCCAATCGCGCTCGACCCGTCGTCAGACCGGGGACCCGTCGGCAGATATGACGAGGTGCGGCGCCGGCTGTTGCGCCGCCTTGCCGCTGACCACCGGTGAGGCGACCTGCCGCGGGCCAAGCGACCGGCAGCGCGACGGAGCGGGCCCTCAGCGCAAGGAGGCCGCCATCATGACCCCGTCCGGACAGCCGGGGGCATCCGGTCGCGGAGCGCGGCGGCCACCTCCTCGAACGCCCAGCTCGCGGCACGGGCCTCCGCCTTCGTGGCGAGGGCAAGCTTCGCGATCATGTCGCCGGCCCCCTCCTCGGCCAGTGGCGGCGCGACGTACCGGGCGACCGCGATGACCTCGGCCGGTGACTCGGGCATCGCGGTGCCGTGCCCGACCGCCGCGAGCATCTCGAGGTCGTTGAGCTGGTCGCCGATCGCGAGCACCTGGCCGAGCGGGACGCGATGCCGGCGGGCGAGCCAGCGGACGGCCGCTCCCTTCGTGACGCCGGGGGCGACGAACTCCAGGAATCGCGGGTGGGCGACGGTGACGTCGGCGCGACCGAGGAAGCGTTGCCGAGCAGCGGCCAGGAGCGCGTTCGGCCGACCGGGCGGCCCGACCGCCACGATCTTCGTGACCGGTCGCCGGATCCAGGCCTCGAGGTCAGGGACCCGGATCGCTCGCGTGCCGAGGAACGCCGAGTAGTCGTCGACCTGCGGGTCGTCGGCCGGTATGACCAGCTCCTCGAGGTGGTTCGCGTGCGGGTCGAGGCCCATCGAGCGGCTCCAGGCCACGGCCTCGCGGGCCACGGCAGCGGACATCGGCAGATGCCGGAGCAGGCGACCCACCCGGTCCGCCCGGACCGGCATCTCGCGAGCCAGAGCACCCTGGTACCCGACGATCGGGTCTCGCAGCCCGAGCGACCCCGCGAATCGCAGCGCGGATGACGTCATCCGGCCGGTGATCAGGGACACATGGACCCCGCGGTGGACGGCCCGCGCGATCGCGGCCCGGGTCCGTTCGCCGAGCACGAGGTCGTCGTCGACGAGGGTGCCGTCGATGTCGAGGGCGACGAGGCGCACCGGGAAGGCCGGGGCCACGGACCTGGCGACGAACGGTCGGGTCACGATCAGCGCTCCACCCGGACGACCCGCGGCAGCCCGGCGAGGTCGCGCTCGACGACGCACGTCCAGCGTCCCGGTACCTCGGCCACGGCCGCGACGATCCCGTCTTGCTGGTCCGCCCCGATCTCGAGCAGCGCGGTCCCACGCTGGGTCAGGACCTCGGGCAGGATGTCGAGGAGGCGCCGGATGACGTCGAGGCCGTCCGGCCCACCGTCCAGGGCGTGCGCGGGCTCGAACGATGTCGCGACCGGCAGCTCCGGGATCACGTCGGTGCGGACGTACGGCAGGTTGGCGAGCACGACGTCGAAGGGCGGCTCGTTCGTCGGGATCAGGTCCGCCTCCCGGAACGCGATCCGGTCGCCGACGGCGTGGCCGACCGCGTTCTCCCGGGCGAGCTCGAGGGCATCGGGATCGTCGTCCGTAGCGACGAGGTGGATCTCGTCGAGCATCCCTCGAGACCGAAGGCGTACGGCGATCGCCACGGCGACCGTGCCGCAGCCCGTCCCGATGTCCACCACACGGACCGGCGGCGTGCCCGGCGGGCGGGGGGCGGCGAGCAGCCGCCGCCCGATCTCGAGCTCGGCGAGCTCGACGAGTCGCTCCGTTTCGGGGCGCGGGATCAGGGCGCGCGGGTCCGTCGCGAAGGCGAGGCCCATGAACTCCTTCACGCCGCGCACGTACGCGACCGGCTCGCCGGCCTCGCGGCGCACGACCGCCTCCGCGAAGCGCTCAGCGGCACCGTCCCCCACCGGCGCCTCGGGGTGGGCGATCACCGCCGTTCGGTCGACGCCGAGGACGTTGGCGAGGAGGACCTCGGCGTCGAGGCGCGGCGTCTCCGAGCCGGCGACCCGGAGCCGCTCGACGGCATCGCGAAGGAGCGCCTCGACGGTGGCCACGGCGCGGTCAGCCGCCCGCCGCGCCGGTCTCGACGAGATCCGCCAGCCGCTGGGCCTGGTCGGTCGTGATGAGCGTGTCGATGAGCCGGTCGAGCTCTCCGTCCATGACCCGCGGCAGGTTGGAGAGGTCGGCGTTCACGCGGTGGTCGGTCACCCGGTCCTGCGGGAAGTTGTAGGTCCGGACCTTGTCGGCGCGGTCGCCCGAGCCGATCATCGACCGGCGGGCCACCGAATCCGCCTCCCGCTGGCGCTGTCGCTCCGCCTCCTGGAGCCGGGCCCGGAGGACCGCCATCGCCTTGGCCTTGTTCTTGTGCTGGCTCTTCTCGTCCTGGATCTCCACGACGAGCCCGGTCGGGAGGTGGGTGATCCGGACGGCGGAGTCGGTCGTGTTCACGGACTGTCCGCCCGGCCCGCTCGACCGCTTGACGTCGATCCGGAGGTCGCGCTCCTCGTCGATCTCGATCTCCGACGCCTCGACCGCCGGGAGGACCACGACGGTGGCGGTCGAGGTGTGGATTCGACCGGACGATTCCGTCGCCGGGACACGCTGGACGCGGTGCGTCCCGCCCTCGAACTTGAGGCGCGAGTAGGCGCCGTCACCCGAGACCTCGACGATCGCCTCCTTGACGCCGCCGATGCCCGTCTCGTTGAGGCTCATGACCTCCGTCCTGAAGCGGTGCCGCTCCGCGTAGCGGAGGTACATCCGGAGGAGCTCCGACGCGAAGAGCGCCGCCTCCTCGCCCCCGGCGCCGGCACGGATCTCGAGGATGACGTCGCCGTCGTCGGCCGGGTCGCGCGGCAGCAGGAGGACCTTCAGCTCCTCGACGAGACGCGACTCATCGGCCTCGAGCCGGTCGATCTCGTCGCGCGCCATCGCCTTCAGCTCCTCGTCGCCCTCGGCGTCGAGCTCCCGGGCGCCCGCGAGCTCGGTCCGGGTGGCCTCGAGGCGGCGGTACGCCTCGACGACGGGCTCGATCCGCGACAGCTCGCGGCCGAGGCGGCGGATTGCCGCGGGGTCCGCACTCGTCTCGGGCCGGGCGAGCTGGACCTGGAGGTCGTCGTACTGGCGCGCGACCTCGGCGAGCTTCTCGTCGAGGCCGGTCATGCCGTCGCGGCGGCGGGCTCGACCGGGTCCAGGGGGGCGCGCTCCGGCGTGTCCGAGCCTTCCGGAACCGACTCCCCGTCGGCCTCGAGGGCCTGCTGCATCGACACGATCGCGACCTCGATCTGGTCGTCGCTCGGCTGCTTCGTCGTGATCATCTGGACGAGGATCCCCGGCCACATGATCGCCTTCACGATCGGGTTCGCGCGGTGCTTCGCGCCCCACCGCAGGATCTCGTAGCCGACGGCGGCGAGGATCGGGACGAGGATGATCCGGCTCGCGACCATGACGAGCGGCTCCTGCTTCCCCACGAGGCTGAAGGCCACGATCGAGAGCGCGATGAGGACGACGAGGAACTCGGTCCCGCAGCGCGGATGGGCCGTCGGGTAGCGGCGGACGTTCGCGGTCGTGAGCGGGTTGCCGGCCTCGAGGGCGTGGATCGTCATGTGCTCGGCGCCGTGGTACTGGAAGACCCGGGCGATGTCGGGGGCCCGCGAGATCAGCGCGAGGTAGCCGAGGAAGAGCGCGACCCGGACGAGGCCCTCGACGAGGTGCTGCGCGAGATCCTCCTCGACGTCGGCCGTCGTGAAGGTGGCGATGACGAGCGGCAGGAGGAAGAAGACCCCGAGTCCGATCAGCAGGGTGAATCCGAGCATCAGGGCGATCGCGCCCTTGCCGAGCTCCTCGTCCTCGCCGACCTGGACGTTCGCGCTCCGGATCAGCCACTTCGTGCCGACCACGAGCGTCTCGTACAGGACGACGAGCCCGCGGACGAACGGCGCACCGGCGAACCGCCAGCCGTGCGGTCCCGTGTTCAGCGGCTCGGATGCCCAGACGATGTGCCCGTCCGGGTGGCGGAATGCGACCGCGATCGCATTGCGGCCGCGCATGAGGACGCCTTCGATGAGGGCCTGCCCGCCGTAGTTGAACCGTGCCATGCGGGAAGTCTAGCGGTGGCCCGCGGAATGCCGGCAGCCTGGCCCCCGGGCGGGGACCTCAGCCGGCGCGGACCTGCCGCTCGAGGCGCTTCTGGAAGCGCTCGACCTGGCCGGCGGTGTCGATGATCGTCTGCTTGCCGGTGTAGAACGGGTGGCAGTTGCCGCAGACGTCGACGCGGAGCTCGGTCCGGGTGGATCCGACCGTCCACTCGGTCCCGCAGGACCCGCAGTGGACCGTCGCCTGGTGGTACTTGGGATGGATGTCGGGCTTCACGGGTGCTCTCCCCGGCGCCGTCCGTGCGAGGTCACGTTGCCCCGTCGGTGGTCGCCGCTGTGCCGGTGTCTCGGTCAGGCCTCGGCCGCGACGGCGGCCTCGACCGGGATGACCCGGACGCGCTTCTTGGTCTTCGTGGCGAACTCGAACTTGACCTTGCCGGGGATCGTCGCGAAGACCGTGTAGTCGTCGCCGAGCCCCGCGCCCTTGCCGGCCAGGAAGGTCATGCCGCGCTGTCGCACGATGATCGCGCCGGCGGACACGAGCTGGCCGTCGCCGGCCTTGATGCCGAGGCGCTGGCCGACGCTGTCGCGGCCGTTCTTCGAGGTCCCGCCAGCCTTCTTGTGGGCCATCTCGGCTACTCGTCCTTCTTCGGTGTGCGGCTGCGCTTCGGCTTCTCGGCCGGGGCATCGCCCTCGGATGCCGAGGCCTTCGCGGCCCTGGGCTTCGTTGACTTCGTCGAGGCGTCGGCCTTGGCGGGCGCGGCCTTCACGGCCTTCGCCGCCTTGGTGCCGGCCTCGGTCTTGCCGGACGTGGCGTCCTTCGTGGGCTTCGCGGCCGCATCCGCCTTCGGCGCGGCGGGCTTGAGCTTGGCGGCGAGTGCCGCGTCGGCCTCGGCCTGGCGTCGGGCGGCCTCCTCGAGGCGCTGGCGCTCGGTGATCTTCGCCTCGGCCGCCTTCTTCGCGTCCGCTGCGGCGCTCCGGCCACCGAGGACGATGTCGCTGATCCGGAGGAGCGTGAGCTCCTGGCGATGACCCTTCTTCACCCGACGGCGGGCCTTCGGGCGGTACTTGAAGCTGATGACCTTGTCCCCGCGGTGGCGGTCGACGACCTCGGCCGCGACCGAGGCGTTCTCGACGAGCGGGCGGCCGATCGAGGCCGTGTCGCCGTCGGCGACGAGGAGCACGCGGTCGAGCGTGATCGCGTCGCCGGGCTCGGCCTCGAGGAGCTCGACCTCGAGCTCGGTGCCGACCTCGACGCGGTACTGCTTCCCGCCGGTCTCGATGACTGCGTACATGGATCCTCTGCGGACGTGGCTGGCGGTCGCGCGGCTGGAACGACCGCGGCCCATGAGACAGGGGTAGGCACCCCGACGGTGTCGGGGCGCGAATGCGGAGTGTACGGCGATCGCGGACCGAGCGTCAATCGAGGGACTCGCCCGGTGGCGGATCCGTCAGCGGAGGCAACGGATGACTGACCGTCATGACGCGCTGGAAAGTGGCGCTACGCTCTAGGTCCTTGCTCTCTGAGCCGCCGTCGCCTCGCGGGCATATCGCTCGCCTTCTCCGACCGGACCGTGAGGTTGATCGGAGTGGGCTGATGCCCATGAAGGAGATCGAGGTCGCGCTTGCCGCGTGGCGCCTTGCTGAACGCGAACTGGCCGTGGACGACGGCCGAACCCTGGACGAGCTGGTCGCCGCCGTCCATGTCGCGCGCTCCGCGTACCAGCAGCTCGCGGGCGATCACATGGCCGAGCGCATCGGAGCCCTGAAGGACGCCGAGACGCGCCGACAGGCTGCCACGCCCTCGACGCCGGCCTATCACACCGCCGCCGGCGAGGAGACGGACATCGCCGGAGAGATCTGGAGCGACGCGCGCGTGCTCGACGAAGACACGCCGCGCAGTCCGGCGGGACGGGGGTAGGGCCCGCCCGGTCCAGCGGCGACGCTACCGCTCGTCGGGCTCGCGCCGGTCCTCGCCGGCGAGGAGGAGCCGCTCGCGGACGATCGCGGCCACCGTCGGCGGCGCGCCGACCAGCTCGCCGATCGCGGCGACGACCTCGTCCGGGCGGCCCACGCCCCGCTCGGGGTCGAATCGCGTCCGCACCCGGAGGGCCCCGGCCCTGGTCTCGTCGTCCGGGCGACGGATCACCTCGATCGCGGCGAGCAACGGGCGCAGGTCGTACGCG
>DASUMJ010000108.1:0-5597 GCA_036277775.1 Candidatus Limnocylindrales bacterium
GATCGGGGCGAGGTGGCGGCCGCTCTCGCCGCCGGCGGTGAGCGCGATGAACTCGGCGCACGTCTCGGCGGCGTCGGCACGGGGCAGGACGCAGTGGGCCTGGATCTGGGCATCGAGCCACGACGGCCCGTCGGGGTCGGCGCTCGCGAGGACGAGGGTCCGCGACGGGTGCCGCCCCGCGAGCATCCGGATCACCGCGGCCGCATGCTCCCCGATCTCGGGCCGGCGGGCGATGACGACGAGGTTCATGACGCTCGTTCGCGCGGCCACGTGGCGCTCCGGCTCGCCGTCGTCGCCGGGCGTCGTGAGCGGCGCCTGGGCCCAGATCCGGGCGAGCTCCGCTTCGATTCCGGCAATCGTCCGGGTCCGCGACGACCAGCGGAGCACCGGCTCCCCGACGGTCGGCGGCTCGTGGAGGACGGTCGTGCCGCCGTCCTCGGTCATCAGATCCGCCGCCAGCGGCGGCCGTCACGCTCGATGAGCGCCTCGGCCGCTTCCGGGCCCCAGGTCCCCGCCGCGTAGTTCGGGAAGTCGGGCGCCGGGGCGTCGAGCCACGACTCGACGATCGGGGTCGCGATCGACCAGGCGGCCTCGACCTCGTCGGCCCGGGTGAAGAGCGACGCGTCGCCGAGCATCGCGTCGAGGATGAGCGTCTCGTACGCGTCCGGGCTGTCGACGCTGAACGCCGAGCCGTACGTGAAGTCCATCGTCACGGTCCGGATGTCGAGGCCCAGGCCCGGCACCTTCGACCCGAACCTCAGCAGGATCCCCTCGTCGGGCTGGACCCGGATCGCGAGGACGTTTGGCTCGGGGTCGACGGCCGCGTCCTTGAAGAGCCGGTGCGGCACCTCCCGGAACTGGATCGCGATCTCGGTCGCGCGCTTCGGCAGGCGCTTCCCGGCGCGGAGGTAGAACGGGACGCCGGACCAGCGCCAGTCGTCGACCTGGAACCGCGCGGCGAGGAACGTCTCGGTCTCGGACTCGGGGTCGACCTCGGATTCCGCCCGGTAGCCTTGAACGGGCTCGGCGGCGACCCAGCCGGGCCCGTACTGGCCGCGGATCACGTTGTTCGCCACGTCCGCGCGGGTCGGTTCGGGGATCGCCCGGAGGACCTTGACCTTCTCGTCGCGGAGCGCGTCCGCCTCGAACGTCGCCGGCGGCTCCATCGCGACGAGCGTCATGAGCTGGAGGAGGTGGTTCTGGACCACGTCCCGGGTCGCGCCGGTCTCCTCGTAGAAGCTGCCGCGCTCCTCGACGCCGATCGACTCGGCCATCGTGATCTGCACGTGGTCGACGTAGCGGCGGTTCCAGAGGGGCTCGAAGATCCCGTTCCCGAACCGGAAGACCAGGAGGTTCCGGACCGTCTCCTTGCCGAGGTAGTGGTCGATCCGGTAGACCTGCGCCTCCCGGAAGACCTTGCCGACCTCGCGGTTGAGGCGCTTCGCCGACTCCAGGTCGCGGCCGAACGGCTTCTCGATGACGATCCGGCGCCATCCGCCGCCGTGGACCTCGTGGTCGAGCCCGCACCGCCCGAGCTGGCCGACGATGAGCGGGAAAGCCGACGGCTGGGTTGCGAGGTAGAAGAGCCGGTCACCGTGGGTCCCGTGCTCCCGGTCGAGCTCGTCGAGGCGCGCCGTGAGCCGGTCGAACGCCGCCTCGTCGGCGAAGTCGCCCTGGTGGTAGACGATCCGCCCGAGGAACTGCCGGGCGACCTCCGGGTCGAGCGCGACCCGGCTGAAGCGCTCGAGGGACTTCGCGACCTCGGCCCGGAAGGACGCATCGTCGTACGGCCGCCGGCCGACGGCCACGAGCATCCAGTCCTGGGGCAGGAGGTTCGTCCGCCACAGCTGGGCGAGCGCCGGGAAGACCTTCCGGTGCGAGAGGTCGCCGGTAGCCCCGAAGAGCACCATGACGTGCGGGTCGGGCACCCGCTCGAGGCGGAGGCCCTCGCGGAGCGGATTGCCGTCGACCTTCGGCGCGTGCCGCCGCCGGCCGCTCCGATCGAGCCGGAGCTCCCGGATCGTCCGGGGCGTCGCAACGGGCGGGGACGCGGTCCTGGTCATCGAGACGGGCTGCTCATCGCCACAGGATGCACACGGGCGATCAGCTGGTCTTCACCGCGTGGCCACCGAACTCGTTCCGGAGCGCGGCGAGGACCTTCGCGCCGTAGCTGTCCTCCTGGCGCGATCGGAACCGGGTCTGGAGGGCGATCGTGATGACCGGCGCCGGGACGTCGCGATCGATGGCCTCCTGGACGGTCCAGCGGCCCTCGCCGGAGTCCGCGACCCAGCCCTTGAGGTGCTCGAGGTCCTGGCCCTGGCCGGCATATGCCCGGCCGAGGAGCTCGAGGAGCCAGCTGCGAACCACGGAGCCGTGCATCCAGAGGTCGGCGACCTTCGCGAGATCGAGCTCGTACTCCGAGGCGTGGAGGATCTCGAAGCCCTCGGCGTAGGCCTGCATCATCCCGTACTCGATCCCGTTGTGGATCATCTTCACGTAGTGCCCGGCGCCCGGTGCGCCGGCGTGGAGGTAGCCGTCCGCCGGGGCGAGTGACCGGAAGACGGGCTCGAGCGGCGTGACCGCTGCGGGCTCGCCGCCGACCATCAGGCAGAAGCCGTTCTGGAGGCCCCAGATCCCGCCGGACACCCCGGCGTCGACGTAGTGGACACCCCGCTCCTTGAGGGTCGCGTGGCGGCGGACATCGTCGTGGAAGTTCGTGTTGCCGCCGTCGACGATGGTGTCGCCCGGCTCCAGGTGCTCCATGAGCTCGGCGATCTGGGCCTCGGTCGCGTCGCCGGCCGGGACCATGATCCAGGCGACGCGCGGCTTCTCGAGCTTCGCGACGAGCTCCTCGATCGAGAACGCGGGCTCGGCACCCTCGGTCGCGATCTCGCGGGTCTTCTCGGGGCTCCGGTTGTAGGCCACGATCTCGTGCCCGTCGCGGAGCAGCCGGCGGACCATGTTCCCGCCCATCCGGCCGAGGCCGATGAACCCGATTCGCATGTCGTGGCCTCCGATCCATCCTTGCCGAGCGGCGGCCGGTGGCCCCGCAGGCGTGTCGCCAGTCTACCCGCGGCCCCGCGGCCCGCCGAAGTCGTGCTCCGCTCCTGATGCCCGTTCCTGCATCAGGAGTGGCGCGCCGGGCTCCGCCGCGACGCACGCCCACCGGGCGATGCAGGAACGCGCATCAGATTCGAGGTGTCGGCTCGCGCCGCGGAGCTGGGCCGGCACGCGAGCCCGCACGCGCCCGCACGCGCCGGCACCCGCCCTCTCAGCCGCCGAGCGCCCGGGCGAAGGCTCGCTCGAGGGTCGCGAGATCGGCATTCGCGTCGCGGCCGAGGCGAAGACGAAGGACCGGAAGGCCGCGCGCCGCCAGGGCCTCCGCGTCGCCCTGGGCCTGCGCGTCGATGAGCCGGCCGAAGGTGTAAGGCCAGCCCGGGATCTCGCGATCCTGCGTGTGGGTCGCGGTCAGCTGCAGGAACCAGCCGATCGGCGCCCCGCCCTTGTGGAGCTGGCCGGTGGAGTGGAGGAAGCGCGGCCCGTAGCCGGCGGTCGTCGCGTGGCCGGTCCGGTCGCGGAGGAGCGCCCGGAGGCGCGAGAACGCCGCGTCCCGCTCTGGCGTCGGCGCGATGAACGCCTGGATCGCGAGGTAGCGACCCGACCGCGACGCCCCGAGGCTCGTGCGGATCGCCTCCGCGAGGCCTGCCTCCCCGAGATCCGCGATCTCGAGGATCGGCGGCTCGCTCGCGGCGGCGGCCGCGGCTCCGACGTCGGTGCCCTCCACCACCCCGACCGACGCCGCGGCGAGGACCCGTCGGGTCCGATCCTTCGCGTCCTCGACGTTCGGCTGATCGAACGGATCGATGCCGAGGACCGCACCGGCGATCGCGGTCGCGACCTCCCAGCGGACGAACTCGGCGCCGAGGTCCATCGGGTCGTCGATCGTGATCCGGATCACCGGGTGACCCGCCACGGCGAGCGCATCGAGGAGCCCGTCGGAGGGGTCCGGGGCGCCCTCGAGGCCGATGGCCACGAACGCCCTGTCCGGGCCGTACGCGCCCGGCGCGCCGAGCGGCTCGCGGTCCACCGGGACGATCCCGACGCCGTGCTTGCCGGTCGATTCGGCGATGAGCTGCTCCGCCCACGCCCCGAAGCTCGCGAGGTTCGGGGCGGCGACGAACGTCAGCTTGTCGCGGCCGGCCCGGGCGAGCGCGCCGAGGGCGAGCCCGAGGAGGATCGCCGGATTGCGCTCCGGGTCGGGCTCGCGACACGCGGCGAGCATCGTCGAGGCCGACGTCAGGAGCGCGTCGAGGTCCAGGCCGATGAGCGACGCCGGCACGAGCCCGACATACGTCAGCGCCGCATACCGACCGCCGATGTCCGGCGGGTTGAGGAACAGCTCGCGGAGCTCGTCGTGATCCGGGATTGCCGCCACGCTGCGGCCTGGATCGGTGATCGCGACGATGAAGTCACCGGGCCGCTGGTCGGAGCGCGCGGCCTCGAGGGCCGCCTCGACCCGGGCCCTCGCGTCGGCAAGGAACGCGAGCGGCTCGGTCGTCGTGCCGGACTTCGAGGCGACGATCCAGAGGGTCGAGAGCGGGTCGAGGTCGTCGACCGTGGCCGCGACCGCTCGAGGGTCGGTCGAATCGAGGATCCGGAGGTCGAGATACCCCTCGGCCGTGCCGAAGACGCGATGGAGGACCTCGGGCGCCAGGCTCGAGCCGCCCATCCCCATGACGACGGCGGTCCGGAATCCGGCGACCCGGATCCCGTCACCGAAGCCCTCGAGGGCCGCGATCTGGTCGGTGAAGTGGGCCGGGGCGTCGAGCCAGCCGAGCCGCTCGGCGATCGCGTCGCGGACTGCCGGGTCGTCGGACCAGAGGGTCGTGTCGCGATCGAGCAGCCGGCGTGCCCACTCCTCGCGGCGGGCGTGCTCGGCGAGCGAGGCGAGGCGGGCCTCATCCGCAGGAGCGAGCTGCAGCTGGACAGTGGCGCTCACGGCCCAAGTCTACGCGCGGTGGCCTTGCAGCCCAGTGCCGTCCGGCCGGCGGAGCGTGACGTCCGGACGGCCCCGGCGCGACGGTCCGCTCGGCACGCGGGATCGGCGTGGCCGGCGGCTATCCTCGGATCGATGCGTCCTCGATCGCGAACGCTGGAGGTACGCAGTTGACGACGACGTGGACGGCCGGCGGGCCCGGCTACCCCGTGCAGGTGACGTTCGACCGGGACCAGGAGATCAACCGGCTCTGGGGGATCCCGATCTTCGGGATGCTGCTCCGATGGTTCCTCCTCATCCCGCACTTCCTCATCCTCATGGTCCTCGGCATGGTCAGCGGACTCTCGATCCTCGTGACCTGGATCCCGATCCTCTTCTCAGGCCGGTTCCCGGTCTGGGCCCTGGACCTGTACGAGCTCACGTACCGCTGGTTCCTCCGGGTCTCGGCCTATTTCCTGCTCATGACGGACGACTATCCGCCGTTCTCGGGCGACGCGCCGTATCCGGTCGACCTCACGATCGACGCGCCCCAGGAGATCAACCGGCTCTGGGGGATCCCGATCTTCGGGCTCTGGCTCCGGGGCCTGCTCACGATCCCCCA
>DASUMJ010000109.1:0-4026 GCA_036277775.1 Candidatus Limnocylindrales bacterium
GCGCTCAAGCCGAAGCGCGTCCTGTTCGGTCATGACCGCCGGGGCTGGCCGTAGGCGCCCGGGGTATCCTTGGCGGGCCGTGCTAGGCGGGGAACTAGCGGTGCCCTGTACCTGCAATCCGCTCCAGCAGGGCTGAATTCCTCCTCGAGGCCTTCCCGTCCGGAGGCCGCCGCTCCAGGCGGTGTCGAGGATCGGGTCCCGCGCAGCGGCGAATCGCGAACCGTGTCAGGTCCGGAAGGAAGCAGCACTCAGCGAAGCTCGTCGGGTGCCGCGGAACGGCCTGATCTGAGCCGCCTTCTGTGGTGGGCCCGGGCGCCAGTCGGTCGACGGGAGGTGCACGGCAATTGATCCAGCCGCCCAGGCACGGAGCCGCGTGACAGACCTCCCGATCCAGGCGCCGCCGCACCAGGCCATCTACCGGCGCTGGCGCGCCCAGACGTTTGCCCAGGTCGTCGGGCAGGAAGCCGTCGTCGACACCCTCCGCAATGCCGTCCGGACGGAGCGCGTCGCGCACGCGATCCTGTTCGTCGGGCCGCGTGGCACGGGCAAGACCTCGCTGGCGCGAATCCTCGCCAAGGCCGTCAACTGCACGAACCTCCAGGACGGCGACCCCTGTGATGCCTGCCCGTCGTGCGTCGCGATCCGCGAGGGCCGGGCGATGGACCTCGTCGAGATCGATGCCGCCTCGAATCGCGGCATCGACGCGATCCGCGACCTCCGCGAGCGGATCAACTACGCCCCGACCGACCTCAGGCGCAAGGTCTACATCCTCGACGAGGCGCACCAGATCACGAAGGACGCCTGGAACGCGCTCCTGAAGTCGCTCGAGGAGCCGCCCGACTTCGTCGCCTTCATGTTCGCCTCGACCCACCCGCAGGACTTCCCCCCGGCGATCCTGTCCCGGCTCCAGCGCTTCGACGTCCGGCGCCTCACGACGGCCGAGATCGAGGGCAAGCTGCGGCGCATCCTCGAGGCCGACGGACGGGCCGCGGACGACGCGGCGATCCACCTGATCGCGCGGCTCGCCGCCGGCGGGATGCGGGACGCCGAGTCGATGCTCGACCAGCTCCTCTCGTCCTCCGCGGACCGGCTCGACGAGGCGATGGTCCGCGACCTCCTCGGCCTCGCCGACGCGGAATCGATCGACGGCTTCGTCGATGCGCTCGTCGCCGGCGATCTCGTCGCCGGGGTCCGACTGCTCGACGGGCTGGAGGATCGCGGCCGCGACCTCCGGGCGTTCCTCGACCAGGTGATCGAGGTCGTGCGCGGGGCCATGGTCGGCGCCGGGCCCGAGGGCTCCGCGATGCGGCACGCCGTGGCAGACATCATCCCCGTCGCGCGGCGCCTCGCCGCCATCGACCCGAACCGGGCCGGCGTCGGCGGCCTGCGCCTGCAGCTCGAGCTCGTCCTCTATCCGCAGGCGGGCGGCGCGCCCGCGGCCGACGACCATCCGCGGCGGCAGGTGGCGGGCCGGGCCCATGGCGGCGCGGCACCGATCGCCACGGGGGCCGCGCCGGCCCCGGCGGCGCGTCGAGACTCGTCCGAGCCGACGCCCGTCGCCGCCGCGGTACCGAAACCGCCCGCTGCGCCATCGGCTCCGTCTGTCGCGACACCGTCCGTCGCGACAGACGCTCGCGCGCGGGCGCGCGCGACCGGACCGGCACCGGCCGCGGCGGTGCCGGCGGGTACACCCGGGCCGAAGCCGACGGCCGCGGCAGCGCCCGATCCAGCCCCGGCCGCGGCCCCACCGGAGCCGGCCGCGGCCGCGCCTGCGCCTCCCGTCGTCCTCGGCGCGCCGGCCGACGGTGACCTCGCCCGGCTCCGAGAGCACTGGTCGGAGGTCGTGGCCCGGATCAGCGCCCACCCGCCGACGAAGCCGTTGATCGCGGTCTGCCGGCCGATCTCGGTTGAGGACGGGATCGTGACGCTGGGCTTCCCGGAGGACCAGGGCTTCCTGCGCGACGTTGCCGAGCGGCGGCGGTCGGTCCTGGAGGACGGCATCGGGGCGGTGCTCGGGCGCCCGATCGGGGTCCGCTGCGTGGCCACGAACCTCGACCTCGTGCCGGCCCTTCCGGCCGACGCCGAGGCGGCCTTCATCCTTGCCGAGGCGCGCCGGATCTTCGGCGAGGACGAGCCGGACGCGAGGCCGGTCGACTGACCCGTCGCCAGGGCCGGCACCCGATGGCGCCCGAGCGGGCCGGCCGTCCATCCGCCAGACTTGACGGGATCGAGCCAGTGAACGGAGCGTGACGATGGGGATGGCGAACCTGCAGCGCATGGCGATGCAGATGCAGCAGGAGATGGCCAGGATCCAGGCGGAGCTGGCCGAGACCGAGGTCGAGGGCTCGTCGGGCGGCGGCGTCGTCCGAGCCGTGGTGACCGGCAAGCAGGAGCTGCTCTCCGTGACGATCGACCCGACCGCCGTCGACCCGGAGGACGTCGACATGCTCCAGGATCTCGTCGTCGCCGCGGTCAACGACGCCCTTGAGTCGTCGCGCCGCCTCGCCGAGCAGAAGATGGCTGCGATCACGGGCGGCCTCGGCGGCGGCCTCGGCGGGCTGCTCGGCGGCCGCTAGCCCCGGTGGCGAGCCCCCTGATCGAGCCGGTCGCCCGCCTCATCGAGGCGTTCAACCGCCTGCCCGGGATCGGCCCGAAGACCGCGCAGCGCCTGACCTACCACCTGTTGCGAGCACCCGAGGGCGAGGCCCGGACGCTCGCCGCCGCGCTCGTCGCGGTGCGGGAGCAGGTCATGTTCTGCGAGCTCTGCTTCAACATCAGCGACGCTCCACGCTGCCCGATCTGCCGGGACGGGGGTCGCGACCAGCGCCGGCTCTGCGTCGTCGAGGAGCCGCTGGACGTCCTGGCCCTCGAGCGGACGGGTGAGTTCCGGGGCCGGTATCACGTGCTCCACGGGGCGATCTCGCCGATCGACGGCGTGGGGCCCGACCGCCTCCGGATCGCGGAGCTGCTGCACCGCGTCGACGAAGCCGCCGCGGAGGGCCTGCCGTTCGAGGAGGTCATCCTCGCCACGAACCCGACGCTCGAGGGCGAGGCGACCGCGATGTACCTCGACGAGCGGCTCGACGGGCGGGTGGGCTCGGTGACGCGGATCGCGCGGGGGATCCCCGTCGGCGGCGACCTCGAGTATGCCGACGAGGTGACGTTGATCCGGGCCCTCCAGGGGCGACGCGCCCTGAGCCACGACGGGCGCCGATGAGCGAGCTCGTCGCCGAGATCCTCCTGCGGCTCTCGCGCGTCGCCGGGGCGACCGTCCTCGGGGTCCTCGTCTACCTCCTCGCGGTCGGCCCGCTCGGCGCGCCGCCCACCGTCGAGCTGTGGTTGCTGAGCTGGCTCTGCGGGGCCGCGGCGCTCCTCCTCCTGGAGTCGAGCCCGATCTGACGGGCGGTCGGCGCGGCCGTTTGACAGCCCTCCGCCGGCACCTCTACCATTCGCGGCCGTTGCCTCCCAGGAGGCGGCGCCGTCCCGGACCGATGGGCTTCGGGCGCGAGGTCGCCGGGTTTGACGCCCCGACCGCAAAGCCTCATCATTAGGGCTCTGCGCCGGTCGCCGTCGCGCCGCGGGCGCTGCACCTTGACAACTGAAGAGTGGCAGGAAATCCGGAAGACAACGGATGTGCGAGCGGTCGAACCCTCGGAAATCGTCACAGCCGCAAGGTTGTGCATCTTTTCGGAGAGTTTGATCCTGGCTCAGGATCAACGCTGGCGGCGTGCATGAGACATGCAAGTCGAACGGACGATCAGGGCTTGCCTTGATCGTTAGTGGCGGACGGCTGAGTAACGCGTGGGTGACCTGCCCCGAAGTGGGGAATAACTGCCCGAAAGGGTGGCTAATACCGCATGTGCCGGTGTGTTCAATCGCACCAGCAAAGCCGCAAGGCGCTTCGGGAGGGGCCTGCGTCCGATTAGCTCGTTGGTGGGGTAACGGCTCACCAAGGCGACGATCGGTAGGTGGTCTGAGAGGACGATCACCCAGACTGGGACTGAGACACGGCCCAGACTCCTACGG
>DASUMJ010000110.1:0-22401 GCA_036277775.1 Candidatus Limnocylindrales bacterium
ACCGACACGCCCGCCGAGGTCGAGGCCGTCCGCGCGGTGGCCCTCGCCGCCGGCGCGCGCGATGCCGTCGTCGCGAACCACTGGGCCGAGGGCGGTGCCGGGGCCACGGACCTGGCCGCCGCCGTCTGGGCGGCCGCCGAGGAGGGCGCGCCCGACTTCCAGCTCCTCTACCCGGACGATGCGCCGCTCGTCGACAAGATCGAGGCGATCGCGACCCGCGTCTACGGCGCGGACGGCGTCGACTACCTGCCCGCGGCGGCGCGACAGCTGAAGCAGTACGAGGCGCTCGGCTTCGGGACGCTCCCGATCTGCATGGCGAAGACGCAGTACTCGCTCAGCCACGACGCCGCGCTGAAGGGCCGCCCGACGGGCTTCCGGATCCCGATCCGGGAGGTCCGGCTCTCCGCGGGAGCGGGCTTCGTCACGCCGCTTGCCGGCGAGATGCGGACGATGCCCGGCCTGCCGTCGCGGCCCGGCGGCGAGAACATCGACGTCGACGCTGACGGCGAGATCGTCGGCCTGTTCTAAGGACGAGCGGGCGATCCGGCCCGCGTTGACGGAGCCCTAGCCGAGACCGCCGGTCGCGGCAGCGAGCGCGAAGAAGACGATCAGCCCGGCGGCGATTCCGACCGCCCCGGCTGCCCAGGCCATCACGTCGACTGGACCCAGGGGCGCGTCGCCACCGTGCGCATGGTCGTCGTGGCCGTGCTCGTCGCCGTGGTCGCCCGCGCCGTGCGGACCGGCCATCGCGTCGGTGGCGTGGGGATCGGGGCTCGTCGTCATCAGCGGGGCGTACCTCCGGCCCGGATCGTACACGGCCGGGCCGTAGACTCGCGGGATGCCGCCGACCCCCGACGCCGTTCCGCTCGACGCGGGGCTCGTCGCGTCCCTCCGCGGCCTCGACGCCGACGGGCGGCGACTCTTCGCGACCCGCGTCCTGCGGCTCTTCGGCTACGGCTTCCTCGCCGTCGTCCTCGTCCTCTACCTCGATTCGCTCGGCATTGACGGGCTGACGATCGGCACGATCCTGACGCTGACGCTCGTCGGCGACGCCCTGATCTCACTCTGGCTCACGACGCGGGCCGACCGGATCGGGCGGCGCCGGGTCCTCGTCGCGGGCTCACTGCTCATGGCCGGGGCCGGGATCGTCTTCGCGGCCACGGACTGGGTGCCGCTCCTCATCCTGGCGGCGACGATCGGGGTCATCAGCCCGACCGGCAACGAGGTTGGGCCGTTCCTCGCCGTCGAGCAGGCCGCGCTGAGCCAGGCGACGCCCGACGCGCGCCGCACGCCCACGTTCGCCTGGTACAACCTCGCGGGCTACGTGGCGACGGCCGTCGGCGCGCTCGGCGCCGGTGGCGTCACCCAGCTCCTCCTCGGAGCCGGGCTCCCGGAGCGGGATGCGTACCGCGCGATCGTCGTCGGCTATGCCCTCGTGGGGCTCGTGATGGCCGTCGTGTTCGCCCGGATCGGCCCCGGCGTCGAGGCGCCTGCCGCGGCCGTGGCCGACGACGGGATTCGGCGGAGGCTCGGCCTCGGGCGCTCGAAAGGGATCGTGGCCCGCCTCTCGGCGCTCTTCGCCCTCGATGCCTTCGCCGGCGGGTTCGTGCCGCAGAGCCTCATGGCCTACTGGTTCCACCTCCGGTTCGGCGTCGAGCCGGCCGTCCTCGGCGGGATCTTCTTCGGCGCGAACCTGCTCGCCGCGGTGTCGTCGCTCTCGGCCTCGAGGATCGCCGCCCGGATCGGCCTCGTGAACACGATGGTCTTCACCCACCTGCCGTCGAACGTCCTGCTCATCCTCGTGCCGTTCATGCCGACGCTGCCGCTCGCGATCGGGCTCCTGCTCCTCCGCTACACGCTCAGCCAGATGGACGTCCCGACCCGCCAGTCGTACGTCATGGCCGTCGTCGAGCCGGGGGAGCGATCGGCTGCCGCCGGCGTGACGGGCATCGCCCGGACCGCTGGGGCGGCGCTTTCCCCGGCGATCGCCGCCCCGCTCGTGGCGAGTGCGAGCGCGGGAATCGCCGGCCTGCCGTTCGTCATCGCCGGCGGCCTGAAGATCGTCTACGACCTGTCGCTCTGGGTGGCGTTCAAGGCCCGCCCGGCGCCGGAGGAGCGTCGCCGCTGAATCGGCTACCGCGCCCCGCCCCGCCGGACGTCGGGCCGACCGGGTGTACGCGAGCCTCAGGCCGCGCGCCGCCTCGGGCGGATGACGCGAACCCAGAGGAACGCCAGGACCGCAACGACGATGACGCCCAGGATCGCGTACTCGAACCGCTTCAGGACGGCGCCGACCGACGCCCAGTTCGCCCCGAGCTGGACGCCGACCACGACGAGCAGGAGCGTCCAGGGGAGCGAGCCGAGGAACGTGAACACCGTGAACGGCACGATCGGCATCCGGCCCAGGCCCGCCCCGAACGACACGAGCGAGCGGACGACCGGCAGCATCCGGCCGAGGAAGCTCGCCGCGATGCCGTAGCGGGCGAAGAACGCCTCGGTCCGATCCAGGTCGGCCGCCTCGATGCCGAGCCAGCGGCCCCAGCGGAGGAGGATCGGGCGCCCGCCCCAGTAGCCGATCCCGTAGGCGACGAGCCCGCCCGCGGTCGCCCCGAGGGTCCCCGCGGCGACGACGAGGGCGAGGCTCCACGGCTGGCCGGTCAGGGGTTCGAGCGCCGTGCCCTCGCCGACGAGGAATCCCGCGAACGGGAGGATCAGCTCCGAGGGGATCGGGATGATGACGCTCTCGATCGCGACCCAGAGCGCCACCCCGAGGTAGCCGACGGTCTCGTACACCTGGGTGACCAGCTGGCGGACCGGACCGTCGAGGAAGTCGAACACCGGCCGGAGCATAGCCGACTATCCTGCGGGCGTGACCGACCCCCACTTCGTGCCCCTGCGGCCGCCGGTGCCGGGCGCCGGCGACACGATCGTCCTCACCGGGGCGGACCTCACGATCGCCGATGTCGAGGCGGTCGCCCGGCACGGCGCCGTCGCCGCCCTCGACGTCCATGCCCGCGAGCGGATGCAGGAGGCGCGCGACGTCATCGAACGGCTCGTGGCCGAAGGCGCGGTCGTCTACGGCGTCACGACCGGGTTCGGGGCCCTGGCCGACCGGTCGATCGATCCCGCGGACGTGGAGCGGCTCCAGGAGAACCTCCTCGTCAGCCACGCCGTCGGGGTGGGGGAGCCGCTGCCGCGCGACGTCGTGCGGGCGATGCTCCTGCTCCGGGCGAACACCCTCGCCCTCGGGCATTCCGGGGCCCGGCCGGTCGTCGTCGACCGGATCCTCGATCTCCTCCGCATCGGCGTCCATCCGGTCGTGCCGTCGCAGGGTTCGGTCGGCGCGTCGGGCGATCTCGCGCCCCTCGCCCACCTCGCCCTGCCGCTCATCGGCCGGGGCAGCGTCGAGCTCGGCGGGCACGAGATGCCGGCCCTCGTCGCGCTCCGGGAGGTCGGGCTGGAGCCGCTGACGCTCGGCCCAAAGGAGGGCCTGGCGCTCCTCAACGGGACCCAGCTGATGTCGGCGCTCGGGGCGCTCCTCGCGGCCGATGCCGAGCGGCTGATCCGGACCGCGACCGTCGCCGCCGCGATGAGCGTCGAGGCACTCCTCGGGACCGACGTCGCGTTCGCCGCCGCGTACCAGCTCGCCCGGCCGCATCCGGGCCAGATCGCCGTCGCGGCGGGCCTGCGCGACCTGCTCCGCGACTCCGGGCTCCAGGCCGCCCATCACGGCTCGCACCACAAGGTCCAGGACCCGTATTCGCTCCGCTGCGTCCCACAGGTCCACGGCGCCGTCCGGGACGCCCTCGACCACCTCCACCGAGTCCTCGACATCGAGCTGAACGCGGCGACGGACAACCCGCTCGTCTTTCCAGGGGGCGGCGTGGCCGATCCCACGGCGCTCGCCACCGGCGGCGGCCGGGTGATCTCGGGCGGGAACTTCCACGGCGAGCCGATCGCGCTGGCCCTCGACTTCGCGAAGCTCGCGATCGCGGAGCTCGGCTCGATCAGCGAGCGCCGGACGGCCCTCCTCCTCGACGCGAACCTGAACGGCGGCCTGCCGGCGTTCCTGGCGCCGGCCTCGGGGCTCGAATCCGGGCTGATGCTCCTCCAGTACACGGCGGCCGCCCTCGCGTCCGAGAACAAGGTCCTCGCCCACCCGGCAACCGTGGATTCGATCCCGACGAGCGCGAACCAGGAGGACCACGTCTCGATGGGTCCGATCGCCGGGCGGCACGCGCGGACGGTCCTCGACCATGTCGAGCAGATCGTCGCGATCGAGCTCCTCTGCGCGGCCCAGGCGCTCGACCTCCGGCTCGCGTCGATGCCCGGAATCGAACCCGGAGCCGGGGTCCGCGAGGCCCACGCCCGGGTCCGCGGCGTCGCCCGCCACCTCGATGCGGACCGCGAGCTCGGTCCGGATCTCGCGGCCGCGGCCGGTCTCGTCCGCAGCGGTGCGCTCGCCGCGCTCGTCACCCCGGCACCGACGGCCGACCGATGACGACGATCCGGATCGTCGACGTCCGCGACGCGGAGGGTTTCGCCCGGATCCCACCCTGCGCCGACCCCGGATTCGACCATCGCAGCTGCGACTACTGGGAGGATGGCGACCGCGGCTCGAAGGCGGCCCGGGCGTCGTGGTGGGAAGCAGGAGCTCGCCCGGCCCCGCCGCCGCGGCCCGCTTCGGCCAACCCGTTCGCGCCCGCGTCCAACGGCCCGGCGTTCAACCCCTTCGCCCCGGCGTCCTCGGGCTCGGGCTTCAACCCGTTCGGCGACGACGACGACGAGCCGCTCGACAACCCGTTCGCGCCGAAGCGCGACGCCCGGCCGGCGATCGGGGCGGACCAGCCGCGGAAGCTGCAGCTCCTGGGGCGCGGCCTGGCGGTCTTCGGCACGTACGCCAAGGTCCTCGAGGTCGACGGGCGGCCCGCGGCGTACGCCCAGTTCGGTCCGCTCTCCGCCTACCCGCGTGCCCAGCGCCTCCGGGAGCTCTACCCGCGCCTGCCGGCGGCGCCCCTGCCGGCGGTCATCACCTGCATCGCGACGACGCCCGAGGCCCGTGGCCAGGGCCACGCCGGGACGCTCGTCGCGGCCGTCTGCGACGACCTGACGGGGCGCGGGTTCGCCGCGGTCGAGGCATATCCCGAGCGTGGCACGAGGCCCGATGCGACGAGTGCCGCCACGCTCGAGTTCTGGGTCGCCTGCGGCTTCGTGGTCGCCGTCGACGACGAGCGGTTCCCGGTCGTCCGGCGCGAGCTGTGACAGGCAGCGACCGACGGTTTCCTGCGGCCCGGCACCTCGGGTTTTTCGGGTCCCCCGGGCTGGTCGGGCTCCTCGCCCTCGCGGTTGCGCTGGCGGTCGCCGCCTGCAGCCCATCGGTCGACCCCTCCGGCTCGCCGATCGAGACGCAACCCCGCTCGACCCCGACGGCCGGGCCTCCGACCCCGACCTCGACCGCACCGACGTCCGGCGTGGAGATCGACCCGTCGCTCCTCGAGATCCTGCCCGCGACTGTCGACGGCCTGGCCGTCGACGAGAGCCCGGAGGGTGAGGCAGCCGCGCTCGGCGACCCGCTCCTCGACGACGTCGCCTCGGCGCTGGCAGCCGGCCTTGCGATCGAGCCCGCGACCGGCGACTTCGTCTACGCCGTCGTGGTCCGGCTCCTGCCGGACGCGATGGACGGCCAGGTGTTCCGCGACTGGCGGGACTCGTTCGACGAGGGCGCCTGCTCCCAGGCAGACGGGGTTTCCGGGCATGCGGAAACCCAGATCGGGGGTCGCACCGTCTACATCGCGACGTGCGTCGGCGGTCTCCGGACCTACCACGTCTGGATCGAGGAGGACGCGGTGCTCATCTCGGCCTCGGCCGTGGGCGAGCGACGCCTGGGCGAGCTCCTGATCGAGAACCTGCGCCCGTAGGGAGGTGGAGATGCATCGGCTCCGCGTCGCCCTCGCCGTCGCGGTCCTCGCGGGCGGCTTCAGCGTCCTGGGCCTGGCGGCCCCGGATTGCACCTATGCCTGCTCGTGCATGCAGCCCGAGCCGATCGCGACCTACGGCGAGCAGCCGGAGGCGATGATCCTGACCGGGACCGTCACGGCGATGGATCCCGTCACCCAGCAGGGGACCTTCCGTGTCGACCGCTGGTTCAAGGGCTCGAGCGAGGTCTCCGACGTCCCGATCCTGGGCGGCGACGGGGCCAGCTGCGGGATCCCCATGACGGTCGGCCAGGAGATGGTTATGGTGGCCTACGTCCAGGACGGCATCCTCCAGTCGAGCATCTGCGCGCCGTGGGGCGATCTCTCGACCCCCGAGGGACAGGCGCTCCGAGACGAGGCGATCGAGGCCTTCGGTGAGGGCACGGCGCCCGGCGACGCCGGCGAGGCGCCCGAGCCCGGGACGCCGACGAGCGGCGACGGCGGCTTTGCCGTTCCTTGGATCGTCGTGATCGGCGGCGGCCTGATCGTCGTCATCATCGGGGTGATTGCCGCCGCGTCGTTCGTCTCGGCCCGCCGCGGGAGCTGACCGCCGGTCGCGCGGAGCCCTGCGGGGCCCAGGGCTTCGGGCGAGCCTCCAGGCCCGGTCGCTGCGTCCTACGATGGGCGCATGACCGACCCTGCCCGGCCGACCCTGCCCGGGGCCCGGCCCGTCCGTGCCCCGCGTGGCACGGCGCTCTCCTGCCGCGGCTGGCAGCAGGAAGCCGTGCTCCGGATGCTCATGAACAACCTCGACCCGGAGGTCGCGGAAGACCCGGACAACCTCGTCGTCTACGGCGGCACTGGCCGGGCGGCCCGCTCGTGGGCGGCGTTCGATGCGATCGTCCGCGAGCTCCGCCGCCTCGGTGACGACGAGACGCTCCTCGTCCAGAGCGGCAAGCCTGTCGGCGTCCTCCGGACGAACGAGTGGGCTCCGCGCGTCCTCATCGCGAACTCGAACCTTGTCGGGAAGTGGGCGACGTGGGAGCACTTCCGGGAGCTCGAGCGGCGCGGCCTGATGATGTACGGCCAGATGACGGCCGGCTCCTGGATCTACATCGGGACCCAGGGGATCCTCCAGGGCACGTACGAGACGTTCGCCGAGCTGGCCCGGCAGCACTTCGGCGGGACGCTCCGGGGCCGCGTCACGCTCACCGCCGGGCTCGGCGGGATGGGCGGCGCCCAGCCGCTCGCGGTCACGATGAACGAGGGCGTCTGCCTCGCCATCGAGGTCGACGAGCACCGCGCCCGCCGGCGCCTCGACATCGGCTATGTCGACGCCCTGACCGCGGATCCCGGCGAGGCGCTCGCGACGGCCCGTGGCTGGGCTGCCGCGGGCCAGGCGAAGTCGATCGCCCTCGTCGGCAACGCCGCCGAGATCGAGCCTGCCTGGGCGAAGGCCGGCGAGCGCTTCGACGTCGTGACCGACCAGACGTCGGCCCACGACGCGCTGGCGGGCTACGTGCCGGCCGAGATCGCGCTCGGCGACGCGCTCCTCCTCCGCGCCTCGCAGCCGGAGGAGTACGTCCGCCGCTCGATCCGCTCGATGGGCGACCACGTCCGGGCGATGCTCGACTTCCAGCGAGCCGGTGCCGTCGTCTTCGACTACGGCAACAACCTCCGGGCGATGGCCGTCGAGGCGGGCGTCGAGAACGCGTTCGACTACCCCGGCTTCGTGCCGGCCTTCATCCGGCCGCAGTTCTGCGAGGGTCGCGGCCCGTTCCGCTGGGCCGCCCTGAGCGGCGAGCCGGCCGACATCCTCCGGACCGACCGGGCGATTCTCGAGCTCTTCCCCGACGACGCCGGGCTCCGGCGCTGGATCGAGATGGCCGAGGCCCGCGTCCCGTTCCAGGGCCTCCCGGCCCGGATCTGCTGGCTCGGCTACGGCGAGCGCGCGAAGGCCGGGCTGGCCTTCAACGAGCTCGTCCGGACCGGCGAGGTCAGCGCGCCGATCGTCATCGGGCGAGACCACCTGGATTCCGGTTCCGTGGCCTCACCGAACCGCGAGACCGAGGCAATGCTCGACGGCACGGACGCGGTCGCCGACTGGCCGCTCCTCAACGCCCTCGTCAACACCGCGGCCGGTGCGACGTGGGTCTCGATCCACCACGGCGGCGGGGTCGGGATCGGCTACAGCCAGCACGCCGGGATGGTCGTCGTGGCCGACGGCACGGAGCTGGCGGCCCGGAAGCTCGAGCGGGTCCTCGCGACGGACCCGGCGATGGGCGTCCTCCGCCACGCCGACGCCGGCTACGACCGGGCGATCGAGGTGGCGGAGGAGCGCGGGGTCCGCGTGCCGATGCTCGAGGCCCTTACGCCCGACTGACGGCCTACGCGCCCGCCGGGTAGGTCCCCGGCGCCGCGTCGTCCTCGACCGGCTCGGGCATCTCGCGGATCGCTCGGACGGGCGAGAGGGCGACGGGCAGGAACGCGAAGAGCGACCCGATCGCCGCGACCCAGATCGTGTTGTGGAGCCCGATCGCGCCGCCGAGGAAGCCGCCGCTGATGGCGCCGAGCGGGATCGTGCCCCAGACGACGAACCGCATCGTGGCGTTCATCTTCCCCTGCATCCGGAGCGGCGTGATCGCCTGCCGGAGGCTGACCTGGTTGATGTTCCAGGCAACGCCGCAGAAGCCGCCGAGGAACCCGGACCCGGCGACGGCCGCGAACAGGAGGTCGTCCGGGGCGATCGCGATCGGGAGACCGGAGAGGCTGAAGCCCATCGAGGTGAGGACCAGCATCCGGCCGACGCCCACGCGCCGGGTGATCCGGGATGCGGTGAACGCCGCCACGAGGACGCCGAGCGAGCCGAGCGAGAACGCGAACCCGATGAGCTCCGCGGTGAACTCGCGTTCGCGGACGAGGAACAGGATGAGGATCGCGCCGGCCACGTTGCCGAAGAAGTTCGACGTCCCGGTCGTCGCGGCGATCGGGCGGAGCCAGCGGTGGCCGAGGACGTACCGGAGGCCGACGGCGACCTCCTGGCGCATCGAGGGGCGGGGACCGGTCGCCTCGTCATGCGGCTCGATCGGGGGCTCCGGCCGGCGGATCCAGAAGACGAAGAGGGCCGAGACGAGGAAGCTGATCGCGTCGAGGACGATCGCGAACGGCGCCCGGAAGACGCCGATCAGGATGCCCGCGACGCTCGGCCCGGCGATCTGCGAGGCGGACCGGGTGATCTCGAGCTTCGAGTTGCCCTCGACGAGCTGGTCGCGCTCGACGATCGACGGCAGGTAGCTCTGGTAGGCGACGTCGAAGAAGACCGTCAGGCAGCCGTTGACGAAGCCGACGACGTAGAGCTGGTAGATCGTGAGCGTGTCGGTGGCAAACGCGATCGGGATCGAGATGAGGCTGATCGCCCGGCCCAGGTCGCCGACGATCAGGATGGGCCGGCGCCGCAGCCGGTCGACCCAGACCCCGGCCGGCAGGCTGAAGAGGATGAACGGCAGGAACTCGATCGTGGCGAGCAGCCCGAACTCGAACGGCGTGACGTTGAGGATCGTCGCCGCGATGATCGGGAGCGCGAGCAGGGTCACCTGGGTGCCGAAGACGCTGACGGTCTCGGCGGTCCAGAGCTTCAGGAAGTCGGGATGACGAAGCAGGCTGCGCGACGGCTGGCCGGGGCTCGCGGACACGGTCCCTCCTCTCGGGTCGAGTGCTGTCGGCCGCGCTCGGCCTCATGGGAGCGCCTGTTGGCGTGAGTCTAACGTCGAACGCGTGGAAGTCCAATATCTCCCAGCCCGACCGGCGGCGGTGCGGTCTGGCACGATACCGGCATGCTCGTCGAGTCCGTCCCGAACTACTCCGAGGGCCGCCGGCTCGAGGTCGTCGACGCGCTCGCGGCCGCGGTCTCCTCGACGCCGGGCGTCCACCTGCTCGACCGGACGTCGGACGCCGCCCACAACCGGTCCGTCCTGACGATGGCCGGCGAGGCGGCGGCCGTGGAAGCGGCGCTCGAAGCGACGATCGAGGTGGCCGTCCGCGAGATCGACATCCAGCGCCACACCGGCGAGCACCCCCGGATCGGCGCCGTCGACGTCGTCCCGTTCGTGCCTCTGGGCGACACGCCGATGGACGCGGTCGTGGCCCTCGCCCGAAGCTTCAGCCGGCGGGTCGCGGAGCGCTTCGAGATCCCCGTCTACCTCTATGCCCGGGCGGCCCTCCGGCCGGACCGGGTGCGCCTCGCCGACATCCGTCGCGGCGGCTACGAGGGACTCCGCGACGAGATCGGGACGAACGGCCGCGAGCCCGACTTCGGGCCTCGCCGCACCCACCCCCGGGCCGGGGCGATGGCCGTCGGCGCGCGGCCCTTCCTCATCGCCTGGAACATCAACCTCGAGTCCAGGGACGTCGAGCTCGCGAAGCGGATCGCGCGGCGGGTCCGCGAGTCGGGCGGCGGCCTGCCGGCGGTCCAGGCGAACGGCTTCATGATCGAGGACCTCGACTGCGCCCAGGTCTCGATGAACCTCCTCGATTTCGCCACGACGCCGTTCTGGCGCGTCTGGCAGGAGGTCGAGGCGCTCGCCCGCGAGGACGGCGTGGAGCTGCGGGAATCGGAGCTCATCGGCCTCGCGCCGCTGGCCGCGTTCCTCGACGTCGCCGACCACGCCGGCGCGCCGCGCGACGCCTCGGTGGAGGAGCGGTTCGACATCGCCGCAGCGGTCATCCGACTCCGCGATGCCGACCCACGGATGGCCCTCGAGCTGCGGCTCGAGGCGGCTCGCGCCGCCGAGCACGGCGGCCGGCGCGGCGGCGAGCGCGGAGGCCAGCCCGCGCCCGGCGCGGGGTCGTGAGCTCGCTCCGCCTCATCCAGGGCGGGCGCGCGGCGGAAGGCTTGCCGGGCCTCCTCGTCGAGGGCGCGGCGGAGATCGCGACGCTCTCGGGCGGGCTCCGCCGCGGCGAGGCCCAGGGCGACGCGGCCGCGATCGACGCCGGTGGCGACCCCGGCGGCGACGCCGCGCCGGTCATCGCCTGCTGGGAGGGGCGGATCCTCGCCGTCGGGCCGCGGGCCGAGCTCGAGCGGGCGCTCGAGGCGGGTGGCTACCCCCTGTCCCGATTCGCCCGCCTCGACGCGCTCGGCGGCACGGTGACGCCGGGCCTCGTCGACCCGCACACCCACCTGCTGTTCGCGGGGTCGCGCGAGGGCGAGCTGGTGCTCCGGCAGCGCGGCGCCGGGTACCTCGAGATCCTCGAGGCCGGCGGTGGGATCCTCTCGACGGTCGCGGCGACGCGGGAGGCGACGACCGAGGCCCTCGAGGAGCACGGCCGTCGCTGGCTCGGCGAGATGCTCGCCCACGGCACGACGACGATCGAGGCGAAGTCCGGCTACGGCCTGGATCTCGCCACCGAGCTCCGGCTCATCGACGTCGCCCACCGCCTCGGCCAAGCGGGGCCGGTGGACGTCCTGCCGACCTGGCTCGGCGCCCATGCCGTGCCGGTCGAGTTCCGGGCGCGGCCCGCCGGGACCGAGGCGTACGTCCGGCACTGCATCGACGAGCAGCTGCCCGGCGTGGCGGCACAGGGCCGGGCGCGCTTCGCCGACGTCTTCTGCGAGGCGGGCGTGTTCACCCCCGACCAGTCGCGGCGAATCCTCGACGCGGCGGCGAGGCTCGGCCTCCAGCCGAGGCTCCACGCGGACGAGATCGCCCCGAGCGGTGGCGCGGAGCTGGCCGCCGAGATCGGTGCGCTCAGCGCCGACCATCTCGCCACGCCGTCGCCGGCCGGGATCGACGCCCTCGCGGCAGCCGCCACAGGCGAGCGGCCCGTCGTCGCGACACTGCTCCCGGCGACGACGTGGTTCCTCATGCACGACGACTACGCGCCCGCCCGGGCCTTCATCGAACGGGGCGTGCCAGTTGCCCTGGCGACGGACTTCAACCCGGGCACGTCGCCGACGACGAGCCTGCCGTTCGTGATGACCGTCGCGTGCCTCGAGCTGAAGCTGACCCCGTCCGAGGCGCTCGCCGCCGTCACGATCAACGCCGCCCATGCCCTCGGCCGCGGCGACGACATCGGGTCGATCGAGGCCGGCAAGGCGGCCGACCTCGTCGTGTGGCGGGTCCCGACCCATCGCCAGATTCCGTACTGGCCGGCGGCCGACCTCGTCCGGACGGTCGTGAAGAACGGCCACGTGGTCCTGGAACGGACCCCCGCCTGAGCGCCACGCCACCCGGCGTCGTGGCCGGGGCAACGGTCGGCGATGGCCGACCTT
Organism: Candidatus Limnocylindrales bacterium; assembly: GCA_036277775.1. Taxonomy (GTDB): domain Bacteria; phylum Chloroflexota; class Limnocylindria; order Limnocylindrales; family CSP1-4; genus UBA5189. The sequence goes on from DASUMJ010000110.1 coordinate 12,184, forward strand.
TAACGTCAACCGGCTGAGGCTGGCGCCTTGCCGCGCGACTCCAGGACGACGGTGGTCACCTCGCTCGGGAGGGTCGAGATCGACACCGAGAGCTTCGACTGCGGCGTCGGCTCGCCGCCCATCTCGTGGAAGAACGTCGCGATCGCCTCTTCGCAGTCGGCCTCCTCGGCGCAGACCGGCATCGCGACGACGATCTTCGGGTCGAGCTGCGCGACGAGCTCCGCGGCCCGGGTCGCGGTCAGCGCCCCACCTACGGGCACGCACGCGATGTCGACGCTGCCGATGTCGCCGAGCTTCTCCTCGGTGAGCAGGTGGCCGATGTCGCCGAGGTGGATCGTGTGCAGCCCGTCGAGCTCCACGACGAACGCCGTCTGGCGGCCTCGCGTCGCGCCGCGCGCATCGTCGCGGTACGTCCGAACGCCGGTCAGGAGGACCTCCTTGACCTCGTACTCGCCGGGACCGTCGAGGCTGAACGCATCCTCGAGGCTCGTCGGGATGACCGTCCCGCCGTCCCGCGTCCGGCGACCCTTGGCCTTCGGCAGCGGTGCGTCGTCCGGGTGGCTGTACGTCGCGATGTCGCCGGTGATGCCGCGGCCGGTCGGACCGACGATCGCGGGATAGGCGTCGGCGACGACGGTCGCGTCACGACCGCGCAGGCGGATGCAGGTCCGCCCGTACCAGGTGATCTCCATCGCCGCGATTCTGACACAGCGCGCTCGCCCACGGCTCACCCGCCACCGGTCGTGGCGACCGCGACGAGGCGCCGTCAACCGGGCGCGACGCAGGGTGGAACACCGGCCGGAAAAGGGAGGACCGGAGACGCCTGCCCAATCGGCGCCTCCGGTCGGAGGGAGGGAGGATGGAACCTCGAGGGTTCGGTCCGAGATGAAGGCTAGGGATCGCGCGTTCAGACGCGACCGATCAGTCGGTTAAGAAACGGACACTCTCCCCGTCGCATCCTGGTCCACCGCCGGCGCCTCGGCGCGGCCCGAGGCCCGGCCCGGGGAACGGCGGTACGATCGGCCCGTGCCAGCCCGACAGGCCCGCCGCCTTGCCGCCCTCGTCGTGGCTGCGACGCTCCTGGGTGCGTGCGGCGACGGACCCTCGGCCACACCGCCGGCGTCGGCCGCCGATCCGCTCGAGGTCTACCGGGCGATCGCCGCCGAGATCGTCGAGATCCGGGGGCTCGACGCCCCGGACCGGGCCGACCCCCAGCTCATCGATCCCGAGCAGCTGCGCGAGAACTACGAGGCGGCGTTCGACGACTCGAACCCCGACGAGCTCATCGAGGTGAGCGAGCGGGTCTACCGGGCGCTCGGGCTGATCCCCGAGGATGCGTCGCTTCGCGAGATCTTCCTCGAGCTGAACGGCAGCCAGGTCATCGGGTACTACGACTCCAAGGCCGACGAGCTGTTCATCGTCAGCCGCTCCGGTGCCCTCGGGCCGACCGAGCGCGTCACGTACGCCCACGAGTTCACGCACGAGCTCCAGGACGTGGCCTTCGATCTCGATTCGCTCGGGCTCGAGGACCTCGGCGACGACGGCGATCGGGCGCTCGCGATCCTCAGCCTCGTCGAGGGCGACGCGACGAGCGCCCAGACAACCTGGATGCTCGGGAACCTGTCTCCTGAGGATCTGGCCCAGGTCGCGGCCGAGGCATCGGACCCGGAGCTCCTCGCGATCCTCGCCCGGACCCCGGCGATCCTCCTCGAGACGTCGCTCTTTCCCTACCAGGCCGGCGCGACGTTCGTCGCGGCGATCATGGCCGGCGGCGGCTACGACGCGGTCGACGCCGCGTACGACGACCCGCCGCAGTCCACCGAGCAGATCCTCCATCCGGAGGCCTACCTCGCCGGTGAGGCCCCCGTCGCCGTCGACCTCCCCGCGGACCTGGCTGCCCGGTTCGGGCCGGCCTGGACGCTCGACGCCGAGGACACGCTCGGCGAGCTCCAGCTCCGGGTCTGGCTCCGGGAGGGCGGCGTTGACGGCACGGTGGCGCGCGCCGCGGCCGAGGGATGGGGCGGCGATCGGCTCGCCCTGCTCGGGGCGCTCCCGGGCGGCGGCGACCTCGTCGTCCTCATGACCGAGTGGGACACCGCCGCCGACGCCGGGGAGTTCGCGGCCGCGGCGCGGGAAGCCGTCGACGGGCTCCGGCTCGACGCCGAGATCGTGACGGCCGGCAGTCGGGTGACGATCGCGATCGGCACGGCCGGGCCGCTCGGCCCCGATGTCCGCGAGGTCGTCCGCGACCTCGGGCGGTCCTGAACCGCCCGCCCTCGGGCTTCTGGACCGCCCGGCGCCGGCCTACATCTGCTCGGGCGCGGAGATCCCGAGCAGGCCGAGGGCGTTCGCGAGCGTGATGCGGGTCGCCTCCACGAGGGCGAGCCGGGCCGCCGAGCGCTCGGGCTCCGCCGGATCGACGACCTTGGCGTCGCGGTAGAACGCGTGGAACGCCGTCGCGAGCTCGGTGGCGTAGGCGGTGACGCCCTGGGTCTCCTCGCCGGCGGCGGCGTCCTCCACGACCTCCGGGAGCTGGGCCGTGATCCGGGCGAGGGCCGCCTCCGCCGGGCCCGCCAGGGCTCCCCGGAGCGTCGGCGCGGGCTGCAGGCCGGCCTCCGCGGCCTTCCGGAGGATCGAGGCGATCCGGGCGTGGGCGTACTGGACGTAGTAGACCGGGTTCTCGTTCGACTGCTTCTTCGCGAGCTCGATGTCGAAGTCGATGTTCACGTTCGCGCCGCGACTGGCGAAGAACCACCGCGCCGCGTCCGGCCCGATCTCCTCGAGCAGCTCGTCGAGGGTGATGAACGTGCCGGCGCGCTTCGACATCGAGACCTCGACGCCGTCGCGGACGAACCGGACCCAGCCCACCAGGAGCATCTCGACATGCTCGCGCGGGAAGCCCATCGCCTCGGCGGCGTTGCGGTTCCGGGCGACCGTCCCGTGGTGGTCGACTCCCCAGATGTAGATGAGATGCTCGAACCCGCGACTGAACTTCTCGGTGACGTACCCAAGGTCGAAGGCGAAGTAGGTGAGGGTCCCGTCCGACCGGACGACGACCCGGTCCTTGTCGTCGCCGAAGGCGGTGGATCGGAACCAGGTCGCGCCGTCAGCCTCGTAGAGGTGACCGCCCTCGCGCAGCCGGGCGATGGCCCGCTCCACCCAGCCGTTCGCCTGGAGGCTGCCCTCGGTCGTCCAGACGTCGAAGGCCACGCCGAGGCGCTCGAGCGACGCTTCGATGCCGGCGCGGATCCGCTGCGAGGCCCAGCGGCCGACCGTCCAGTCCGGTTCCTCCCCGCGAGCGGCGCCATCGGCCACCACCGCATCGGGCAGATCGCGCGCGAGGTCGGCGACGTAGTCGCCGTGGTAGCCGTCCTCGGGGATCGCGGTGCCGGCCCGGGTCGCGAGGACGGACGCGCCGAGCTTCTGGACCTGCGTCCCTGAATCGTTGAAGTAGTACTCGCGCGTCACCTGCTGGCCGCCGGCTTCCAGGACGCGGCAGAGCAGGTCGCCGACGAAGGCGCCCCGGGCGTTGCCGATCGTGAGCGGCCCGGTCGGGTTGGCGGAGACGAACTCGACGTTGACGCGGCGGCCGGCGGCCCGGCCGGCGACCCGGCCCCAGGCGCCCGGCTCCGCCCGGGCGGCATCGAGCGCCGCCTCGAGCGCCCCGTCGGAGACGCGAAGGTTCAGGAAACCCGGTCCCGCGACGGCGGCCGAGGCCATCGGCGCGTCCGGGCCCGCCTCGACCGCCTCCGCGAGCGCCGTCGCGATCGCGGCCGGGGCCATCCGGAGCGGCCGGGCGAGTCGCAGGGCGAGGTTCGTGGCGAGATCGCCGTGGTCGGGGTTGGCGGGCCGCTCGACGTCGACGGCGACGTCGAGCGTCGGGTCATCCGGGCCGACCGGCAGCGCCCCCGACGCGGCGGCCCGCGCCCAGGCCGCAAGGACCGCATCGCGGGCGAGGTCGCGGAGCGTGGGCCGATGGCCGGCCGGGTCGGCCGGCGTCGGATCTGGGCTCGGGCGTGACACGGACGAGGCGGCTCCGAACGTGGCGAGCTGGGGCGCCATGGTACCCGGCGGGCGCCCCGGACCGAGGTACCGGTACTCCGGTGCGCGCCAGCACCGAAATCGCGGACCGGTCCTGTTCGGCGCGGTGGAATTAGGTCTAGTCAGGTGCGATTACGGGCAGTACCGTTGTCGGTCCTGCGGGGGGTACTTTCCCCGTTGCACTCATGGAGCGTCCCGATTCAGGAGGACGCACCGAGCGCGGGCGGCCTCACTGCCGCCCTCATCGACGCGGGGGACCGTCGATCACGGCAAAACCCCCGCATCGGCATCGATCGAGGAGCTGCACATCGCCGCTCTCAGGGGGAAAGGGACGAGCACATGAGGTCTCGGGGATTCGCGTGGTCGATGAGCGACCAGACGCGGCGGGGCTTGACCCTGTCGTGGCTGGTTCTTTTTGTGCTCTCGATCCTGCTCCAGTACGGCACCCTCACGAATCCGCGCCAGGTGGACGCGGCCCACGATGTCGGCATCTTCGAGCTCGACGGCGACGCGGATGACTCGGTCACCGCCGGCGCCGACTGGGAGAACGGTGCGGAAGGCGCGCTCGACGAGTTCTTCGTCGGCGCCGCGTCGGAGGCTTCTGCCAACGACAACACCTACTTCACGACCGGCGGCTCCAAGGACGAGAACGACATCCCGTCGTGGGAGATCACCGAGAACGCGGTGCCCGACAAGAACGAGCTGCTCGATGCCTACGCCGCGGCGTACGCGTCGGGCGGCGACCTGTGGGTCTTCTTCGGTGCCGACCGCTTCGACAATGACGGCGACGCCCAGATCGGGTTCTGGTTCTTCCAGAACACGATCGGCATCGCGGCGGGCGACTTCACCGGCGTCCACGCCGATGGCGACGTCCTCATCCTCAGCGAATACACGAACGGTGGCGTCGTCGACCTCGTCTGCGCCTACGAGTGGGACGGCTCCGGCGGGGGCGCCAACATCGCCGACGCGGGCGACTGCGACCCGGCCACCGACGGCAGCAACCTGAACCTCGTCGCCGCGGGCGCCGCCTGCGACGTGGCCGACGGGACGTTCGACATCTGCGCCGTCACCAACGCGGCGGTCGAGAACGCTCCCTGGCCCTTCACGAACAAGGACGGCTCGAACGACTTCGGCGTCGGCCAGTTCTTCGAGGGCGGCATCAACCTCAGCGACCTCTTCGGCGGCGACCCGCCGTGCTTCTCCAGCTTCCTGGCCGAGACCCGCTCGTCGCAGGAGACCGATGCGCAGCTCAAGGACTTCGCGCTCGGCAGCTTCGACACCTGTGGGTCGCTGACGATCGTCAAGGACGCCGTGCCCGACGACGCCCAGGACTTCGGCTACACCACGACCGGTGGCCTCTCGCCGTCGACCTTCAACCTCGATGACGACGGCAACGCCACACTCTCGAACACCCGCGTGTACACGAGCCTCGAGACCGGCCAGTACACCGTCTCCGAGAACGCTGTGGCCAACTGGCAGCTGACGAACCTCGTCTGCAATGACGCCAACGGCTCCGTCGACCTCGGCACCCGGACGGCCACCGTCAACCTCGGGCCCGGTGAGCACGTCACCTGTACGTTCACGAACACCCGCTACGGCCGGATCATCGTCGACAAGGTCACGAACCCCGGCGGCTCGAGCCAGAGCTTCGAGTTCGATCCGTCGTACGGCGCGAACTTCTTCCTGACCGACGCGGCGACGCCGAACGACTCCGGCTTCCTCGCCCCCGGCACCTACTCGGTGGCCGAGGTCAACATCCCGGCCGGCTGGGACCTGACGGGCGCAACCTGCTCGGACGGCAGCCCGGTCAACGCCATCAACCTGGCACTCAACGAGACGGTCACGTGCACGTTCACGAACCGCCAGGACGGCCAGATCATCGTCGACAAGGTCACCGACCCGAGCGGTTCGAGCCAGCAGTTCGAGTTCGACCCGAGCTACGGCGCGAATTTCTTCCTGACCGACGCGGCGACGCCGAACAACTCCGGCAACCTCGACCCGGGGACCTACTCGGTCGTCGAGCTCGTGCCGGACGGCTGGGACCTGTCGAGCGTGTCCTGCTCTGACGGCTCGGCCAACACCTCGATCAACCTGGGTGCCGGCGAGACCGTCACCTGTACCTTCAACAACCGCCAGGACGGCCAGATCGTCGTCATCAAGCAGACGACGCCGGACGGCTCGGCCCAGAGCTTCGAGTTCGATCCCTCGTGGGGCGCGAACTTCTTCCTGACCGACGGCCAGTCGAACAACTCCGGCAACCTCGACCCCGGGACGTACTCCGTTGCGGAGGTCAACATCCCGGCGGGCTGGGACCTGACCGGCGCCACCTGCTCCGACGGCAGCGCCGTCAACTCGATCAGCCTCCAGGCGGGTGAGGTCGTCACCTGCACGTTCAACGACCGCCAGGACGGCAAGATCATCACCGTCAAGCAGACCACCCCGGACGGCTCGGCTCAGAGCTTCGAGTTCGATCCCAGCTGGGGCGGGAACTTCAACCTGAACGACGGCCAGTCGAACGACTCCGGCTTCCTCGATCCCGGCACCTACTCGGTCGCCGAGGTCAACATCCCGGCCGGCTGGGACCTGACCGGCGCCACGTGTGACGACGGCAGCAATCCCGCGTCGATCAGCCTCGCCGCCGGCGAGATCGTCACCTGCACCTTCGACAACCGCCAGGACGGCCGGATCATCGTCGTGAAGCAGACGCTGCCGGACGGCGCGTCGCAGAGCTTCGAGTTCGATCCGTCGTACGCCGCGAACTTCTTCCTCACCGATGGCCAGCAGAACACGTCCGCGTTCCTCGATCCGGGCGAGTACTCGGTGGCCGAGGTCAACATCCCGGCCGGCTGGGATCTCACCAGCGCGACCTGTGACATGGGCGAGACGGTCGACGACATCGACCTCGGCGCCGGCGAGACCGTCACCTGCACGTTCACGAACACGCAGCGCGGCCACATCGTCGTCGACAAGGTCACGAACCCGTCGGGCGACCCGCAGAGCTTCAGCTTCGATGCCGGCGGCAGCGGCTACAGCGACTTCAGCCTGACCGACGCCGCCGCCCCCAACAACCAGGAAGTCGTCCCGGGCTCGTACTCGGTCTCCGAGACGGTCCCGAGCGGCTGGGATCTCACGAGCGCGACGTGCGACCAGGGCGAGACGCCCGCGAGCCTCGACGTCGGGCCCGGTGAGACCGTCACCTGCACCTTCGTCAACACCAAGCGCGGCACGATCATCGTCGAGAAGCAGACGTCACCGACCGGCGGCGAGGGCTTCGTCTTCACCGGTGACGCGGCCGGCACGCTCGACGACGACGAGCAGATCGTCGTCACGAACCTCGTGCCCGGCACGTACACCTCGACCGAGGCCGATCCGACCCCGGACTACGACCTGACGTCGATCCTCTGCGACGACGCGGGCTCATCCGGCAACCTCGAGACCCGGACCGCGACGTTCGACCTGGACCCGGGTGAGGAGATCACCTGCGTCTTCACGAACACGCAGCGCGGCACGATCACGATCATCAAGGACGCCCAGCCGAACGACGCACAGAACTTCGGCTTCGATGTCAACGGCTTCGACGGGCCGATCTTCTTCGAGCTCGACGATGACGGGAACGCGACCCTCTCGAACATGCAGACGTTCGAGAACGTGCCGCCCGGCGCTTACTCCGTCACGGAGCAGAGCGTCGAGGGCTGGGACCTGATCGACATCGAGTGCGTCACCCTCGGCGGCGCCTCGGCCGAGATCGACGGCGCCACGGCCGATCTGACGATGGCCCCCGGCGGCTCGATCACCTGCACCTACATCAACGCCAAGCCGTCCATCTCGATCGTCAAGACGGCCGGTGACGCGGCCGACGGCGAGGTGCTCGTCCAGGGCCCGGGCAACGTCACGTACTCGTACGTGGTCGAGAACACCGGCCCGGTCGCGCTCGTCGACATCGAGGTCTGGGACGACAACGGCACGCCCGGCGACACGGGCGACGACTTCCAGGCGGACTGCCCGGCCACGACCCTCGCCGCCGGCGCCTCGATGACCTGCACCTTCACGGTCATGGTCACCGAGAACCGGGTCAACGAGGCCGAGGCCAGCGGCCAGTCGGACCAGGGCACCCCGGTGTCCGACACCGACGACGCCGAGGTCCGCGTGCCGGGCATCAGCATCGTCAAGTCCCATGACGACACCGACGGCATCGTCGGCCAGGGCCAGACCGTCACCTTCACGCTCGTCGTGGGCGTGACGAACGGCCCGGTCACGAACGCCGTGGTCACCGACGTCCTCCCGGACGGCCAGACCTACGTCGACGCCAGCCAGTCGTCGAACCCGGCCGCGACCTTCGCGATCGGGCCCGACGGTGAGCTGACATGGACGTTCGCCAGCCTGCCGAGCGGCGCCGCGGCCGCGACCATCAGCTATGACGTCACGATCGATGCGGACGCCCTCGGCGCCCTCACGAACGTGGCCGAGGTCTGCGTCGACGAGCCCGGCGTGCCGTGCGACGACGACGACACGACCGTCGAGGTCCCGGCGCTCGTCATCGACAAGAGCTTCACCGGCAACACCGGCGGCACCGCCGTCAACGGGATCCAGATCGCGAAGATCGAGGACACCCTCACCTACACCCTCGCCTACGACCTCACCGGTGGGCCCGTCCACGACGGCGTCATCACCGACACGATCCCGACCGGCCTGACGTACGTCGCCGGCACGGCCACCAACAACGACGAGTTCACGTTCGTCGACTACGACGCCGCGACGCGGACGCTCACCTGGACGGCCCCGCTCGTCTCGAAGGACGGCTCGGTCACGTACCAGGTCACGGTCGACGACGACGCCTTCGAGCTCGCCCAGCCGCTCGTCAACGTCGCCACGATCGACAGCGACGAGACGCCCGAAGACGACGACGAAGATGACGTCCTGATCCAGGAGGTCCTCGAAGAGACGTCGCCGCCGACGCTCCCGCCGACCGACAGCCTCGGCGACGGTGGCCGAGCACCGAGCTCCCCGGGCTTCGGCCTGATGCTCGCCCTGCTCGTCATCGCCGGCATCGGGCTGGCCGCCAGCTACCTCGTGCCGGCGCCCGCCCGGGCCCGGCGCGGGGAGGGCCGCCACCGCTAGACGAGAGCCCGGGAGGGCAGACCACTCAGGGTCCCCGAGACCCGGACGGGGCGCACTGCCTGGTGCGCCCCGTCCGTCCGTGTCCGGGGCCCGTACTTCGCACCGATGGTCCTGGGACTCGTGTTGTCCGCGGGCACCGAAAGATTGAGCGGTCCGGTGCGGTCTGGTGCCGGTGTAACCGAAGAAGGCGAGTCCAGAGGTACTGGACGGGATAGGACCAATCGATCATTCTGCTGGTACCCGCTCGACCCCGACAAGCGTGTCTGGGGCCGGCGGGATGTGTTTCACATCAGGCCTTCAGTGAATCTCTCCAGGGAGGGGACCAATCGATGGAGCGCACACTTACCGCGAAGCGCGTCTCGACCATCCGGAAGATCGGATGGCTAAGCGTCGCCTCGATGCTCGGCATGGCGCTGCTCGCGCCCACGGCCAACGCCAACCACGGCGTGACGATCGTCACGTCCCTGCAGGACAGCCGGATCGATGGCAACCCGAGCTGCTCGGCTTCGGGCAATGCCACCGAGGGCCTCGAGGACTGGTTCGGCGGCGGCCAGGACTGGATCGAGTTCAAGATCGACGCGACCGAGTTCGACGACGGCCACGTCTATGACGTCGGTGACGGCAAGACCATCACCCTGCAGTTCGCCGGTGACGACGAGGGCGCCAACTCGATCGAGTGGACGTCGAACTTCGGCATCGATGCGGTCCTCGTGAAGACCGGCCAGGGCGCCGGCGGCTACAACACGGTCTACGTGTACGCTCCCGACGCCGGCCACGCCGAGGCGATGAGCGGGACGGTCGCGAACGGCGGCCCGACCGGCATCAGCCACCTGAGCTTCTGCTACGACGTCACGAACCCGACCACCACCACCACGACCACGACCACGGAAACGACCGAGACGACGGAAACGACCGAGACGACGGAGACGACCGAGACGACGGAAACGACCGAGACGACGCAGACCACGGTGACGACGTCGACGACCACGACCCCGTCCCAGAGCGTCCTCTCGGAGACCGGCACCCCGAGCGTCACGCTCCCGCCGACGGACTCGATCA
>DASUMJ010000111.1:0-14327 GCA_036277775.1 Candidatus Limnocylindrales bacterium
AGGTCGCGACCCCGCGGCAGGAGGTCAACGGCGCCACGGGCGGATGCGAGGCGCCACTCCGACGCATGCGGGACGACGACGAGCCGGCCAGCCCAGCCGAACCCGCCGACGTAGCCGCCCGGCGTCCAGGTCCGCTCGCCGAGGGCCATCGCCCCGGCGCTCGCGCCCGCGACGACGGCCCCGCGGGCACGGGCCGCGGCGACCGCCCGGAGCGCAGCCGACCCGACAAGGATCTCGACGACCGCGTCCGGGTCACCGCCCGGCAGGTAGACGAGGTCGGCCGTCGCGAGGCGCTCGGCGATGTCCGTGTCGGCCGCGGAGGTCTCGTCGACGACGCGCGCGTGCCGGAGGTGGAGCCGCGGCAGCTCGCTCCCTGCTGCCGCCGCGACCCGCTCGAGCGCGGCCGAGCCGACCGCGAACGCCATGTCCGGCCGGTGGCGCGCCACGGCCGTCGTCAGGAGCTCGACCCGGAGGGCCGGCGTCGCGGCGCCACGTCCGGAGGCCGCGACCGCGGCTCGATCGAGGAGCGCTCGGAGGAACGGCTCGTCGCCGGCCAGGAACTCGCCCCCGCCGTGGAGGGCGAGCGGCCCGATCATCGGTCGCGCTCGCCGGGCGGCGTGACGTCCTTCACGGGTTGCGGTTCGTCCGTGGGACGCGCGCCGCCCATGCCGGACCCGTCGATGCGGCCGCTCCCCGGCGGCCGCCCGAACAGACGGTCGAGCCCGTCCCGGAGCGTCACGAACGGCGCGAGGTAGGCGACGAGGAGGATGGGGACGAGGAAGGTTGCCGGCGCCCGGAGCACCGCCACGGCGGCACCGAGCAGCCAGACGGCGAGGAAGTAGGCGGTCAGCGACTCGCGCCGCCAGCCGGCGAGGTAGAGGCGTCGCGTCGGGATCAGCACGAGCAGCGCGACGAGCCCGACGAGGGCGATCGTGGTCGGGGACATCCACGGGATGGTACGGCCGCGGGCGCCGCGCCCGCGACCGGCTACGATGCGGCCCCATGCGGATCGGCCCCTCGCTCTCGATCGCCCGCGCCCTCGACCGGGGGTCGACCTGGCTCCGCGAGTGGGGCCCGATCGTCCCGCTGCTCGGCGCCGAGTTCATCCTCTGGACGGGCTTCGGGGCGCTCCTCCCGGTGATGCCGCTCTACTTCACCGAGCACGGCGTCGACGTCGCGCTCCTCGGCGTCGTCATCGCCGCCTGGCCGGCCGCCCGGCTCGTCACGGAGCCGCTCTTCGGCGTCCTCGCGGACCGGACCAGGCGCGTGCCGCTGATGATCCTGGGGCTCGTGATCGCCGGTGCGTCGGTCGGGGCCATGGCGATCTGGACCGCCCCGGTGGCATTCGTCGCCCTGCGAGCGGTCTCCGGCCTCGGGACGGCGCTCTACGACCCGGCGGCGCGCGGCTACCTCACGGATTCCGCTCCGCCGGGACGGCTCGCCGAGGTCTTCGGCTTCTACAGCTCCGCGCAGATGGGGGGCATCCTGCTCGGTCCGGCGATCGGCGGGATCGGGACGGCCCTGGTGGGCGGCTACGAGTTCGTGCTCGTCCTCTCGGCCTTCACGACGTTCGCCGCTGCGATCGCCGTCGCCCTCCGCGTTCCGGAGCTGCGCGGCGGCCGCGGCCGGACGACGCCCGCGTCCCGCCTGGCCGAGTTCCCCGGCGACATCGACCGCCCCGAGCAGCCGCCCTCCGCCGCGCCGGCCGACGCCCCGGCACCCGTGACCCTCTGGAATCGCTTCCTCGCGGTGGCGATCGTCGTCAACCTCGCCGGCTACTTTGGTGGCGGGCTGTACGAGACGATCTGGGCGCTGTTCGTCACCGACCGCGGCGGCGGCGTCGAGCTCGTCGGGCTGACGTTCGCGACGTTCGGGCTCACGACGATCATCGTCGGGCCGCTCGGCGGCCGGATCGTCGACCGGCGCGGGCCGTTCCCGTTCCTCGTCCTGGGCCTCCTGATCATGGTCGCGATGATGGTGCTCTACCCGTCGGCGCCCGATCCGCTCCTCTACATCCCGATGGTCGCGATCGAGGCAATCGGCTTCGCGTTCCTCGGGCCGGCCACCTATGCCGTGATCGCCCGGGGCACGCCGGCGGGCCGCTCGTCGACGGCCCAGGGCATCGCCGGCGCCGCGGGGACGGTCGGGACGATCGCGGCGGCCCTCGCCACGGGCGTCATCGCGGCGACGGACCTCGACATGCCCTTCTACGTCGGCTCGGCGGTCGTGATCGCGCTCCTCGTCGTGATGCTCGCGGTCGGCGGGAACGCCGTGCGGGCGATGCGCCCGGCCGCGGCGGCGGCCCCGACGGACCCCTCGACGGCCCGGGCCTGAGCTGCCGTGAATCCCCTCCGGCCGAGCCCCGTTTGCCGGATCGGGCCCGCGCGGCTAGAATTCAAGGTCGCGGGGTGGAGCAGCGGCAGCTCGTCGGGCTCATAACCCGAAGGTCAGGGGTTCGAATCCCCTCCCCGCAACCAACATCGCATCTACCTTCAGAACCCCGGCCCCGACCAGCCGGGGTTCTTCTATTCCCGAGCGATATCCTGCGGGCGAGACCTGCCGGTCCTCCCCGGCCAGCACCTTCCTGCCATCGGAAAGGACCCGCCCGATGCCGGATCCGCAGCGATGCCGAGCCACGATCCGCCGCTGGAAGCCCGGTGCGACCGGCGGCCTGGCCGTCGCCGACCTGCCCGCGGACGTTGCCCAGGCCCTGGGCGGCCTCCGCCAGCGCCGGGTCGAGGGCACGATCAACGGCGCACCGTTCACCTCGAGCGTCATGCCGGCCGGCGGCGGCGTCCTCTGCCTGTCGGTGAGCAAGGCGATGCTGACCGCCGCCGGGGCCGCGGTCGGCGACGGCGTGGACCTGGAGATCGCGCTGGCCTGAGCGCCTGGGCGCGCTGACCGGAGCGCCTGGTCGCGCGCAGCAATGCGCGCCTCAGCGGCTCAAATTCCGGTAGCGGCGGAGCGCCAGCGGCCCGAAGATCCCGACGAACAGCACGACCCAGACGAGGGTCACGAGGACCGGCTCCCGGGCGGCGAAGCTGTCTGAGGCAACCGGGTTCGCCTGCCCCCACAGCTCGCGGAGGGCGGCCGTGAGCGTGCTCGTCGGGTTCCACTCGGCGAAGGGCTGGAGCCACGAGGGGAGGGTGTTGAGGGGCACGAAGACGTTCGAGAGGAACGTGATCGGGAAGAGCACGGTGAAGATGACCTGGTTGGCGACCTCGACCGTCGGCACCATCATCCCGAGGAACACCCCGAGCCAGGTCATCGCGTAGGCGAACGCCATCAGCAGGGCGAAGCCCGCCACGAGCGCCGCGAGGTCGTCGACCCGCCAGCCGATGAAGAGGCCCGACAGCATCAGCACGACGAGGATCCCGGCGTTGTAGATGACGTCCGAGAAGGTCCGACCGATGAGCACGGCCGAGCTGGCCATGGGCAGCGAGCGGAAGCGATCGATGATGCCCTTCTGGATGTCGTCGGTCATCCCGATCGCCGTCGTTCCGGCGGCGAAGACGATCGTCTGGGCGAAGATCCCCGGCATCAGGAACGTCTGGTAGCCGCCTTCGACCGGGATCGCGCCACCGAACACGTAGGCGAAGAGCAGCACGAACATGATCGACTGGAGGATCGCGAAGATCGCGAGCTCCGGGATCCGCGGGATCCGCTTCAGGTTCCGCCACCCGGTCAGGAAGCTGTCCTGGAAGACCTGGCCGACGCCGCCGTCCCGCGCCTGACCGTTCGCCGCGGTCATGCGGCGCGCCCCGCTGTGGTGCTCGCCGGCGCTTCCTCGGCGACGTGGCCGGTCAGGGCCAGGAAGACGTCGTCGAGGGTCGGGCGTCGGAGCGCGATGTCGTCGATGAGGATGCCGGCCTCGTCGAGGTCGCGGATGACGATCGCCAGCCGCTTCGAGCCACCGTCCGACGGCACGGTGACGCGCCGGGTGTGCTCGTCGATCGAGGCCTGACCGACGCCGATCGCCGACATGATCCGGGCCGCATCCTCGGTCCGCGCCCGGTCGTGGACGACGACCTCCATCCGCTCGCCGCCGACCTGGAGCTTCAGCTCGTCGGCCGTGCCCCGGGCGATGATCTTCCCGTGATCGACGACGGCGATCGAGTCGGCCAGCTCGTCGGCCTCCTCGAGGTACTGGGTCGTCAGGAGGAGCGTCACGCCCTCGCGGACGAGGGTCCGGATGACGTCCCACATCCCGATCCGGCTCCGGGGATCGAGGCCGGTCGTGGGCTCGTCGAGGATGAGCAGCCGCGGCCGGCCGATGAGCGCCGCCCCGAGGTCGAGGCGCCGGCGCATCCCGCCCGAGTACGTCTTGACCACGCGGTCGGCGGCATCGACGAGGTCGAACTGCGCGAGGAGCTCGCCCGCCCGTTTCGTCGCCTCCGCCGAGCCCAGCTGGTAGAGCCGGCCGAACAGCCAGAGGTTCTCGCGACCGGTGAGGTTCTCGTCAACCGCCGCGTATTGCCCTGACAGGCCGATGACGCGACGGATCGCCTCGGGCTGGGTGGCGACGTCGTAGCCGGCCACGGTCGCCCGGCCGGCGTCGGGCTTCAGCAGCGTGGCGAGGATCCGGACGGCCGTCGTCTTGCCGGCCCCGTTCGGGCCGAGCAGTCCGAGGACGGTGCCCTCCTCGACCTCGAGGTCGACGCCATCGAGGGCCCGGACCTCGGTCTTGCGGGTTCGATAGACCTTGACGAGGCCCTCGGCCGTGATCGCGCGCATGAAGCCTCCGGGACGTGCGTGGGAGGGGGCTCTGGCGGGGACCGAGTATATCGGCGAGGGTGGATCGGGCCCGTCAGTCCCAGCGGAACGTGCGGACGGCCAGCGCAGCCGCGCCGACGGCCCAGGCGGCGAGGGCGACCGCCGGCCCGACCGGGTTCGGGGCGCCCGTCAGGGCCGCACGGAACAGGTCCGCGAGGGCCCCGGCCGGGAGGAGCCGGGCGACGGCCTCGAGCGGTGCCGGCAGCTGGTCGAGCGGGAGGACGATCCCACCGAGCACGAGGCAGGCGAGGAAGAGGCCGTTCGCGATCGCCAGCGTCGCCTCGGCTCGGAGCGTCCCGGCGAGGAGGAGACCGAGACCCGCGAACGCCGCCGTGCCGAGCACCAGCGCGATGACGAGGAGCGGCAGGGAGGCGGCCGGGGACGGTCGCCAGCCGAGCGCGCCCGCCCCGACGGCGACGAGCACCGCCACCTGCACCAGCTCCAGGGCGAGGACGGCGGCGAGCTTCGCGGCCACGAGGCCCCAGGCCGGGAGCGGCGCGCCGCCGAGGCGCTTGAGGACGCCGTAGACCCGCTCGTAGGCGGTGACGATCCCGAGGCTCGCGAGGCCGCTCGCGATGACCGCCAGGGCGAGCGTCCCGGGGAGGAGGAAGTCGACCGGTCGTCCGTCGATGCCGGGCACCACGCCGATCGTGCCGAAGAACAGGAGCACCCCGGCCGGGATGACGATCGTGACGAGGAGGTTCTCGCCGCGCCGGGCCGTCAGACGGAGCTCGTACCCGGCGAGGGCACCGACGGCCCGCAGCGCCGGAGCCGGCCGGCTCACGCGACCGCCTCCACGTCCCGATCGCCGGTGAGCTCCAGGTACCGCTCCTCCAGGGTGGCGCTGCTCGTCCGGAGCTCCTCGAGCTGGATCTCGGCGACGGCACACCATGCCGCGAGCGCGGCGATGAGCCCGGGGTCCGGCGTCCGGCCGTCGACGCGGTAGGCGCCGGCATGCTCGCCGGGCTCGGCGACCACGCTCGCCTGGAGCTCGGCGGCGAGGGCCGCGGTCTCGCCGGCATCGAGCCGGCGTGGCAGCCGGAACCGCAGCCGAGGCACGGTGCCGGCGGCGAGCGCCGCGGGCGTGCCCTCGGCGACGATCCGCCCGCCGTCGAGGATCGCGACGCGATCGGCCAGCCGCTCGACGTCGCCGAGGTCGTGGGTCGTGAGCAGGATGGCCCGGCCCTCGGCGCGAAGGCCGGCGATGAGCGCGCGCGTCGACCGGCGCGCCTCCGGGTCCATGCCGGCCGTGGGCTCGTCGAGGAGGAGGACCTCGGGCCCGCCGACGAGCGCGATCGCGAGCGCGAGCCGCTGCCGCTCGCCGCCCGAGAGCCGGCGGACCGAGGTCTCGGCGACCGTCGCCAGCCCGACGGTCACGAGGAGCTCGTCCGGATCGAGGCCGCCGTCGTGGAACCGGGCATAGAGGCGCAGGAGATCACGAGGCGTCGAGCGCGGGTCGAGGCCGCCGCCCTGCAGCATGAGCCCGACCCGGGCTCGCAGCGCCGGGCCGGCCGCGCGCGGGTCCTCGCCGAGGATCCGGGCCGTGCCGCCGTCGGCGCGCCGGTAGCCCTCGAGGATCTCGACCGCGGTCGTCTTGCCCGCGCCGTTCGGGCCGAGCAGCGCGACGAGCTCGCCTGCCGAGACGGCCAGCGAGACGCCGTCGAGGACGGTCCGGGGCCCGTACCGCTTGACGACGCGATCGAGCTCGAGCGCCGCGCCGGCGCGTCCCGTCACGGGGTCGATCCGGCGGCCGGCCCGGAGATCGTCGCGTACTTGGCCTCGAACTCGGCCTCCGTGATCTCGCCGATCTGGAGCTCGCGGATGATGCCGTTGCGGTCGATGAAGATCGTGAACGGCCGGGCAAGCGCGCGATACGCCGTCTCGATCGCCTCGTCCGGGTCCTCGACCGTCGGCCAGGTCGCGCCGTAGTCGCGGATGAAGTCACGGGCCGTGGACGGCGGGTCGTCCTTGAGGATCCCGACGATCGCCAGGCCCTCCCCGCCGTGCTCGGCGAGCATCGAGACGAAGAGCGGGAACTCGTCTCGACACGGCACGCACGACGGCCCCCAGAAGTTCACGACGACCGGGCGTCCGCGGAGGTCGGCGAGGGCGAGCCGTTCCCCGTCGAGCGTCGTCCCGGCGAACGCCGGCGCCGGTCGGCCGCGCTCGATCGGATTGGACGGGGCGCCGGGCCGAAACGCGACGAGTGCGGCGATCACCGCCGTCGCGAGGATTGCCAGGGCGAGCGCGACGACGATGGGCCGGCGGCGGGGCTCGATGGGGAGTGCCGTGTGAGGCCTGCTACTGCGAGACGATCGACCCCGTCATGTTGACGTGAATCGAGCAGATGAACACGTACTCGCCGGCCGGAAGCCCCTCGTACGTGTACGTCGTCGACTCGCCGCCATTCACCACATCCTTGTCCTGGACGACGGTCGTCTTGTCCGTCTCGCGGACGTCGACGTCGTGGATGACGCCCGGCGGGTCCTGGTTCTGGAACTCGATCGTGAACGGGGTGTCGGCCGGCACGACGAGCTCCCGGAGATCGAAGGCGATGCCCTTCGCGATCATCGTGAACTGGGTCTGTGGCTCCGGCGCCGTCGTCGGTGCGGGCGAGCCGCCGGGGCCGCCGCCGGCCGTCTCGGGCCCCTGTGGCGGGAGGACCCCGGCCTGGACGAGGACCGCGAGGACGAAGATCACCGCGCTCGCCTGCAGCAGCCGACGCGGCCAGTCGGGTGGCGGGATGTTCTCGAGGTGGCCCGTTCGGTCCGCCTCGACCGTCTTGACGTACTCCGCTCGGGCGTCGACGAGCCAGCCGACGAGCGTGAAGACGAGGATGAGGACGCCGGCGGCGAGGACCCAGCCGCCGAACACGAGCCCCGCCATGAGCGCCGTCGTCCCGATCGCGCCGAGGAGCGGCCTGAAGGACGGGCCCGGCATGTGGACGCCGGGCGGCGGCCCGGGATGGACCACGGCCGGGAGGGCGGCGGCGTGCGTCGCCGCGGTGTGGTCGTAGTCGCGGATCGCCTCGCGACCCCAGTACAGGAGCGTGATCGCGAGGATCGTCGCGCCGAGGAGGAGCGCCAGGCCGCCGACGACGAGACCCCAGAAGAGCGCCGCGGCCCCGAGCGCGGCCGCGAACGGCGCGTACGACGGGCCGGGCATGTGGACGTCGGCCGGGGCGATCGGCGCGATCCGGGCCGGCGCGCGGCGCGTGGGGCCGGCCGTCGCGAAGCGCCGGATCGTCAGGGCGAACCACAGGAGCACGAGGGCGGCGAGGCCCAGCGGCAGGAGCGCGATCAGCTCGTTCCAGTCCGGGATGACGAACCGGGAGGTGAGCTCGAGGATCGAGTGCCAGAGATCTTCCATGCGACCCGACCGGGCCTCAGTCCTTCGAGGAGCCGGCGATCAGGACGTAGAACATGATCGCCATCGCGACGCCGAGGGCTCCGAGCATCGTGACGCCCGCCCATTCGATCTCGTAGCCGAGCGGCACGGCGCCGAGGGCGTAGAGCGCGGCGACGGCGATGAACGCGCCGCCGATCACGATGACGTTCCGCGGGTGCTGGACGGGATGCATGCGGTCGCTCCCGGCTAGAGGAAGTACAGGATCGAGAAGAGCAGGATCCAGACGACGTCGACGAAGTGCCAGTACAGCGAGGCCGCCTCGACCGCGTCGTGGTGCCGGGCCGAGAACTGGCCGCTCATCCCACGATAGAGGACCACGCCGAGCATGATGACGCCGCCGAACACGTGTGCGCCGTGGAAGCCGGTGAGGGTGAAGTAGGTGGTCCCGAAGGGGCCCGACCCCATCGTCATCCCTTCCTCGAACAGGATCGAGTAGTCGTAGGCCTGGAGGATGAGGAAGATCACGCCGAGGACGAACGTCACCCCGATGTTCCGGAGGAAGCCCCGCCGGTCGTTCTTCCGGATCGACCAGATCGCCATCTGGCAGGTCACGGAGCTGGCGATCAGGATCGCCGTGGCGACGAGGATGATCGAGAACGGGTTGAGGATGTGGTCGAACTCCTCGGGCGGCCACGGCCGGTTCGCGGCGCGGGTGCTGAAGTAGGCCGCGAAGAGCCCGGCGAAGAACATCACCTCGGAGGTGATGAACAGGATCATCCCGAGGATGACGTTGGAGAGGCCGCCCCGCTGGTCGTGGGCCAGGCCCGCGATCGGGTTGTGCTCGTCGGTCGTCGTGAGGGCGTGGCTGTCGGCAGTCACGGTCGCGTCCCTCTCAGTGCCCGACGCGCCCGTGGCGGGCGTCGAAGAGCGGCCGCTCGGAGCGGATCTCCGGCAGGTGGTCGAAGTTGTACGGCGGCGGCGGCGATGACGTCGCCCACTCCAGGGTGTTCGCCTCCCACGGGTCGTCGCCGGCGACCTTGCCGTTCCGGAGCGAGACGAAGACGTTCCAGATGAACGGCAGCATCGAGGCGGCGATCATGAACCCGCCGATCGTCGCGGCGAGGTTCCAGTCGTTCCAGCCGGCGTCGCCGGCATAGTCGGCGATCCGCCGCGGCATGCCCTGGACGCCGAGCATGTGCATCGGGAAGAACGTCAGGTTGAAGCCGACGAACATCAGGACGAACTGGAGCTTGCCGAGGCCCTCGTCGAGCATCCGGCCGGACATCTTCGGGAACCAGTAGTAGATCCCCGCGAAGACGCCGAAGACCGAGCCGCCGAAGAGCACGTAGTGGAGGTGCGCGACCACCCAGTACGTGTCGTGGAGCGCGAAGTCCACCGGCACCGAGGCGCTGAACGCGCCGTTGATCCCGCCGATCAGGAACATCGTGAGGAAGCCGATGGCGAAGATCAGCGGGGTCGAGAACGTCAGCTGACCGCGGAACATCGTGAAGACCCAGTTGAACATCTTCACGCCCGTGGGCACGGCGATCATGAACGTCAGGAGGCTGAAGAACGGCAGGAAGACGGCGCCCGTCGTGAACATGTGGTGGGCCCAGACCGAGAAGCCGAGGGCCCCGATCCCGGCGGTCGCGAAGACGAAGGCCTTGTAGCCGAAGAGCGGCTTCCGGCTGAAGACCGGCAAAACCTCGCTGATCACGCCCATCGCCGGCAGGACCATGACGTACACGGCCGGGTGGGAGTAGAACCAGAAGATGTTCTGGTAGAGGACCGCGCTGCCGCCGGCCGCCGGGTCGAAGAAGTGGCCGCCGTAGTTCCGGTCGATGAAGAGCATCACGAGCGCGCTCGTGATGACCGGCGTGGCCATGAGGACGAGGACGCTCGTGACGAGCACCGTCCAGACCATGATCGGCATCCGGAAGAGCGTCATGCCCGGCGCCCGCATCTTGAAGATCGTCACGAGGAAGTTGATCGCGCCGAGGATCGAGCTCGTCCCGATGAGGACGATCGAGACGATCCAGAGGTCCTGGCCGGCACCGGGCGAATTCAGCGGCCCCTCGGCCGAGAGCGGCGGGTACGACGTCCAGCCCGCGGCCGCGGCGCCGCCCGTGACGAAGCTCGACAGGAGGAGGATGCCGCCGAGCGGCAGCATCCAGAGCGACAGCGCATTGATCCGCGGAAAGGCCATGTCCGGGGCGCCGATCTGCAGCGGCACGGCGTAGTTCCCGAGGCCCGCCAGGATCGGGATGACGAACAGGAAGATCATCACCGTCGCGTGCATCGTGAACATCTCGTTGTAGAGATGCTCGTCGGTGAGGAGCTGCAGCCCGGGTGTCGCCAGCTCGGTCCGGACGACGAGGGCGAGGACCCCGCCGATCAGGAAGAACAGGAACGAGTTGATGACGTACATGATCCCGATCTTCTTGTGATCGGTGGTCGTCAGCCACTCGTAGAGCGTGCCTCGCGAGTACGTCTGGGTGCCCGGGGCCAGGGCGTGGGTCGCCATTCCGCGCTCCTTACTCGGCCGTCAGGGTGCCGGTCATGTTGGCGTGGATCGAGCAGAAGAAGGTGTACGAACCGGCTGCGAGTGGGTCGTACGCGTAGTTCGTCTTCGTGCCGCCGTCGATCGTCTGCTGGTCGGCCACGACCCGACCGCTTCCGTCGCGGATGTCGATGTCGTGGAGGACGCCCGGGGGGTCCTGGTTGTCGAACGTGATCCCGAACGCCGCGTCGGCCGGAACGCTGAGTGTCGCCTGGTCATAGGAGATGTTCTTGGCCGCGACGTTGAGGACCGGGCCGCTCGGGAGCGGCGCCGGCGTCGCGTTGTTCGCCTCGATGAGGGCCCGCAGCCAGGCGTCGTAGTCGGCCGGCGACAGGGCGATGACGTTGAAGAGCATCGCCCGGTGCCCGGTGCCGCACAGCTCTGCGCACTGGCCGCGGAAGACCTGGCCGACCTCGTCCTCGTCGATCGTGAACTCGAAGCGGTTCGTCTGGCCCGGCACGACGTCCCGCTTGAAGAGGAACCGCGGGACGTAGAAGGCGTGGATGACGTCGGGGCTGTCGAGGGTGACCTGGATGCTCCGGCCGACCGGGACGGCCATGCCGCCGAGCGAGGTATCCGTGTCGTAGACCGGCGCGAGCTGGGTCGCGACCTTGTTGCCGTTCTCGTCGAGGTACTCGAACTGCCAGGCGAACTGGCCCGCGATCGCGTGGACCCGGATGTCCGGCTGGGCGCTCACGGCATCGACCGTGTTCAGCGTCTGCCACGAGATGACGAAGAGGAACAGGACGATGCCCGTCGGGATGACGGTCCAGATGATCTCGACGAGGTTGTTGCCGTGGGTCTGGACCGGCAGCTCCTCGTCCGTCGGCTTGCGGCGGTACCGGAGGACGCTCCAGACGATCAGGCCCTCGACGACGACGAAGATGGCGACCGCGAAGGCGAAGACGATGTCGTAGAGGCCGCGCACCTCGCGGCCCTGCGATGTGGCCGCGTCGGGCGGGTAGAGCGTCGATCCCCAGCCGGTCAGGAAGACGGCGGCGACGAGCGCGATCAGGATCGCGACGACCGCACCGGCCACGAGGGCGTCGGGCGCAGGTCGCTTCCTGGGGGTACTCGACATCGGGTGTCCTCGAGTGGGCAGGGCGCTGACGGTGCCGGTGGGGCGGGACGGACCCCCCGGCGGGACGCGAAGGCGGCCCGTCTCGGGGACAGGCCGAAGGTCATCATACCCGAGGGCCGTTGGTCATGGGGCAGTGCCGGACACGTCCCGGCGAGCGTGTCCCGGCGCGTGGGACCATGGCGCGGTGCACCTGAATCGAGCGCGACCCGCGTCCGCGTTCATCGCCATTGCCGCGATCCTCGGCGCCGGGCTGGGCGCCGCGCTGGGCGCCGGGCCCGTCGCGGCCCACGGCGCCGTGCCGGCCGCGCCGCCGGACGCCGCCACGCTCCTCCTCGGGTGGAGCTTCGAGCCGATCCTCGTCCTGCCGCTGCTGCTCGCGGCCGTGGCGTGGTGGCGGCTCCTCGACGGGATCGACCGGGCGCACCCGGAGCGGCCCGTCTCGCGGTTCCGGCGCTGGTCGTTCCTCGCCGGCCTCGCGGCGATCGCCGTGGCCCTGCAGTCGGGGATCGAGCGGTACGACACGACGCTCTTCTCGATCCACATGGTCCAGCACCTGATCCTGACCCTCGTCGCACCGGTGCTCCTCGCGCTGGGCGCGCCGGTGACGCAGCTCCTCCGGGCCGCCTCGCCGGCGACGCGGGAGCGGTGGCTGCTGCCGATCCTCCACTCGCGGGCCGTGGCTGTGCTGGCCCATCCGGTCATCGCCTGGCTCGTGTTCGTCTCCGTCCTCTGGGCGACCCACTTCTCGCCGCTGTTCGACCTCGCCCTCGAGGACCCGCTGCTCCACGACCTCGAGCACGCGCTCTTCCTCGGCGCCGCGCTCCTGTTCTGGTGGCCGGTCGTGGCGCTCGATCCTGCGCCCCGCCGGATGGGCTTCGCGGCCCGCCTCTTCTACCTCTTCCTCCAGATGCCCCAGAGCTCGTTCCTGGCGATGGCGATCCTCTTCGCCGATGCCCCGCTCTATCCGCACTACGTGTCCCTCGGCGCCCCGTACGGCATCGACGCGCTCGCCGACCAGCGGCTCGCGGCCGGGATCATGTGGTTCGTCGGCGACGTCTGGTTCCTCGGCGCGCTCCTCGTCGTCCTCGCCGGCTGGATGCGGTCGGAGGATCGGGGCGCGGCCGCCGCCGAGCGCCGTGCCGACGCGGAGCGAGCCGCGATCCGGGACCGCGAGACGGTCCACCGGGCACGCCGGGCGGCGGGCGAACCCCCTCAGGCCGGGACGGGCGAGGCGAGCAGCTCCCGGTAGCGCCCGGGATCGACGTTGCCGCCGCTGACCACCGCGACGATCGTGCCGGTTCGCCCGGCGAGGCCGAGCTCCCCGGCGCGGAAGCGGGCCGCCGCGAGGGCCAGCGCGCCCGACGGCTCCACGACGAGGCGGCTCTCCTCGGCGGCGAGCCGGACGCCGGCGGCGATCTCCGCCTCGGTGACGGTGACGATGCCGTCGAGGAGCCGGCGGAGGTGGGCGAACGGACGCCGCCCGATCGCCTGCGTCCGGGTGCCGTCGGCGATCGTCCGGGCGGTCAGGGCGCCGTCCCAGCGGACGATCCGTCCCTCGCGGAGCGATTCGGCCGCGTCGGCCGCCAGCTCCGGCTCGACGCCGACGACCCGGGCCCCGGGCCGGAGCGCCTTCACGGCCGCCGCCACGCCGCTCGCGAGCCCGCCGCCGCCGACCGGGACGAGGACGAGCTCGAGGTCCTCGACCTCCTCGGCGATCTCCAGCCCCACGGTCCCCTGGCCGGCGATGATCCGGTCGTCGTCGTACGGCGGGACGAGGACGAGGCCGCGCTCGGTGACGAGGCGATCGGCCATCGCCTCCCGGGCGCCGCTCTCGACGGCCACCGTCACGATCTCCGCGCCGTCCGCCTCGACCCGGGCGCGCTTCACCGCCGGCGCGTCGGACGGCATGACGACCACCGCGTGCGTCCCGAGGAGCCGCGCCGCGCGCGCCACGCCCTGGGCGTGGTTGCCGGACGAGTGGGTGACGACACCGCGCCGGCGCTCCTCGGGGGAGAGCTGGGCGATCGCGTTGTAGGCGCCCCGGATCTTGAACGCGCCGATCGGCTGGAGCGACTCGGCCTTCAGCAGGACCCATGGCGGGCCCGCGGCGAACGGCACGAGCGGCGTCCGGATCGCGATGCCGCGGAGCCGGTCGGCCGCCGCGCGGATCGCGTCGAGCCCGACGAGGGCCTCGGTCACCGCGCCGGTATCACCGCGCCGCCCGGGCGCAGTCGATGCAGAGGGCTGCCCAGGGGATCGCCTCGAGGCGTTCGGCTGCGATCGGCCGCCCGCAGCTCCGGCAGGTCCCGAAGGTCCCGGCCGCCAGCCGCTCGAGGGCGTCCTCGACCTGGCGCAGCTGGACCCGCTCGCGATCGCGGAGGGCGAGGTCGCGCTGCTGCTCGAAGACATGGGTCGCGGCCGCGGCCTGGGAGCCGTACGTCATCTGGCCGGGACCCTCGATGGGCTCGCCGAGCTCCGCCCGCAGGCGGTTGGCTTCGGCCTGGAGGGCGGCGCGAACGGCGGCCGGATCGCGGTGAACGTCCATGGCGGGATGCTAGCGCGCGG
>DASUMJ010000112.1:0-7133 GCA_036277775.1 Candidatus Limnocylindrales bacterium
CGCCGACGGGACCGGGAGGGCGGTCGCGGAGATCGAGATCCCCGCCGGAGCGAGCCTGGGTGCGCATTTCGTCCGGGGCTGCCAGGGATCCTCCTGCCCGCCGGGGTCGCCTGACCAGTTCTACATCGATGACACGGTGACTGTCGTGGGCCCGCCGACGGCCCCGCCGACGAAATCCCCGACGCCGGCCCCCACCCGGCGGCCCACGCCCGCGCCGAGCGGCACGCCGGGCGTGACGCCGGGTCCCGGGCCGTCGGGCATCGTGGCGCCGTCGTCGACGCCCACGGCGACCGTCGCTCCGACCGGCCCGGCCGTCCCGGTCCCCACCTTCCCACTTGCCGGGCCGTCCCCGACGCCAACGCCCCTCCCGTTCGTGGCCCTGACGCCCGCGCCCCAGCCGCCCGACGAGGAGGCCGCCCCGGAGACCGAGTTCCCGAACCTCTACGTCGCCGGGATCGAGGTCACCCAGGGCATCCAGAACCTCGCCAACGACATGCCGCTCGTTGCCGGTCGGCGGACGTACGCCCGGGTCTACATCGGGGTGACCGGTGCCCAGAGCTGGCCGAACACGTGGGGCGCGCTCGAGGCGCGACGCAACGGCCAGCAGATCGGCTGGATCTGGCCCGAGAACGGGCCGATCACGGCCAGGGCATCGGCGGGCGATCGGGAGTCCCTCGACGACTCGCTCCAGTTCCGGCTCCCGGCAAGCTGGCTCTCGGGCTCCGTGACCCTCACGACGTTCGTGTTCTCGTACACGATCGAAACGCCCTTCACCGAGGAGCCGACGGCCGCCGACAATGCGGACACGGAGTTCGTCACCTTCCACGAGGGCCAGGCGCTCACCCTCCACCTCGCCCCGATCCACCTCCATCGGTCGTACCACCCGAGCGACGTCGAGCGGATCTACGAGCTCGGGCCCGGTGCCGGTGACGGCGGCGGATTCGCCGCCGCGGATCCGACCGTCGGCGAGGTCAACCGAATCCTCGCCGGCCTGTTCCGGTACATGCCGCTCTGGAAGGTGAACGTCGACTCGCTGACCACGCCCGTCACCCCGGCGGGACACGTGGGTGGCCATGAGTTCGACATCGGCGGGCCGTGCCGGTCGACCGTGGTCGAGGTCCTGGCCTACAACCACCTCGTCATCAGCGACTGGACGATCCTCGTCGAGGACCCGTCGGAGTACGACCCGGAATCCGGGCTGACGTACCTCGACCCCGATCGCGACGAGCTCCGGATCATGGATCGGACCTACTTCGTCGGCCAGTTCAAGCCCAACCCGGACGGAACCGGCAACGTCGTCGGCGGCTCGGACAACGTGGGTCCGGCCGCGATCCCCGGTGCGCCGGCGTATGCGTATCCGTGCCTCGAGATCACGGAGGCGGTCGGCGAGCCCAACGAGATCCTCGGGCTCTACCGCGTCTTCTACGACTGGGACGACGAGCGCGAGTACTTCGCCGGCATGATCCACCCGACGCTGCGCGCGGCATACAGCGGCGGCCTGAGCGACAGCGGCTCGGACGCGGTCACGCTGCGGATGACGGACAGCTTCGACGACGAGTGGACGTGGTGGCACTCGGGGGCCGAGACGATGGCCCACGAGATCACCCACCAGGCGGGACTCAACCACGTGCCGTGCAAGGACGCCAACGGCGACGGCGTGCCCGACGAGCTCGCCGGCGGGGCGCTCGACCTCACCCACCCGGCCGTCCTGACGTTCCCCGACTGCTACCTGTCGGAGGCGGACCCGGCGGGCTACTACGGCTTCGACACCGAGTGGCAGCGGTTCGGCCTGCCGGGCCCGAGCGTCATCAGCAACGACCCGAACGCTTCGGCGCCGCTCCGCGCGTACCCGCTGATGGCCTACCAGTTCCCCGGCTGGATCGACCCGTACCACTACTGCCGGCTGCTCACGTACTACGGCGTCCCGTGCAGCCCGACGGCCCTCGACCTGCCCTGGGACCCGCCGAACCCGGAACCGGACGGCAGCGATCCCTTCGCCGCGGCCACGCCGCCCCCGGCGGCCCTCGAGCCGGGCACCGCGACGGGCGTGGTCCGGTACACCGGGCTCGAGGACGGCACCTGGGAGCTCGAGCTGCTCGCCCGGAACGACACGCCGACCCCCGACCAGGTCGAGCGGATCTCAGCCGCGACCCGCGAGCCGCCGGATCCCGAGCGGCCCTGGCTCGTCGTGCTCGGCGCCGCCGGCGAGGTCGTCTGGCAGGCACCGCTGCCGGCGCCCGAGCGGCCCCACGAGGCCGACGGCCACCGGCGCAGCGGCCTCTTCGTGGTCCCGCTGCCGCCCGACGCGACGGGGATCGAGGTCCGCGGTTGGGACGCCCAGGTCACGGCGACGATCACGCCGAAGGGCGGCGTCCCCGATGTCGCCGGCCTGTTCAGGGACACGGCCGATGGCGAGACGGTCGAGCCCGACGACGAGGTGCTCGTGACCTTCATCGCCGGCGACCCCGACGGCGATCCGCTGCGATTCATCCTGCTGTACGCGCCCGATCGCGAGCACTGGCAGGTCGTCGGGATCTCCGACGAGCCCGAGATCCGGGTACCCGTCCGCGACCTGCCGAGCGGCCCCGACCCGGCCTTCCGGCTGATCGCGTTCGACGGCTGGGGCACCGGCGAGGCGATCCTCGAGGCGCCCGAGCTCGGCGCACCGCGCAACCCACCGACCGTCCTGATCCTCGCGTCCGGCCCGCGGACGTACCCGCTGCGGGCCCACGTCCGGCTCGACGCGTCGGCGTTCGACCTCGAGGACCGCACCCTCCCCGGCGATGCGATCCGCTGGTCGTCGTCGATCGACGGGGAGCTCGGCGACGGGGCGGAGCTCTCGACCCGGACGCTCTCCCCGGGGCGGCACGTCATCACGGCGACCGCAACGGACTCGGACGGCCTCGAAGGCAGCGCGACCTACGCGCTCGAGGTGGACGGGTCGGTCGCCGAGACGCTCCCGGGCGCCGAGCTCGAGGCCGGCATGGCCGGGATCTTCGACCGTCTCGCGGCCGGCCTCGACCCGGCGCCGGCCGGTGGCGTCGAGGACCATCCGGACTTCGCGTGGCTCCCGCTCGCGGCCGGCGGCGGAGCGGTGGCGGTTCTCATCGTGGTCGGCACGCTGGCCGCGATCCGGATGCGGCGGCCGGTGGCCACCGTCGGCGCGACGCAGTCGATCTCCGTCGGCGCCGCGCAGGACGCCCCGCCGACCCCGCCCGTGCCCGACGGCAGGTCGACCTGGGTCGAGACCGGCCAGCTCGGGACGTCCGGGTCGATGGGACGGGGCGGCCGCAACATGAACGAGCTGTCGATGGACGACACCGCCGGCAAGGAGGAGGCTGGGCCGGCGAGCGGTGACGTCACCGCCGGCGGCGGAGAGGACGCGGTCCCGGGGTCAGGCGACGTCACGATCAAGGGATCCAAGATCAAGGAGAACTGACCGCCGGGCCGTGGAACGGGCGGTCGCGGACGAGGCCGCCCCGGCGCCGGCGCCCGCGAGGCCGCTACTGGACGACCGGCAGCGCCCGGCCCGCGTAGCGGCTCGGCTGGACCGGGTCGAGCGACTCGGCGAGGAGCTCCGCGATGTCGATGGCCCGGACCGTGCCGCCCGGGTTCGCGGCGGCGGCCTCGAGACCGTCCTTGAGCATCGTCATGCAGAACGGGCACTCGGTGGCGACGGTGGAGGCGCCGGTGGCGAGGGCCTGGTCGGTCCGGGCGACGTTGATCCGGGTCCCGCGCGTCTCCTCCATCCACATCCGGCCGCCGCCCGCGCCGCAGCAGAACGTGTCCTTGCCGCGCTTCTCCATCTCCACGAGCTCGAGCCCCGGCACCGAGCCGAGGACGTCGCGAGGCTCCGCGACGACGTCGTTGTAGCGGGCCATGTAGCAGGAGTCGTGCAGGGTGACGCTCCGGCTCGGCGCGCCGTCGCCGTCGAGGACCCGGAGCCGGCCGTCGGCCAGGAGCTCCTTCAGGAAGGCCGAGTGGTGGACGACCCGGAAGCGGCCGCCGAGCTGGCCGTACTCGTTGCCGATCGTGTTGAAGCAGTGGGGACAGGCGGTGACGATCGTCTTCTCCCCCATCCGGTACCGGTTGAGGGTGTCGACGTTCGCGGCGGCGAGCATCTGGAAGACGTAGTCGTTGCCCATGCGCCTCGCGGGGTCGCCGGTGCAGGACTCCTCCTGGCCGAGGACCGCGAACCGGATCCCGGCCGCATCCAGGCAGGTCGCGAACGCTCGCGCCACCTTCCGATTCCGCTCGTCGAACGCGGCCGCACAGCCGACCCAGTAGAGGACGTCGAGCTCGCCGAGCTCGCCCCGCGCAGCGACGTCGGCCACGACCGGGACCTCGAACGGCAGGCCCTTCGTCCAGTCGAGCCGGGTCGCCGGCGGCTGGCCCCAGGGGTTTCCGACACCCTCCATGTTCCGGAACGCGCCGTTGAGCTCGGCCGGGAACCGGGAATCCTCGAGGACGAGGTTGCGGCGCAGCCCGACGATCTTGTCGACGTGCTCGATGAGGACCGGGCAGGCCTCGACGCAGGCGCCGCAGGTGACGCAGTCCCAGACGGCGTCGAACGGGATCGCGTCGTCCACGATCGGCTTCGCGAGGCGCTCGGCCTTGACCGTGTCATCCAGGCCGTAGGTCTCGCGCACGATCGCCGAGTTCGGGATGAGCGGCAGGCCGTGCTCGGCCTCGACCGACATCTCCCGGATTCCCATGATGAAGGTCTTCGGGTTCAGGGGCTTGCCGGTCGCCCAGGCCGGGCAGGCCTGCTGGCAGCGCCCGCACTCGGTGCAGGTGAAGCCGTCGAGCATGTCCTTCCAGCCGAGGTCGGCGAGGGTCCGGATGCCGAACGTCGCGTCCTCCGCCTCGATGTCGAGCCTCGGCAGCTCGCCCCGCGGCTCGAGCTTCCGGAAGTAGATGTTCGGGAAGCTCGTCGCGATGTGGAGGTGCTTGCTGAACGGCAGGTAGCCGAGGAAGAGCGCCACGAGCCCCATGTGGGCCCACCAGAGCACGGCGAAGCCGGCTTCGAGGATGCCGTGGTCGAGGTTCCGGAGCGGCATCGCGAGGAGGTTCGAAACGAATGCTCCCGTGATCTCGCCGTAGGCGGCCACCTCGAAGACCTGGGCGAAGAGCTCGGCCGCGACGACCCCGCCGATCATCCCGAGGATGAGGAGCGCGTCGCGGTTGTAGGTGAGGCGCGGCGGTCTCGAGATGAGGCGCCGCTCGAAGGCCCACAGGATGGCCCCGAGCACGCCGAGGGCCACGACGTTCTGCATGGCCGAGACGGCAGCCCAGATGAGGCCGTCGAACGGCGTCTTCAGGATCGTCTGGATCACGCCGCCGGTGACGATGTCGGCCGTCCCGATCGTCAGGAGGATGAAGCCCCAGAAGATCCCGAAGTGCATCAGACCGGCCCGGGCGTCCTTGAACATCTTCGTCTGAACGAAGGCGTACCGGATCAGGCCGAGCGTGCGCGCCGGGATCCTGGCGAACGGGCTCGGCCCGGCGGCGCGGGCCGCCGCGAAGATCCGGAGGTGGCGGGCCATCGCCAGGGCGAAGAACGCGGCCGCTCCCCAGAACAGCGCGAACACGAGCGGGTACCCGGGGACCTCGGCGAAGACCGGGAACATCAGCCAGCGTCCTCCGTGCCGGGGGCGGCTCGGTTGAATGAGGCCGTGCCGGCCGCGGGGGCCGGCGGGGCGGCCGGCCGGCCGTGATCGTGGGGGCCGGCGATCGTCTCGAGGGCGTGGGCGAGGAGCGGCTCCACCGCGGCCAGGGATTCGGTCGCACCGCGGGGACTGCCCGGCACGCAGATGAGCAGGCTCCGCCCGACGACCGCGCCGAGACTGCGCGAGAGGTCCGCCAGCGGCGTCGCGGCGCGGCCCGCGGCCCGCATCGCCTCGCCGAATCCGGGGATCTCTCGGTCGAGGATCGAGCGGACGGCCTCGGGCGTCACGTCCCTCGGCGTCAGGCCGGTGCCGCCCGTCGACACGACGAGCCGGTGGGTCGCAGCCGCGGCGCCGATCCGGGCCGCGATGAGCGCCTGTTCGTCCGCCACGGCGTCGCGATCGACGATCGCACCGAGCGCCTCGAGGCGGGTGGCCAGGGCCACGCCGGACTCGTCGTCCCGGGCGCCGCTCGCCACGCCGTCGCTGATGGTCAGGACGAGAGCACGGACACCGGCGAGGGACGCGTCGCCCACGATCAGCCCTTGCGGCGGATCCGGCCGGCCGTCCGGTCGCCGGGCCGCCGTCCGGCCGGTGCCGCGGGCCCGCTCCGTCCGCCGCCCGCGGTTCCGGCATCCGATTCACGGCGCCAGTCGCCGCTCCGCCCGCCGGACTTCGAGACGAGGTGGAGTCCCGAGATCTCGACGCCGCGCTCGACGCCCTTGACCATGTCGTAGACGGTCAGTGCCGCGATCGAGGCCGCGGTGAGGGCCTCCATCTCGACGCCGGTCGGGCCGGTGGTCGCGGCCTCGGCCCGGATCCGGAGCCCGCCGGTGGTGCGATCCGGGGTGACGGCGACCACGAGGTCGGTGAGGCCGATCGGGTGGCAGAGCGGGATGAGCTCCGACGTCCGCTTGCCGGCCATGACCCCGGCCAGCTCGGCCACGCCGAGGACGTCGCCCTTCTCGGCGCCGCCGTCGATGACGAGGCTGAGGGTCTCGGCCGAGAGCGAAACGAACGCCTCGGCAACGGCGCGGCGCGCGGTCGCGGGCTTGTCGCTGACGTCGACCATGCGCGGCCGACCCGAGCGGCCCACGTGGGTCAGGCGGCGACGCTCGGCACGCGGGGCTGGGCCTCGGTCCATGGGTCCTCCTGTCTGCCGCGATGATGCACGACCCCGAGCCGGCCTGCGGCCGGCTTTCGGCCGGGCCGGCCGCGGAGCCTAGGACGCCGGCCGCATCAGGAACGGTCCAGCCACCACAGCTCCACCTCGCCGCCGGCGGGATGGACGTCGACGGCCTCCGGGATCACGGCGAGGGCGTCCGCGGCGGCGAGGGCCGACAGGACGTGACTCCCCTGCCCGGCCGCGCCACCGGCGAGCGAGGCGCTGAGCCGTCCCTCGCGATCCCGCACCGGGGTGCCGGCGGCATCGCGCTCGACGACGACCCGGACGAAGGCCCGACGCGC
>DASUMJ010000113.1:0-2294 GCA_036277775.1 Candidatus Limnocylindrales bacterium
ACCGGCGGCTCGACGGGCTCGAGGCTCTCGGCCAGGTACGGCACGACTCCGCCGAGCTCCGCGATCTCCTCGTGCGCCTCGGGGCAGGTCGCGAGATGTGCGCGGACGGCGGCAGCCTCGTCAGGCGTCAGCGCGCCCAGGACGAAGCCGGCGGCGAGGTCGCGGACGTCGTCGCAGGACATCGTCATGGCTCGAGCCCTGCGGCGGGCGGACGCGCCGTCGGCGCCTCGCCGGTGAGCGCACGGCGGAGCGCGAGCAGGCCCAGGCGCATCCGGCTCTTCACGGTGCCGAGCGGCGCCCCGGTCCGCTCGGCGATCTCGGTCTGGCTGAGGCCGCCGAAGTAGGCCAGCTCGATGGCCTCGCGCTGGACGTCGGACAGCGTCGCCATGGCCGCCCGAACCTCGACCGCGTCGAGCCGGCCGGCGACCTCGGGCCAGACATCGGCGGCCACGAGCTGAGGCGGCGGCGGGAGCTCCGGATCCGGGAGCTCCACGGCCGGCCGGCGGCGGCGGACGGCGTCGATCGCCCGGTGGTGGACGATCGAGAGGAGCCAGGTCTTCACGCTCCCCCGCCCCTCCACGTAGCGGTCGGCGTGGCGCCACACGCCGAGGAACGCGTCCTGGACGACGTCCTCGGCGAGCGTGGCGTCGCCGGTGATCCGGAGGGCGATGGCGAAGGACATGGCTCGATAGCGGTCGTAGAGGGTCTCCAGCGCCTCGAGGCGTCCCGCGCCGAGCTCGGCGAGGATGCGCCGGTCGGCATCATCCACCGGCGAGGCGGTCCGGAGCGAGCCCGTCCCGGTCTCGCCGGTCACGGATGGATGCGCGAGGCGGGCACCACCGGTTCATCGAGGGCCGCCCGGGCCGCTGCGAGGACCGCGGCGAAGACGTCCTCGACGGAGCCGCCGGCATCGATGACCACGAACCGGTCCGGCTCGCGGGCGGCCAGGTCGAGGAACCCGGCGCGGACGCGCCGGTGGAACTCGAGGTCGAACGCGGCCTCGAACCGGGTGTGGTCGTCGGGCGACTTCCGCCGCAGGCCCGCCTCGGCCGGGAGGTCGAGGAGGATCGTCCGGTCCGGGGCCAGCCCGCCGGTCGCCACGGCCGCGAGCTGGCGGAGGGCATCGAGGTCGACGCCCGAGCCGTAGCCCTGGTAGGCGAGCGTCGAGTCGGCGAAGCGGGCGCAGACGACGACCTGCCCGGCGGCGAGTGCCGGACGGATGACCTCGGCCATGAGCTGGGCCCGGGCGGCGTTGAAGAGCAGCCCGTCCACGAGGGGATCGATGCCCAGGTCGTCATGGGCCAGGAGGATGTCCCGCAGCCGCTCGCCGAGGCGCGTGCCACCCGGCTCGCGCGTCAGCAGGACATCGACGCCCGACGCCCGGAGCGCACCGGCGAGCCGCTCGGCCATGAGGGTCTTGCCCGCGCCCTCGGGCCCCTCCAGGGTCAGGAACCGGCCGCGGGTGCGGTCGATCGGGGTCACCGGGCGAGTGTAGCCGACGCCTCCGGGCCGGCACGGGCACCGACCGACCCCACGTTGATCCGTCCCGGCCGGTCCCGCGTACCCTCGTCGCCATGCGACCCCCCACCGCCCGACGGCGCCGCCTCGCGATCCTCGCGGTCGTGCTCGGGCTGGCCGTCCCGGCCGCGGCGAGCGCCCATCCGCTCGGCAACTTCACGGTGAATCACTACGCCGCGCTGCGCGTCGGCGATGCGCGGATCGACCTCGACGTCGTCGTCGACGTCGCCGAGATCCCAGCCTTCCAGGAGCGGATCCGGATCGATGCCGACGGCGACGGGAACGTCTCGGCCGGCGAGGCGGACGCCGCGCGCGACGACGAGTGCCGGGAGCTCCTGCCGAGCCTGGAGCTCCGGGTCGACGGAGCGCGGGTCGTGCCGGAGCTCGCGGCCGCCGGGCTGAGCTTCCCGGCCGGGGCCGGCGGCGTCCCGACGATGCGGACCGTCTGCCAGCTCGAGGCCGTGCTCGGCAAGCCGTTGCCGGAGGGTGCCGCCATCACCTTTGCCGACACGTCCGCACCGGAGCGGATCGGCTGGCGCGAGATCGTGGTCATCGGCGACGGGCGGGCCATCGGCGGGGTCGACGGCTCGGCCGCGCCGACGCCCGAGGATGTCTCGCGACGGCTCACCGCGTACCCGGAGTCGCTGCTCCAGCAGCCGCTCGACGTCCGGGCGGTGGCGTTCAGCGTCGGCGGGGAGGGGCCCGTCGCGGCGCCGTTCGTCGCCCCGGACGCCTCGCCGCTCGGTGGCGCGGCGCCCGCAACCCCCGACCCGGCG
>DASUMJ010000114.1:0-4181 GCA_036277775.1 Candidatus Limnocylindrales bacterium
GCCGCCGGCCTCGACGCCGGGTCGCGACCGGCCTGGTGGGTCCCGCCGGAGCTGATCCCGACGCCACCGCCCACGCCGACCCCGGCTCCGACCGCGACGCCACCCGCCACGCCGGCGACGTCCCCGGCCCCGTGACGCGGCGCCCGTACCTCGAGCGGCTTGGCGCTCGGACCGCCGAGGCCGGGACCGTCCTCTGCCTCGGGATCGACCCCGACCCGGCGGCGCTGCCGGCCGGCTTCACCCCGGACGTGGCCGGCGTCGAGGGGTTCGCGCGGCTGCTCGTGGAGGCGGCCGCGCCGTACGCGGCGGCGGTGAAGCCGAACCTGGCGTTCTTCGAGGCGTTCGGCAGCGCGGGCCTCGCCGCCCTCGAGCGGATCCGGGCGTCGATCCCGGCCGGCATTCCGGTCGTGGCCGACGCGAAACGGGGCGACATCGGCTCGACGGCGGCGCGCCAGGCGGCCGCGCTCTTCGACGTCCTCGGCGCCGACGCGGTGACCGTCAACCCGTACCTCGGGAGCGAAGCGATCCTGCCGCTCCTCGAGCGCCCGGACCGGTACGCGTACGTCCTCTGCCGGACCTCGAATCCCGGCGCGGCCGAGCTCCAGGGCCTCGAGGTCGTGGCCGGGACGGGGGCTGCGGCGGGAGGCGGCGGCGCGGCGGCCGGCACCGAGCCCCTCTGGGCCCGCGTCGCGCGGCTGGCCGCAACGTGGGGACCGGGCGGGACGGTCGGGCTCGTCGTCGGGGCGACGGCTCCACGCGAGCTCGCGGCCATCCGGGCCATCGCCCCGGGGCTCGGATTCCTCGTGCCGGGCGTCGGGGCCCAGGGCGGGGACGTCGAGCCGGTCCTCCGCGACGGGCCGGCGACGGCCCCGCCGGCCGCTGCGAATCCCGGTGGCGGGCTCCTCGTCAACGTCTCGCGCGGGATCGCCGGCGCGGCACTCGGACCGGCCCGCGAGGGCGGCCCGGCCGACCTCGGCGAGCGGCTCGCGGAGGCTGCCGCCGGCTGGGCGCGCCGATTGCCTGTGCTACCCTAGCCGCCGTTCACGGCGGCTCGTCCGCCTCACGAGGATCCCGTCTTCCATGCCGTTCAACATCCAGGGTCCCGAGCTGATCGTCCTCCTCGTCATCGCCCTCCTCGTCCTCGGCCCGGGCAAGCTCCCGGAGGTCGGCGCGGCCCTCGGCCGGAGCATCCGCGAGTTCCGCAAGGCTGCGACGGACGTCAAGGAGGCGACGAGCATCGACCCGGCGAAGGTCGCCGTCGCACCGCCCGCCGAGGCTCCGGCGGCGGCCCCGACGATCGCGCCCCCGGCCGCCGCGCCGGCCATCACGCCGCCCGTCGACGCAGCGCCCGCCACGCCCGCGCCGAGCGGCGCCGGCCCGAGCAAGCCAGAGGCGGTCGCCGTCGCACCCGGCACCTCCGACACGGATTCGCCGGCCTCGTAGCCGGCGGCCCCGGACGGCCCCGGCCCTCGCCACGGCATGACGATCGACAACGATCCGGTCGCGCCAGCCGGCGGCCCCGGCCCCGACCCCGACGTCGCGCTGATCCCCGGCCCCGCGGGCGAGCTCATCGCCCCCGCGGCCCCCACCGGATCGCCACCGCCACCGTCGGGCGACGACGGCGCAGCGCCCGCGGAGGGCGCCGTGATGTCGCTCGTCGACCACCTCTCCGAGCTCCGGACGCGGATCATGTGGTCGATCCTCGCGATCGCGCTCGGCGCGGTCGTGGGGTTCGCGGCCGGCGAGCCGATCATCGCCTTCCTGCGGTCGCCGCTCCCGACCGACCAGCCGCTCGTCTTCACCTCGGTCGGCGACCCGTTCGCGATCCGGATCCGGATCGCGGTCGTCGTCGGGATCATCCTCGGGATGCCGGTCATCCTCTGGAACCTCTGGCGGTTCATCGCACCCGGCCTAACCGACGTCGAGCGCCGCGCGATCCTGCCCTGGATCCCGGCCGCGCTGTTCTTCTTCACCCTTGGCGTCTCGATCGCCTACGTCGTCCTGCCGTTCGCGGCCGCGTTCCTCCTGAGCTTCCAGACACCCGACCTCCAGGCGCTCCTGACGGCCCGCGAGTACTTCGACTTCGTGAGCACGATGTTCCTGGCCTTCGGGCTGCTCATGGAGTTCCCGATCCTTCTTGTCGG
The DNA here is from genome assembly GCA_036277775.1 of Candidatus Limnocylindrales bacterium. GTDB lineage: Bacteria > Chloroflexota > Limnocylindria > Limnocylindrales > CSP1-4 > UBA5189. The sequence continues at coordinate 2,145 of DASUMJ010000114.1, forward strand.
GCTGTCGCGAGTCGGGATCGTCACGTCCGATCGCCTGACCCGGTCCCGACGGCTGATCGTGCTCGCGATCGCCGTCTTTGCCGCAGCCGCAACGCCCGGCGGTGATCTCGTCAGCCCGGCGATCCTCGGGCTGACGCTCTACGTGCTGTTCGAGGGCACCGTCCTCGTGATCCGGCGGAGCGGTCGCTGAGCCGCGGCGGGCCGGGCGTAGACTGATTCGCATGGCCAGCGCGGATCCTCCCGGCGACCCGGCCCCCGCCGTCGGGGCGGGCCGCGACGACCCCGCTGCCGATCTGCCCGGCGACGGCGTCGACGGCGGGCATGTCGTCATCCTCAGCGGCCTCTCGGGCGGCGGCAAGACCGCGGCGGCCAAGCTCTTCGAGGACCTCGCCTACGTCGTCGTCGACAACCTGCCGGGCGAGCTGCTCCCGAACCTCGCCGAGCTCGTCTCGTCGGACCCGGCCCGGTACGCGCGCGTCGCGATCGTCCTCGACGTCCGGGCCGGCGACGCGGAGAAGGCCTACCGGGCCATGCGGGGCGCCCTCGAGGGCCGCGGAATCCGACCACAGGTCTTCTTCCTCGAGGCCCGGGACGACGCCCTGATCCGGCGGTTCTCCGAGACGCGACACCGGCACCCGCTCGGCGAGAGCCGGGGGATCGCGGCGGCGATCGCCACGGAGCGGCGGCTCCTGGATCCCGTCCGGGCCGAGGCCGACGTCGTCGTCGACACGTCCGACCTGTCACTCCGCGAGCTGCGCGAGCGGCTGTTCGCCCGCCTCGGCGACCTCCAGCCGGACCGGATGACGGTGCAGCTCCTCAGCTTCGGCTACAAGTTCGGGTTGCCGCTCGAGGCCGACCTCGTGTTCGACGCCCGGTTCATCCGGAACCCCTACTACGTGGAGGAGCTTCGCGAGCACACCGGCCTGACGGCGCCGGTCCGCGACTACGTCCTGGCCCAGCCCGGCGCGACGCGGTTCCTGGAGCTCGTCAGGGAGTTCCTCGCGTTCTCGATCCCGGCGTACGAGGCCGAGGGCAAGAGCCGGCTCACGATCGCGATCGGCTGCACCGGCGGCCAGCACCGCTCGATCGTCTTCGCCGAGGAGCTCGCGTCGTGGCTCCGCGACGGCGGCCACGGCCCGGTCCACGTTTTCCACCGCGAGCTCGAACGCCGATGAACCTCCGCCGCTGGCTCGCGCCCGGGATCGGGGTGAAGCGCTGGCTCGGCGTCATCTTCCTCGGGCTGCTCCTGCTGGCGCTGGCCGTCGCCCACGTCGTCCGGCAGGTCACCCAGGACATCCGCCCCGGCGGCCTCGCCCAGGTCGTCATCGACGCGGTGACGCTCCAGTTCCTGCCGTACGCCCTGCGAGGCCTCATCGTCGGGTCGGTCGGGTTCGCGATCGTGCTCCTCGGCGTCGCCCGGGTCGTCCGGGCGCTGACGGCACCGTTCCGGGCCGACGAGGACCAGCCGCTCGTCGAGGTCATCTACCAGAAGCGGTTCCTGGCGAAGGGCCCGAAGGTCGTCGCCCTGGGCGGCGGAACCGGCCTCTCGGCACTCCTCCGCGGGATGAAGGAGCACACGAGCAACCTCACGGCGATCGTGACCGTGGCCGACGACGGCGGCTCGTCCGGGGCCCTCCGCGAGGAGCTCGGAATCCCGGCGGTCGGCGACATCCGGAACTGCATCGCGGCCCTGGCCGATGCCGAACCGCTCATGAGCGAGCTCCTCGGCTATCGCTTCCCCGGCGGACGGCGGGTCGGGGACGGCCCCGTCGTGACCGAGCCCGGCGGGCTCGGCGGGCATGCCATCGGCAACCTCCTCATCGCGGCCCTGACCGCGGTCGAGGGGGGCGACTTCGAGGAGGGCGTCCGGCGGATGAACCGCGTCCTCGCGGTCCGCGGCCAGGTCCTGCCCGCGTCGCCGACGCCGATCACGCTCCACGCGCGGACCCGGAACGGGATCGTCGTCTCGGGCCAGTCGACGGTGATGCGGACGAGCGGCATCGAGCGTGTCTGGATCACGCCCGAGGACGTCGCCGC
>DASUMJ010000115.1:0-6586 GCA_036277775.1 Candidatus Limnocylindrales bacterium
CCGGTCGTCGGCATCCGGACCGGGTCGCCGGAGCAGAGGTCGAAGCGGCCCTCGTGGAGCGGGCAGGCGACGACGCAGCCGTCGAGCGTCCCGATGCTGAGCGGCGCCGACATGTGGGGACAGCGGTCGTCGACGGCCACGATGCCGCTGCTCGTGTGGGCCAGGAGCACGTCGAGGTCGCCGTACGTCACGCGCAGGAGGGAGCCCGGCGGCAGCTCGTGCACAGCCACCGCCGCCACGAACGACGCCGTGTCGGCGCCGGTCGCCGTGAGGCCGGCGGGGGTCGCCGCCGGCCTGGGCACAGGATCGCCGTTGCTGCTTGGATCGGGGCGGGTCGTCACGCCCCGATCGTAGCCGTCACCGCGATCCGCGTCGTCCGACGGCTCAGAGCGCCGCCGCCGGGACCTCGTGCGTGGGCTCGGCGTCGTCGTCGCCGTCGCGCGCCGGCGCCTCGGCATGCCGAGGGCCGAACGTCGTCCGGAGCGGCAGCTCGCGCATCGCGAGGGCGGCGATGACCGCGGCGACCGTCGCCGCCACGCCGAGCCAGAACGTCTGCGCGATCGCGAGGCTCATGGCGTTGCCGAAGGCGCCGTCGAACTGCGGCACGAACGGCTGGATGAACACCTGCACCTCCCGCGGCACGAACCCGAGGATCGCCTCGCCGAAGCTCTGGCCTACGCCGGTCTGGTCGTTGAGGTTCACGCCCTGGCCCGAGGCGAGGGCCTGGTTGAAGCCCGCCTGGAGCAGCTCGATCTGGGGCCTGGCGACCTCCGGCGCCCCGGCCGCCATCGCGTCGAACACCGGGTCGGTCTGGCCCGGGATCTCATTGACGAGGGCCTGGCCGAACCACGTCCCGGCGATGGCCAGGCCGACCGAGCCGCCGACCTGGCGGAAGAACGTCAGGTTGCTCGTCGCGACGCCCAGCTTCGCGAACGGGACCGCGTTCTGGACGATGATCGTGAAGACCGACAGCGTGGGACCGATGCCCAGGCCGGCGACGAACATCCAGGCGAACAACGCGGGGTAGGAGGTGTCGGCCCGGAGCTGGGTCATGAGCGCGATGCCCGTGGTCATCGTGACGAGCCCGGCGATGACGATCGCCTTGTAGCGCCCGGTCCGCGACACGAGGGCGCCCGCGACGATCGAGCTCCCGATGAGCCCGATCAGCATCGGGAAGATGAGGTAACCGGAGCTCATCGCCGACTCGCCGCGCACCACCTGGAACCAGCGGGGCAGGAAGATGATCGCGCCGAAGAAGCCGAAGCTGACGAAGAACGTCGACAGGACCGAGGCGACGTACGTCCGGTTGCGCCACAGGTCGAGCGGCACGATCGGCTCCTTCGCCCGGGATTCGACGAGCACGAACAGCGCGCTGCCGAGGAGCCCGATCGCGATGAACCCACCGACGACGAAGTCGGACCAGTCGCCGGCCTGCTTGTTCGTCAGGCCGACGAGCAGGAAGCCGATCGCGACGGTGAAGACCAGCGCACCGAGGTAATCGAGGTTCCGGGACGCCCCCGATCGCTTGATGGTCGGGAGCAGCTTCCAGATCACCGCGAGGCTGACGATCCCGACGGGGATGTTCACGAAGAAGATCCAGTGCCAGCCGACGTTGTCGGTCAGGAAGCCGCCGAGCCCGGGGCCGATGAGGAACGAGATCCCGAAGACGGCGCCGAAGAGGCCCTGGTACTTGCCGCGCTCGGCCGGGGTGAAGAGGTCGCCGATGACCGCGAGCGCGATCGGGAACAGCGCCCCGGCACCGAGGCCCTGGATGCCGCGGAAGAGGATCAGCTGCCACATCGTGCCGGAAAGGCCGGACAGCACCGAGCCGACGAGGAAGAGCGTGATGCCGATCATGAGCATCGGTCGCCGGCCGTAGAGGTCGGACAGCTTGCCGTAGAAGGGGACCGTGATCGTGCTCGTCAGCAGGTAGATCGTCACGACCCACGTGTAGAGGTCGTTGCCGCCAAGGTCGGTGACGATCCGGGGCAGGGCCGTCCCGACGATCGTCTGGTCCAGCGCGACGAGGAACAGCCCGAGGAGGACCGCGCCGAGGATCTCGAGCTTCTGTCGCCGGCTCAGGCCGAGCGCCGGGTCCTCCGCGAGGCTCGGTGCCTCGGGGCCGGTCTCGGCGGGGAACGATTCCATGACTGTCAGGCCCTTCCTTCCGTGCGCGGGTGATGGATGTGGTCATGGCCGGCGAGCAGCTCCGGCCCGAACTCCGCGGCGACGGCGCCGCGGAGGTCGTCGAGCGCGGCGACGACGCGATCGAGCTGGTCGGGGTCGAGGTGGCCGAGGATCGACTGGAGGCGGTCCTGCTTCACCGCCTCGATCTCGTCGAGGGCCGCGAGGCCGCCGGCCGCGATCCGGACGAGGACGACGCGCCGGTCGTCCGGGACGCGGACCCGCTCGACGAGCCCGCGCTCGGCCATCCGGTCGACGATGCCGGTCGCGTTGCTGAGCGACACGTCGAGGAGGTCGGCCATGCGGCTCATCGCGAGGTCGCCGTGGTACTCCAGGAGCCACAGGACGTGCATGTGGGTCATGCTCACCCCGGCCTTCACGAGCCGGGCGGTGCCGGCGCAGCGGAATCCCGCGATCATGTCGTGGATGCCGGCGGCAATCCGGGCGGCGGGCGCGGGTGCGTCATCGATGGTTCGCATGGAGTGAATAATCTACGCGGTGGCAATGATCCAGTCAACCGGGAGGAATCGCCGCCGCGGTGAACGGAGGGACCGATGCGCTTCGCGCTGATGATCGAGGCCCAGCAGGGGCTCTCGTACGCCGACCAGCTGGCGCTCGCCCGCCGGGCCGAGGCCGCGGGGTTCGAAACGTTCTTCCGCAGCGACCACTACGCCAGCTTCCCGGGCCCGTCGGACGGGCCGTCCACGGACGCCTGGGCGGTGCTCGCCGGGCTGGCCCGTGACACGGAACGGATCGGGCTCGGGACGCTCGTGAGCCCGGTGACCTTCCGGCACCCCGGCAACTTCGTGAAGGTCGTCACGACCGTCGACGAGATGAGCGGCGGACGGATCGAGGTCGGCGTGGGCGCCGGCTGGAACGAGTCTGACCACCTGCCGCTGGGGCTGCCGTTCCCCGAGATCGGTGAGCGGGCCGACCTCATGGAGGACCAGCTCGCGATCCTCCACGGGCTCTGGACCGAACCGGACGGCTGGTCCTACGACGGCCACCAGGTCCGCGTGGAGGGCGGGTTCCTCCGCCCGAAGCCGGTCGACGCCCCGGGCCGGCCCCGGGCCGCGAACGGTGCCGTCCGGCCCCGGATCATCGTCGGCGGCGAGGGCTCGCCGCGGGGCTTCCGGCTGGCCGCGCGCTACGCCGACGAGTTCAACCTGACGTCGTCCTCACCGGAGCGTGCGCGGGAGCGGTATGCCGCGCTGGACGCCACCTGCCGGGCGGCGGACCGTGACCCGGCGACGATCACCCACTCGGCGATGGTCGGGACGATGCTCGGCACGGACGAGGCCGAGGTCGACCACCGGCGGACCACACTCCTCCGGGCCCTCGGCGTTGCCGACGACGGGGCCGCGGCCTGGTACGAGGCGCGGAAGGCACGCTGGATCCTCGGCACCCCCGACGAGGCGCGGGCCATGGTCCGGCGGTTCGCCGACGCGGGCGTCGAGCGCCTCATGCTCCAGGACTTCCTGCCGTGGGACCTCGAGATGGTCGACCTCATGGGCCGGGAGCTGATCGGGCGGGTCTAGGGGGCCGCCGCGAGCTCTGCCCGCGCCGGCGGATGATCAGCGCCGGAACCGCCACGTGGTGGTGAGCCGGAGCACCGCCCCCGGTGCGAGCAGCTCGACGGCGCCGGGCTCGCCACGGAGCAGCCGGGCGATGCCCTGCGGCAGATGCGTCTGGGGTTCGATCGCCGCCGCGCCGAGACCCGCCGGGCTCGCGACGACGATCGCCGCCCCGGCCGACGACGCCACGGTGAGCGTCGCCTCGATCCCGAGCTCCGGCCATCGGAGCTCGACCGCCGGGTCGCCCGGGTCCGGCCACGTGGCGTCGACGTCGTCCGCGAGGCCGCGTCGCGACCGGAGATCGAGCTCGTCGCCGACCGGTTCGATGGCGGCGGCCGGGTCGGTGTTCGATCGCACGACGGTCGCGGCGTCCACCCGGACCTCGAGCGGCCGCCGGAGCCACGGGTGGATCCCGAGTCCCGCCGGCATCGGACCGTCGTCGAGGTTCGTCAGTGCCTGCTCGATCGTCAGCGTCGCGTCCTCGACCGTGGCCCGAAGGGATGTCGCATAGCGCCACGGCCAGCCGTCAGCGCCGCCGCGTGCCGTCATCGTCGCGTCGGCACCCACCGCCCAGGGCCTGGCGTAGACCTGGCCGTGGATCGCGCTCCCGTCCCGGAAGTTCGACGCCATCCGGATCACGCGGCCGGCCACGGCCGTCGGGACCGCCGCGATCCGGTTGCAGAACGGGGCCATGACGAACCCGCCCCAGTAGAACGGGTCACGGGCGTGCTCGACCGGATCGTCCGGTGTCCGGAGGAGGTCGCGGCCGAAGGCCCGGAGGCGGTGGAGCCGCCCGCCGATCGCCGGCAGGAGCTCGACCTCGAGCGGCCCGTCGGCGACCCGGACGAGGTCCGGCCGCATCAGCCGGCGGACGTCGGCGCTTCGGCGACCGCGTCCGGCGCGACCCGCCCTCGACACGCCATCACTCGGCGGCCTCCGCCGCCGCGAGGTAGCGGGGATCGTCGCGCCGGATCGGGTCCGGGTCGATGCCGCGGGCGATCGCGAGCTGCTCGGTCAGGCGCTGGAGCGGAATCGCCGTGGCGAGGAGCGCCGCGACCGGGGCCGGCAGCGAGGGAGCATCCGGCACGGCGACGCGACCGGCGGGCGTGAGGGCCGGGTCGAGCTCGTCCGCGACCACGTCGGCGAGGATTCCGCCGACCGGGAGGCCGATGGGCCGGCAGGCGCGGAGGACGCCGAGCGCCCGGGCCGTCCTCGCGCCACGCGCCGCGCGGTCGGCGAGGATGAGCACGACCCCGGTCCGCTCGTCGATGCCGGCGAGGTGTCCGTGGAGCAGCGTCTCGAGGTCGTGCATCGAGGCCGGGAGATGGACGCCCTCCTCGAGCTTGAGCGCCAGCTCGCGCGCGGCCGTCCGATCCGACCCGGAGCCGAGGACGACGACCCGCTCCGTCGCCGCGAGGGCGCGCGCGAGGTCGTCGGTCGGGTCCGCGACGGTCGAGCCGAGGCCGGCGGCGAGGAGCCCGGCGGCCGCCTCGACGTCGAGCGGCGCAGCCGCGAGATGCGCCCCGATGGCCGCCGCCGCGAGGACCGGCGAGACGTAGCCGACCGTGTGGCACCAGCTCGTGTCGAGCTCTTCGGTGGTCACCACATGGTCCGCCGCGGCGGCGCCCGGGCTCGCGGCCGTGACGGTGACGAGCGCCGTCGTCGCGCCGGCGGTCCGCGCCGCGTCGAGAGCGCGGTTCGTGGCCCACGTCGCACCCTCGTGGCTGATCGCGACGACGAGGCTCCCGGGGCCGGGTAGCACGGCGTCGAGCGCCGCCTCGAATGCCTGGACGGCCACCGGCACCCCGCCGGATCCGATCGCCGAGGGGAGTCCGGCGGCGCGGCCCGCTTCGCGGAGGATCTCCGCCGTGGCGATCGCGCCGTGCTCGCTCGTTCCGCAGCCGACGACGAGGATCGGCCGGCCCGCCGCCCACGTCGAGCGGACGAGGGCGGCGAGCGCCGCCGCGGGCCCGCTCGGATCGGAGAGGCGCCGGAGGAGGCGCCGGGCGAGGTGCGGCTCCGCCCGGATCATGTCGGTCATGTGGTACGGGGGCCCGTCGCGTCGCGACGGCATCTCGGTGCTCGCCCACGGATCGGGCGGTCCGGCGAGCGGCGCCGCGGCGTCGATGGTGTCCATGGCCGGAGGATAGCGGCCGGTCCGGGGACACGGCGGGGGGTCTCGGGTTGTGCGTCCGCGGCCGGGTCCTCATCCTTGGCAGCGCGATGGAACGGCCACCAACTCCGACGACCGACCGTGCGACGCGCAGCCGCCCACCGGGGCGACCGGCGCCGCTCCCGCCGCCGGGGCTCGGGCCCCGCCTCGGCGCCGCAGGCCCCCGGCTCCGGTTCGCGATCGCGACCATCGCGGCGGCCGCGGCGTTCTGGCTCGTCTACGCCGCCTTCGTCCTCACGGAGCCCGGCCAGCGGGCCGAGAACTTGGCCCTGCTCGGGGCGGAGCTCCGGAGCGAAGCCGATCGCGCGGCCTCGCTCGGGCGGCTGTCGCTCATCAGCGTCGTGTCGTTCGGGCTGGGGATCCTCCTCGTCTTTCTCGGCGCGACGATGCGCCGCCGGGCGATGCTCGGGATCGCCGTCGCGGCCGTCATGGCCGGCTCGGTCGTCGCCGCGGAGCTCCTGAAGGAGCTGCTGCCCCGCCCGGCCCTCGTCGCCGGCCCGGCCTGGATCCTGCGCAACGACTTCCCGAGCGGCCACTCGACGATCGGGGCCGCGGTCGCGGTCGGGCTGCTCCTCGTGGCGCCGGACCGCCTGCGCTGGCTCGTCCTGCCGGCCGGCGCGCTCGCCGCCGGGTTCATCGGCCACGCCACCCAGGT
>DASUMJ010000116.1:0-5829 GCA_036277775.1 Candidatus Limnocylindrales bacterium
TCTCCCCCGCCGGCTCCCCGGCCGTCGCGTGGGCCGCGTCCGGCGCGACCCCCGGCGCTTCGTCGGACATCTGGGGACGTTCCGCCGCCGGCAGGCCTTCGGGCATCACCTCGGTCGCTCCTGGAATCGGATCATCCGGGCGAGGTACGCCGCCGCGTCGCGCCTGGCGTAGGTGATGAACAAAACAACGGCGATGACCGCGACGACCGCCCCGGCGCCGATCGCAGACCCCATCGACGCCGGGACGACCTGAAGGGTCACGAGCCCCGCGATCACCCCCGCGATGACCGAGCAGACGACCGCGACGACCCCCGGTGTCGTCACGAACACGTGGAGGGCCGAGAAGCCGGTCACGTCCATCGCCCCGTAGGTCAGCGCGAAGCCCTTCGTGTCGAGCGTCGTGCCGGTCACGAACTCGTCCTCGATGCCCGGCTCCAGCCTCGCGTACTGGCCGCGGAGGCGGTTCATGCCCGCCACCCAGTAGAGGTCCTCGTTGTTCACCTGGCCGAGTCGGATGAACGTCGCGACGCCGAGGAACAGGGTGATCGAGAGGACGACGAGGGCGAAGGTGACGAACTCCGGCCCGAAGTCCGTCGCCGACCCGACGAGGGCGAGGGCGACGGTCGCCGTGGAGAGCGAGGTCAGGAACATCGCGCTCCGGGCGAACGACTCGTTCCAGCTCATCGCCCGGGTGGCGAGGAGGCTCCAGTGCTCGGTCGCCAGGAACTGGGCGCGACGTGCCGGCGACGAATCCGGCGCCGTGCCCGGCGGCGCCTCGTGCGGGGTGGGCAGGGCCTCGGTCATCGGGACGCACCTCCGTCGGTTCGGTCGACGAGCAGCCGGCGGACTCGGTCGTGGAGCACGCCGTTCGTGGCGAGTGTGGTGCCGGAATCGAAGATCCGTCGACCCTCGAAGTCCGTCACCCGGCCGCCGGCCTCCTCGATGAGGACGACGGGCGCGGCTGCGTCCCAGATCGACAGGCCGATCTCGAACATCGCGTCGAGGGCACCTCCGGCCACGAGCGCGTACGCCCAGAAGTCGCCGTAGCCCCGGTCCCGCCAGACGGCCTCGAGGAGACGCCGCGAGCCCGGAGCGAGCCCGGACGACTCCAGCTCGGCGATGCTCGCCGTGGAGATGCTGGCCTCGCCGAGATCGTCGATCGCGGAGACCTGCAGCCGCCGGAGCGGTGCGCCCGGCTCCACGGCCCAGGCTCCCCCACCCCGCCAGGCGAACCACCGCCCGCCGAGCGCCGGGGCGGACATGATTCCCGCCTGCAGCTCGCCGTCGCGCTCGACGCCGAGGAGCGTCGCCCAGATCGGGACACCCCGCAGGTAGTTGTGCGTCCCGTCGATGGGATCGATGAACCAGCGGACCGGTGCGCCGCCGCCGTCGTCGCCGTACTCCTCGCCGACGACCCCATGGCCGGGGAACGCGTCGGCGATCCGCTCGCGGAGGAGGCGCTCGACGGCCGTGTCGGCCTCGGTGACGAACGACCGGTCGGGCTTGCGGGTCGTCACGGGATCGGCCCGGAAGTGGCCGAGGGCCAGCGCGTCGGCTGCATCACACCAGCCGAGCGCGGCGTCGACCCAACCGCGGAGCTCCGCGTCGGCGCCGCGCCGGAGCGATGCGCTCCACTCGGGCCCGAACGGCAGGGACGCGGCGCCGCTCATGACCGGATTCTTGCCCCTTCGGGGTCCCAGAGCGGCTCGCGGGCGACCTCGAAGCCGATCCACTCGCCGAAGACCTCGACCTCGCCGCGCGTCCCGATCGCGGCGAAGTCCGGCGGCAGGTAGGCATACGCGATGGAGCGCTCGACGGCGAACCCGAACCCGCCGCTCGTCACCCGCCCGACGATCCGGCCGCCGACCCGGACCGGCTCGTTGCCGAGGGCGACGGACCGCGGGTCGTCGAGGACGAGGCAGCGCAGGCGTCTTCGCGGTCCGGCCGCCTTCGCCGCCACGAGCGCGTCGCGTCCGACGAACTCGACGGCCTTCTCGAGCTGGACCGCGAAGCCGAGGCCCGCCTCGTACGGGGTCTCCTCGGGCGTGATGTCGCTCGACCAGACGCGATAGCCCTTCTCGAGCCGGAGGGCGTCGATCGCCCGGTAGCCGCCGGCGACGAGACCGTGCGGGCGGCCCGCGTCCCAGAGGGTCCGCCACAGGGCCCGGCCGTACTCGGCCGGCGGGTACAGCTCCCAGCCGAGCTCGCCGACGTACGTGACCCGGAGCGCGACGACGGGCACCTCGCCGACCGACACGTGGCCGGCTGTCATGTACGGGAAGGCCTCGTTCGAGAGGTCGGCGGTCGTGAGCGGCTGGAGGATGTCCCGGGCCTTCGGCCCCCACAGGCCGAGGCAGGCCCAGGTGGAGGTCTCGTCACGGACGCGGACCTCGCGGTCGCCGCCCAGGGCGAGCTGCTTCCGGATCCAGCCGAGATCATGGTTGCCGAAGGCCGTGCCGGTGACGATGAGGAACCGCTCCTCGGCCAGGCGGGTGACGGTGACGTCGCACTCGATCCCACCCCGGCGGTTGAGCATCGAGGTGTAGATGACGCTGCCGCTCGGCCGGTCGACGTCGTTGGCGCAGATCCGCTGGAGGAAGGCCGCCGCGCCGGCACCTTCGATCGCGATCTTCGCGAAGCTCGTCTCGTCGAAGAGCCCGGCCGCCTGTCGCGTGGCGAGCGCCTCGGCCCCGATCGCGGGCGACCAGTGCTGGCCCGCCCAGCCGCGCGGGCGGAGCGCCTCGAGGTCGTCCCGCGACGAGACGCCGGCGCCGCCCTCGTTCGGGGTGAACCAGTTCGGCCGCTCCCACATCGACTTCTCGCCGAAGACGGCGCCCAGCGCCTGGAGCTCCGCGTACGCCGGCGAGGTGCGGAGCGGCCGGGCGGCCTGGCGCTCCTCGTTCGGGTAGTGGATGTCGTAGTAGGTGGCGTAGTTCTCGTAGGTCCGGGCGAGCGTCAGGCGCTGCGACCGGTACTGGCCGCCGAAGCGCCGGATGTCCATCTTCCAGAGATCGAGCTCCGGCTCGCCCCCGACGATCCACTGGGCCATCTGCTGGCCGATGCCGCCGGTACCGGCGATGCCGTGGGCACAGAAGCCGGCCGCCACGAAGAAGCCCCGGACATCGGACTCGCCGAGGATGAACTCGTTGTCCGGGGTGAACGCCTCGGGGCCGTTGATCATCCGGGTCACGCCCGCGTCGGCGATCGCGGGGACCCGCCGGATGGCGCCCTCCATGATCGATTCGAAGCGCGGCCAGTCGGGGTCGAGGAGGCGGTGGTTGAAGTCCGGCGGGATGCCGTCGAGGGACCACGGCGCGGGATCCCGCTCGTAGCCGCCCATGCAGAGCCCGCCGACCTCCTCGCGGAAGTAGCAGAGGTTGTCCGGGTCGCGCATCGTCGGCAGGCCCGGATGGACGCCCTCGATCGCATGGGTGAAGAGGTACTGGTGGGCCATCGGGATGATCGGGACCGTCACCCCCGCCAGGCGCCCGATCTCCGGGGCATACATCCCGCCGGCGTTCACGACGACGTCGGCCCGGATCTCGGTACGCCCGCCGTCGCGATCCTCGACGGTCACGCCCGTGACTCGACCGCGCTCCACGCCGATCCCGACGACCCGGGTGTGCTGGCGGATCCGCGCGCCCCGCGCCCGAGCGCCGGCGGCGAGCGCCAGCGCCAGCCCCGACGGGTCGAGCCAGCCGTCGGTCGGGAGCCAGACCGCACCGAGGACACCGTCGAGGGTCATGAGCGGGAAGCGCTCCCCGGCCTCGCTCGCGGTGATCAGCTCCAGCGGCAGCCCGAACGTCTTCGCCCACCCCGCCTGGCGCTGGAGCTCCTCGAAGCGCGGCGTCGAGGACGCCAGGCGGAGCGACCCGACCTCGTGCCACGAGACGTCGACGCCCGTCTCGGCGGTGAGGCGGCGATAGAGGTCCGCCCCGTACATCATCATCCGGGTCAGGGTCACGCTCGAGCGGAGCTGGCCGACGAGGCCGGCGCTGTGGAACGTGGAGCCGGAGGTCAGCTCGGCCCGGTCGACGAGCACGATCTCGGTCCAGCCGAGCTCGGCGAGGTGGTACGCGATCGACGTCCCGCCGACGCCGCCGCCGATGATGACTGCCCGGGCATGCTCGACCATCGGCACAGGGTAGCGAGCGGAACGGGCCGTCGTGGCGCCGTTCTCCTCCTGTACCCTCGCCCCCCGTGAGTGCGTCCGCCGGTCCCTCGATCGACGAAGTCGTCGCCGCCGTTCCCGAGTGGTCGGGACGATCCGTGAGCGCCATGCCGATCCAGGGCGGGCTCACGAATCGGAACTACCGCGTGGACGTCGACGGGCGACCGCACTTCGTCCGGATCCCCGGACCGGGGACGGACCTCCTCGCCGTCGACCGGGCGAACGAGCTCCACAACACCCGCGCGGCGGCGGTCGCCGGTGTCGGGGCTCGGGTCGTCCACCACGTTCCGCGGTGGGACGTGATCGTCCTCGAGTGGCTCGAGGCCCGGACGATGTCGAATGCGGCGTTCACCGGAGCGGGCGAGCCGGGCCGGATCGCCGATGCGCTGCGACGGCTCCATGGCGGTCCGCGGTTCCGCGACGACTTCGACATGGTCGCCCTGGCGACGCGCTACCTCCGGGTCGTCGACGAGCGCGGGATCCCGGTGCCGGACGGCTATCGCGAGCATCTCGAGGCGGTGCCGCGGATCGACGCGGCGTTGCGCGCCCGGCCGCTCCCGACCGTGCCGTGCCACAACGACCTGCTCGCCGAGAACTACCTCGACGACGGGCGGCAGCTCTGGATCGTCGACTACGAGTACAGCGGCAACAACGACCCGACCTTCGAGCTCGGGAACACCGCCCAGGAGCTCGGGTTCGACGAGGCCCGCCTCACCGAGCTCGTCGAGGGGTACTTCGGGACGGTAACCCCTGCCCTCGTCGCCCGCTGCCGGCTCCAGATGATCATGTCCGACGTCGGCTGGACCCTGTGGGCGGCCATCCAGGCCCGGATCTCGGACATCGACTACGACTTCTGGGGCTGGGCGGTCGAGCGCTGGACGCGCGCCGAGGCAATGCTCGACGGCCCGGACTTCGAGGCCTGGCTGGCCGCCACGCGGGACGGCTGAATCCGACGGCCCGGGCGTCGCCCGGGCCGTCGATGACGTGTCGGGAACCGCCGAGGGTCACTCCGGCGGGATCTCCTTGAACGCGTAGTCGACGTTGACCCCGCCGGAGCGGCGGACGAAGTACGTCACCGCGTACCAGCCGGCCGCGAACAGCAGGATGCCGAGGACGACCTGGTACGCCAGGTCGCTCGTCAGGCCGAGCGATTCGTTCGTGAGGAAGAGGTAGAGGAAGACCGCGCCGGCCGCGGCTCCGATGAGGCCGACGATCGTGACGAGCGGGATCCCGCCGACCTTGTAGGCGGCGCCCGGCGACGCCTCGTAGAGGGCCTTCGCCCGGTACGGCAGGAGCGCGCCGGCGAGGGCCGTCCCGACGAACACGTAGCCGCAGGCGAAGGTCACGCCGAGCGTCAGCGACGTCCACGTCGTCTCCGTGCCGTCGCTGCCGGTGAGGACGAAGTTGTTGTAGAGCCAGATGACCGGGATGCTCGCCACGAAGTAGATGACGTGGGCGTTCACCGGCGTGTGGAACCGATCCGAAACCCGGCTGACCATCTCCGGCAGGAGCCGGTCGAGGCTCATCGCGACCATGACCCGGGTCATCCCGATGTAGCAGTTGTGGACGATCTGGTGGGCGTTCAGGATGAAGCCAGCGGCGATGACGATCGTGACGATCGGGTTGTTCGCGAGGGCCGTGGCGATGATGTTCGGCCA
>DASUMJ010000117.1:0-9220 GCA_036277775.1 Candidatus Limnocylindrales bacterium
GGCGGACGTGGCGAGCCAGGGTGAAGCTCGCCGGTCCCGGCCCCACCACGAAGTCGGGCGCGTGACGGTGGCGCCGCAGGTCCGAGGCGACGACGAGGTCCCGGACGAGATCGACCCGGGCCCGCGGCTCGAGCCGGTCACGGACACGGGCGACAAGCCGGAGGGCGAGAAGGTCGCGCACGAGGCCGGCTTCGCCGGTCGTCGGCAGGTCGACGGCCCGCTCCCGGACGAGCAGCTCGGCGGCCCAGCCACCGGGGCCATCGGCCGCTGCGCGGATCGCCGCCGCGAGCCGGGCCGGCAGCCCGCGGCCGACCCGGACCGTCGCACGCCGGATCACTTCCAGTAGCCCTCGAGTGGTGGCTCTTCGCCGGGCAGCGGCTCGACCTTCGAGAAGCTCGGGTCGAGCGGCTCGACCTTCGAGAAGTCGACGTCGAGCGGCTCGACCTTCGAGAAGCTCGGGTCGAGCGGCTCGACCTTCGAGAAGTCGACGTCGAGTGGCTCGACCTTCGAGAAGCCCGGGTCGAGCGGCTCGACCTTCGAGACGTCGACGTCGAGTGGCTCGGTCATGAGCTTGTCGTACTCGAGCGGCAACTTGTCGGCGTCGAGCCCCTCGGTGGGCAGCTTGAGGTCGCCGCCATCGAGAGACAGCTCCGCCACCGTGGGATCGAGGCCCGCTGAGGCCGGCAGATTCGGCCCCTGGAGCGGCAGCGGCATGACCTGCCGGCCACCCAGGAACCGGAACCCGAGGAAGCCGCCGCCGAGCACGATGAGAATGCCGCCGATGACGATCGGCAGAAGGAGCGAGCCGTCGCAGCCACCGAGGCCGCACTCGGTCGCCCCGGCGGGCGTCGGCACGAGCGGAGGCGACCCGCTCGGGGCGCCGGGGTCGGCTGTCGCGACCGCGGGGCTCGGCACCACGGCGCCACCGCCGCCGGAGCCGGGATCGCCCGAGGCCGGCGGGCCTATCCCGATGACGTCGGCAACGAGCCGGAACGTCGTCGCGTCGCGGCACTCCAGGATCGGTGGGAGCGTCGGCAATCCGCTCGGCAGCCCCGGCACGGTCTGCACCGGGCAGCTCCCGGTCCAGGTCGCCTCGGCCACGACGCCCCCGGCGGTCCACGCCGCCGGGTCGATCGCCTTCCAGCCGTCAACCCGGAAGCCCTCTGCCTGGAAGCGCGGCCGGTAGATCTGGAAGAACAGGTTCTCCCACGTGTTCATCGTGCTGTCCAGGACCCCGTTGCACGTGTCGGTCGACGACGTGTCGGGCGACTCGCTGATGGGCCCGCTGTCCATGTTCACGACGATTTCGCGATCCGGGGCAACCGTCGCGCTCCGGACCACCCAGTCGTACGTTCCCGCGCCACTGATGGAGATGCCCGGGCATGCTGGCCGGCCGGATGTGGTTTCGGACACGAGGCTGCCGCTGCCAACCCAGCGTCCGGTCGTGGTGTCGCCGGAGAGGGCGATTCGCCCTCGCACCGTCGCAACCGCCCGGTCGAGCGGCATGCCGCCGAGCATCGTGATCTCGATCCGCGAGTCGATCTCCAGGGTCAGCCCGATGACCGGGGCCCCGCCCCCGCCGCCTGGGTCGTTCGGGATCGTGAGCTCGAGCGGTGCGTCGGGCTGGACCGTGAGCCGCTGGTCGGCGATCGGGGCATAGCCGGGCGGGGCGATCTCGCGGAGGGTGTACGTCGTGGGCCGCAGCGTCGGGGTCAGGCCGGGCAGGACGAGGATCCCGTCGGCCTGGCCGTCGCCGGCCGGCAGCCCCGCGGCCGGCGTCGGGCCGTCGCAGGCGGCGACCGTCCGGGACGTCTGGTCGGCGGTCGTCTTGGCGGTGAAGCAGGCACCCGGCAGGGGCTTGCCGGCGGCATCGGTCTTGCGGATCACGAGCCCGCCGGTCGGACGATGGACGAGGGTCTCGCGGGTGACCTCGCCGGCCCGGATCCGGATCGCCGTGTCGGGTGCCAGCTCGTACATCGCGGTCGAGGAGCTCGCGAGCGCCGGCGGGAGGGTCTCGCGCAGGACGTACGTCCCGGGCGCGACGCCGGTCCAGGCGGTCGTGCCGTCGACCCGGCCGTCGCCCTCGGGCCGGCGGGCCTGGTCGTACGGCTGGTCGCAGCGCTTCGTCCCGGCGACGACGGTCCCGGCGGTCCCGCCGCCGGCGTCGGTCCAGAGCTCGAAGCAGGTCCCGATGAGGACCGTCCCGGCCGGGTCGACCGAGCCGACCAGCAGGCCGCCCCCGCCGCCGGGGTTCGCCGCGCTGACGGACGCCCGCTCAGGGGCAAGGGCCGGGGCAACGGCGAGCGCAGCGATGGCCGCGACCACCGTGGCGAGGGCGAGCCCACGGGCCGGGCGTCGTGCCGGCATCGGTCGTCCCGCGTCGGGTCCCGTGCGCTCGCGAGCCATCACATCCGTCCGATCGCGATCTCGGCGATGTCCTTCGACCACTCGAGGCGCTGGGCCTCGGCGTCGGTGCCTTCGCCGGCGGTCACGCTGAAGACGGCGTCGCCCTTCAGCACGAGGAGCGTTGCGGTGCTCGGGTCGAAGACGGCATCGTCGCCGAGTCCGTCGACCTGCTGGACGCCGGCGCCGGTCTTCCAGATCCCGAACGCTGCCCCGCCGCCACGGGCCATGAGCGACGTCGCGACGATCCCGGAGCCCGCCGAGTCGCCATAGATGCAGTACGAGACATCGCCGGGTGAGTCCATCGACACGGAAACGGTCTCGCCGATGACCGCACCGATCTCGTCGGCGGTCGCCAGCTCGCAGGCGCTACCGGCCGTGCCGCCGCCACCGCCGCCGGTCTGGGTCTCGCCCGGTGTGGCCTCGGGTCCGTCCGTCGGCGCGCCGTCGGTCGCGGCCTGGCTGGCGGGTGGGTCCGTGGGGGAGGCAGTGCCGTCGCCCGGGGGCGAGGACGCGCCCCCACCGCACGCGGCGACGAGGAGGAGCACGACGAACCAGGTTGCGGCGATTCTTCGGAGCTCAGTCATGGAATCGGTCTCCTGTGCTGGTGGTCGGCGGCCGCGATGTCGGCCGGGCCGGGAGGAGGCGACGGGTGATCCGGGGCTCACGGCGGAGCGGGATGGGCCGGGCATCGCGTCGGGCAGGACGCACGCCGGGACGCAGCCGGCGAATCGCCGGCGCCCGAGGGCCATGCGGGCCCCGCGGCCCGGGCCAGCGCGGGCCCGGCCGGATCCTGGCCGGCATGCCCGGCATCGTCAGGCCCCCGGCCCGGGTCGGGCGATGGTCGGTCGATGGGTCATGCGGCTCCCCTCCTCACGCGGTGCGGCACGAGCGTCGATCGAACGGGACGACCCGTCATCGTCCAGTTGCGCCACTTCCCGCGCGGCTTCCGGGGGGTCGCCGCATCCCCTACGATCAGCCGGCGCCTGGCGGGACCGGCCGCGCGACCGGCCCGTCGACGACTCGAGGAACGGGAGCGTCCACGTGGGGAGGGACGGTTGGCTGGCGGCGCCGGGCGGTTCGGCCCGGCCGCTCGTCGTCGTGGAAGGTGCGGGCGGATCGATCGACCCGGACATCGCCCGGGCGCTCGCGGCCGGGTTTGACGTCGTGCCCGGCTTCCGACGTCCGGGCCCCCGACGTCGGCCGGTTGTCCTCACCGGCACCGTGTCGAACGACGCCGAGGCCGTCGACGCCCTCCTCGCCGCGATCGACGGGGCGGGCCTCATCGTCGTCGCGACGGCCGATCGGTCCCTGATCGACCGCTTCGTCGACGACCTCAGGCGGCTCGGCCCCGTCGTCCACCGGACGGTCGTCGAGGCCGCCCCCGAGGCGCCACCGGCCGAGGCCCGGGCGATCATCGCGCTGCTCGCCGAGGGCCTGTCACTCGGGGAGGCGGCCGAGAGCCTGGGCCTCGCTCGCCGGACTGCCGACCGCCGCCTGGCCGAGGCTCGCCGCCTGCTCGGTGTGGAGCGGACGACGGAAGCGATCGCCCGCGCCCGGCGACTCGGCTGGCTCCAGCCGTCCAACCGCGGGAATTCCGGACGAGATCGGCCGTGACGCCGCCGGAGGAGGCCGAGCCGGTCGTCGCGGGCCTCATCGGACGCGCCACGGAGCTCGACGAGGTCGTCCGCGCGTTGCGCCACGACCGGCCGGTCGTCGTCGCCGGCGAGGCCGGGATCGGCAAGACGACGCTCGTTCGGGCCGCCGCGGCGGTCGCCGGTCGCCAGCTCCACGAGGGGGGCGGCTTCGCGACGCTCCAGGCCCTGCCCTACCTCGCCGTCCGACGGGCGATCAGCCAGCCCGTCGCCGGGGACCCGGCCCTCGTCGCGGGTCGCGTCGAGCGAGCCGTCGGGCCGGACGTCCTCTTCATCGACGACTTCCAGTGGGCGGACCCGGCGACCCGAGACGTCGTCGACCTGCTCATCGGGCGAGTCGCGGTGGTCGTGGCGATCCGCGAAGGCGATCCGGGCACCGATGCCGCGCTCCGGGCCATCTCGGCCCGGGGCGCCACCGCCGTCCGCCTTCGGGGCCTGGCGAGCGCGGACGCGCTCCTCCTGGCCTCGCGGGTCCATCCCGACGCGGGACCGGCACGCCTCCGCCAGCTCGTGGAGCGGGCCGGCGGCAACCCGCTCCTCATCGAGGAGCTGGCCGCGCAGGGTCGAACCTCGACGTCGCTGGCCCGGGCGATCGTGCGCCAGGTCGAGCGCCTCGGGCCGGGCGAGCGACGGGCGCTCGAGCTCCTCGTCCTGGCGGCTCGCCCGCTGCCGCCGGGCGTCGTGGGCCCGGCGGGCGAGCGACTCCGCGGCCGGGGCCTCGTCGAGGCGGTCAGCGACGGCCTCGCCGTCCGCCACGACCTCATCGCCGCGGCGATCGAGGAGGCGATCGACCCCCCGCGGCGGCGACGCCTCCACCGCCAGCTCGCGGCCCTCATGGACGAGCCGGCCGAGCGGGCCCGGCACCTGGAGGCCGCCGGCCGACGGGCGGAGGCATTCGACGTCGCCGTGGCCGCGCTGGCCGCGACCCGAGACCCGAGGACCCGCGCCGTCCTCCTGGGGATCGCCGCCCGGACGACGGACACCGAGCCCTCGATCTGGCGTGTCCGGGCTGCCCTCGAGCATCGCGCCATCGGGAACACGAGCGAGGCGATCGCGCTGCTCGACGAGCCCGTCGTCGGGGACGACGGGCTGAAGGCGTTCGGCGCCGCGATCCTGGCCGGCTCGCTGGATCACGAGGGCCGCGGCGTCGAGGCGCTGGCCGTTCTTGAAGCAGCCCACGCCCTGCGGCCGGACCCCACGAGCGACGGCGCGATCGAGCTCGCGAGCGTGGAGTCCGTCGTGCTCGTGAACCGCGGCAGGCTCGCAGACGGCCTCGCGGTCGCGGAGCGGGTCCTTCGCGAGGCCGGCGACACGCCACGGCGCTATCGGCTCGAGGGCAACGTCGCTGCGCTCCGACTGTACGCCGCGGCGACCGACCGGCTCGAGGAGCTCGAGGCCGCGCTCGAGGCGACGTTCGCCGCCGGCGACGGCGGCATCGCCGCCGGTCGGGCGATGGACCTGCACTACCTGACCCTTGCGCTCCGCGGCGGCGCGGCCGCGGCGGCCGTGGCGTTCGAGGCGGCGGCCAGGGTGGAGGCGCTCGGGTACCACACCCGGGCAACGGAGCTGCGGGCCGAGAGCGCCCAGGCGACCATCTTCGCGGGCGAGCTCCAGGCGACGGTCGTCCACGTCGACTCGCTGCTCGAGGAGCCGCTCGGGCTGCTCTCGCGGCAGCGACTCCTGTACAACCGCGGCCTGGCCCTCGGACTGCTCGGCCGGGTCGAGGAGGCGGAGCGGACATTCGAGGAGGTGGCCGGGTTCGCGACGCCCGACTTCGACGGCCAGGGTTGTGTCCTGTGGTGCTGGGGCGAGGTCGCGCTGTGGAGCGGCCAGGCGCGCCGGGCGCTCGAGCTCGCCGAGTCGTCCCTGACGTTCACGGCCTTCAACGACGCCGAGTTCGTCCTGCCGTCGCTGACGCGGGCCTGGGCCGAGGTCGAGGTGGGACGGGCCCCGAGCGCGAGCCCGATCCGCGTTCAATTCCGGTTCCTCGCCGGGGCGCCGCACGAGCTCCGCGGCGTCGCTGCCCTCGCGGCCGGCGATCACGTCGGCGCGGCAACCGCATTCGAGGAAGCGGCGAGCCTGTGGGCCGGGTTCCACGCTGAGCGGGCGCTCATCTGCCGCTGGGCGGCCGCGGAGTCGCAACGCCGGGCCGGCGATGCCGGTGCGGTGCCGCTCCTGCGCTCGGCCCTGGCCGGAGCGGTCGCGATCGGCTTCGAGCCGCTCGCCGCACGGGTCCGGCGCTCGCTGCGTCTCGCCGGGGAGCGTCCGGCGTCAGCGGCGTCGACCGATCGGCCCGGCGGCCTGCTCACGGCCCGCGAGGTCGAGATGGTCCGCCTCGTTGAGCGCGGCCTCAGCAACATCGAGATCGCCCGGCGCCTCGGTCTCGGACGGCCCACCGTGGCCCGGATGCTCGCCTCGGCGATGGGCAAGCTGGGCGTCGAGCGGCGGACCCAGCTCGCCGCCCGGGAGCTCGTGTGACGACCGCCGGCCCGCCCGGCGACCCGGCGGCGCAGGGATGAGCGCCGGGATTCTCGGGCGAGCCGCCGAGATCGACGCGGTCGCCCGTGCCATGGACGGGGATCGGCCGGTCGTCGTGGTCGGCGAGGCCGGGATCGGGAAGACGGTCGTCGTCCGGGCCGCCGCGGTCGCCGCCGGGCGGCTGCTCCACGAGGGCGGGGCGTTCGCGACACTCGCCTGGAGGCCGTACCTGGCCCTGGAGCACGCGGTCGCGCGGCCGCTCCGTGGCGACGAGGCCTGGGTCGCGGCGGCCGTCGAGCGGGCCGTCGGCCCGGACGTCCTGTTCGTCGACGACGCGCAATGGGCGAATCCAGCGACGCTCGACGTCCTCCGGGCGCTCGCCGGTCGCGTCGCGCTCGTCCTCGCGGTCCGCTCGGGCGATCCCGGCGAGGCGGTGGCGCTCGACCTCGCCACGGCCGTCGGGGCGACCCTCGTCGAGCTCGGACCGCTCCCGGTCGACGTGGCCGTCGGGGTCGCGCTCGCGGCCGCGCCGGGTCTCACCGAGGCCCGGGCGAGAGCCGCGGCCACGACCGGCGGCGGCAACCCGTTCGTCGTTCGCGAGCTGGCCGCCAGCGGCGAGCCGGACACCGGGCTCCGGCGCGCGATCGCTGCCCGGGTGCAGGCACTCGACGACGACGCGCGCGCCGCCGTGGCGCTGCTGGCACTCGCCGAACGGCCGCTCCCGGCCGAGGCCGTCCCGGGCGGCGACGCCCTGGCCCGCAGCGGCCTCGCGGTCCGGTCCCAGGGCGGGCTGGCGATCCGGCACGAACTCCTCGCCGAGGCCGTCCTGCAGCTCCTCGACGAGGACGGGCGTCGCTCGGCCCATCTCGCCCTCGCAGGCATTGTGGACGGGCCGGGCGAGCGGGCTCGCCACCTCGCCGCGGCCGGCGACCGGGGGGCGGCACACCGGCTTGCCCTGGAGGCCGTGGCCGCCGCGGCGACCCCCGGCGAGCGGGCGGCCCACCTCGGCGTTGCCGCGGCGACCGCCGACGGACCTGCCGCCGACCTCCTCCGGATCGAGGCCGCCGCCGCCCTCCGCGTCGCGGGCGACCTGGCCGCCGCGGCGGCGGCCGCCGACGCCGTCGGCTCGGCGGATCCCGAGACCCGCGCGCTCGCGGCGGCGGTCCGGGCCCGGATCCATTGGTCGGCCGGCGAGCCGGAGCCGATGCGCGCCGCCCTTGCCCGGGGTCTTGAGCTCGTCGGCGGCACGGGCAGCCCGGCCGAGGCCCTGCTGCGGGCCGAGCTGGTCACGATCACCGCCCTCGTCGACGGCCGCTTCGACGCCGGACTGGCGGACGCCGAAGCTGCGGTCGAGCTGGCGCGCCGGGCGGGCGCCGACCCGACCCGCGCCCTCCTGCTCCGGGCGACGATCCTCGCCGGCCTGGGTCGGCCCGGCTGGGACGAGGCGCTCGAGGCGGTCATCACGGCGGCGCGGGCGGCCGGCGACGCCGAGACCGAGCTCTCGGCGGCGAACAACCTCGTGACCGGCCACGAGATGCACGGCCGGCCGGCCGAGGGCCGGGCCCTCGCCGCCGCGATGCTCGACCGGGCGGCCGCGCTGCGGCTGGGTGGCTGGACCCGCCAGTTCGGCGCGATGCTCGCCAACCTCGACCTCCATGCCGGGGCCCTGGCCGCGGCGCTCGGCCGGGCCCAGGCGCTCCTGGAGGAGGACCTCGACCCGCTCGCCCGGCAGCAGGTGGGACTCGTCGCGGCCCTGGCGCTCGTCGACCTGGGCCGGCACGAGCAGGCGCAGCCCCTCCTCGATCGCCTCTACGTCGACGCCTCGCCCGACGTGACCGGCCGGGGCGACGTCCTGTTCGTCCAGGCCGAGGCCGCGCTGTGGGGCGGCCGCCCGCTCGAGGCCCTCGAGCGCCTGGACGGCTACCGCGAGTTCGCCGAGTCGGAGTACCCGACCTCGTTCCTCGTCGACGTCACCGCGGGCTGGGCGGCGATGGAGGCGGGCCGCCCGATCCCCGACCCCCTCGCTCGCGGCGAGCCGGCGGGGATGCTCATCGGATCCCACCGCGAGCGCGGCGCCCTGGAGGCGCTCGCCGCCGGCCGCGATGCTGCGGCGATCGGGCAGCTCCGGGACGCCGCGGCGGCCTACGCCGGGTTCCACCGACGCGGCGAGCTGCGGACACGCTGGGCGGCGGCCGAGGCCGCCCGCCGAGCCGGCGACGGCTCGACCGCCCTCGCCGACCTCGAGGCCCTCGAGCCCGAGCTGGAGGCCCAGGGATTCATGGTCCTGCTCGGCAGGGTCCACCGATCGCTCCGCCTCCTCGGCAGCCGGCGAGCGGCGCGGGCGACCTCGGAGCGCCCGGCGATCCTCACGCCGCGGGAGCGCGAGCTCGTCGAGCTCGTCGGCCGCGGCCTCACGAACCCCGAGATCGCGCGCCGCCTCGGCCTGGGCCGCCCGACGGTCGCTCGGCTCCTCTCGAACGCGATGCTCAAGCTCGGCGTCGACTCGCGAGCCCAGCTGGCCGCGCGCCTCCCGGAGCTCGCCTGACGTCAGTCGCCGAGCGCCTGCAGGAAGAAGTCGGACATCCGCGCCTCGTACTCCTCGGGGTGGAGGACGAGCGCCTCCGTGTGGGCGGCGTCGGCGACGATCCAGAGGTCCTCGAGCCGACCGTGCGCCGCCGCTGATC
>DASUMJ010000118.1:0-32841 GCA_036277775.1 Candidatus Limnocylindrales bacterium
ACGCTCGCCGCGCTCGGGCCCGGGGCGACGCTGGAGCGCGGCTACGCGATCGTGCGCCGGTCGGCCGACGAAACGATCGTTCGCGACCCCGCCGAGGCGGCGGCGGGGACCGCGCTGCGGGTGCGCGTCGCGCGGGGCGAGTTTCCGGCAACCGCGGGCGAGCCCTCGCCGTGACGGTCGACCTCGGTGCCCTCGTCGTCTTCCTCGGTCTGGTCGCAGTCGTGGCGACCGCCGGCGTCGCGTTCGGTATCTTGGTCCTCGCGCCGCGCCTCACGCGGCACGCCGACCGCACCGATGAGGAGTCCGGTGGCCGAGACGACTGACCAGCCCGCGCCGCCGATCGAGCACCTCACCTTCGACGAGGCCCTCGCCGAGCTCCAGCGGACCGTCGCCGAGCTCGAGGCCGGCGGCCAGCCCCTCGAGCGGTCGATCGCCCTCTACGAGCGGGGCGTCGCCCTCCACGAGCGCTGCGCCGCGTTGCTCGGCGAGGCCGAGCTCAAGGTCCAACAGCTCGTCACCCGCGCCGGCGGCGCCCTCGCCGCCATCGACGTCCGCCCCGAGGACGCTCGCGACACCGAGTGACGGCACACCAAGCGAAGGGTCCGCCGACGCGCTTCATCGACAAGGTGGTCCCGTACGTCTGAGTCGAGCGACGGTGAGCTCCGCGGATTGACGCGGGTTCGGTCCCCTGCACAATCGACAACGCAGCCAAACGGAGGAGTGCCGATGCTGGGCGAGGCGGTTCGTGATCTCCGCGGGCGGACGCGCGGCGAGGTACTGGAGCCCGACGATGGAGGGTACGAGGCGGCTCGAGCGGCCTATAACGCGATGGCGACCGGACGTCCGGTGGCAATTCTCCGGCCCGCCGATCTGCCCGACATCATCGCTGCGGTGGGTTGGGCAGCGGCGTCGGATCTCGCGATCGGCGTTCGGGGCGGCGGCCACAGCGTCGCTGGCCACTCCTCTCCGAACGGAGCGCTCCTCATCGACTTGTCCCGGTGGCGCGGAGCGACGGTCGACCCGGCTGCGAAGACGGCGGACGCGCTCGCCGGGTCCCGGTTGATGGACCTCGACGCGGCGACCTTCGCCCACGGCATGGCTGCGCCGTCCGGGACCTTCATCGACACCGGGATCGGTGGCCTGACCCTGACCGGTGGGATCAGCTGGCTGCTGTCGTCGGAGGGGTTCGCGTGCGATGCGCTGATCGGCGCCCAGCTCGTGACGGCGGACGGCGACGTGCTCGAGGTCGACGAGCGGCGCGAGCCCGAGGTGCTCTGGGGCCTTCGCGGCGGCGGCGGCAACTTCGGCGTCGTCACGCACCTGCGATATGCGCTGACGCCGGTGCCGGCGATGTTCGGCGGACGCCTCCGGTTCCGTGGCGACGCCCTCCGCGAGGCGATCCTTCGGACGTTCGAGGTCGAGGCGTCAGCGCCTGACGAGCTCGTCCTGGCGATGGTCGCCTGGCGCGCCGAGGACGGCTCGCCCGCCATCTCGGTGAACGTCGGGTGGCGCGGCGACCCGGAGGGCGGCACCGCGGCGATCCGCGCCCTGGCAGACCACCCCGCCTGCTATGAAATCGACCTCAAGGCGATGAGCTGGCTCCAGCAGCAGTCCCTGTACCAGCCGATCCCGTTCGGGCTCCGGCAGTACTGGAAGGGGCATCTCGTCGGGCGCCTGGACGAGACCCTCGCAGACGCCCTGATTGCGTTCGCATCCGAGGAGACGAACGAGTCATTCGCGCTCGTCGAGTTCATCCACGGCCGGGCACATCGGATCCCGGAGTCGTGGGCTGCGTTCGGTGGCCGGGCCGCTGTGGCAAACGTGACCGCGCTCGCGATCTGGAGCGACCCGGCGGACGACGAGGCGGAGATCGCCTGGGCGCGCCGGTTCGCCGATCGCGTCTCGCCGGTCTCGCTCCGAGGCGCCGGCTACCTCAACTACCCCGAGCTCGACCAGACGGCGGCGCGCGTGGCGGCGGCATACCCGCCGGACTCGTGGGCTCGACTTCAGCAGCTCAAGCGGCGCCTCGATCCCGCGAACCGGTTCCGCTTCAACGCGAACATCCCGCCCGCGGATGCCTGATCTGTCCCATGGGTTGTCCCGCGGCCGAGTTCACGTGACCGTCGCGAACGCTGACTGAGGGGGATGATCCACACCCGGCGCCGCCGCGGTCAGCCTTGGGGAGCAGTCGGCGTCCACGGCCCCTCGACGAAGGTCGCTTCATCGTCGCCGGGCCAGGGCGGCATGGAGATGCAGAGGAACCGGAGCGGCTCGACACCGGTGCAGCGGTACTGGAATGCCGTGCCGACGGGAATGTCGATGGAGACCCCGCGGCTCAGGACGGTCGTTTCCTCACCGGTTCCGTCTCGTCGCCAGATCTGCCCCTCCCCCGAGAGCACGTGCCAGAACTCGCTCACGGTGGCGTGGACGGTCGCCCGATTCACCTGACCAGGCGGGACGGTGGAGTGGATCATGTTGCCGGTCTCGCCTTCCATCAGGTACCTGATCTCGGCCCCGGCAGGGGAGCGGCCATCCGGGGCGGAAGGGAACGAGCGGGTCTGCATCGAGAACCTCCGTGTGCTTCTCGGCAGTATCCCGGCGCGGACGCCTGGTAGCGCCGGTCTTCGGGTGAAACGCGCACGCGCGGCGCCGCGGCGGAGCCGTGGCGAGCGGCCTGCTTGGTACGCTCCGCCTGCGGCAGCCTGCCGCAGCCTCGTCCATGCCCCTGTGAGGAGGAAGCCATGGCAGAGCATCCGAACGCGGCGCTCATCCGTCGCCTCTACGAGTCGGAGGATTCCGGTCCCTGGGACATCGTGACCGACGATGTCGTCTGGCACGTGATCGGCCGGGACGAGCCATACCGGGGCAAGGCGGAGATGCTGCAGATGCCGCGGGGTGACCACGAGATCGTCAGCGACACGACGCATGACGTGATCGCGAACGACGATCACGCCATCGGCCTGATCGAGGTCACCGCCCGCAGAGGCGGCGAGACGCTCAGCTTCCGGACCGCCGAGATCTACCACATGCGCGACGGCAAGATCACCGAGCGGTGGGCGTTCTCTGACGACACGGAGGCCATCAGGCGCTTCTTCGCGTAGCGCCCTCGGCCCGACAGGCAGGCTGGCTGCAACACACCGGTCGGCGCGCCCGTCAGAGTCGCATCGCGTCCACGTGGGAGGTCCCATGAGTCGATCCGTGCGACGTCTGACCTGGATGCTGCCGATCGCACTGCTGGTCCTCTGGCTTCCCGGCCCTGCACTCGCCGACCACTGCGGGGCAGACGCCACGATCTCGCCGCCGACCGGCCCACCGGGCACGACCTTCGTCTTCAGGACCAACCTCGGCGCCCCCAGCGACCTGCGCGTCTACCGGAATGGGCGCCTGGTGCGAGACGTCTACCTGGCGGGCGATGGCTTCGTTCGGTATCGCATCAGGACGGTGGCGGGCGACACCGGCGATTGGCGGGCTCGAGCCGAGGTTCGAGGCTCCCCTGAATGCGCGGCCGAGGTGTCCTTTACGGTCATCGGGCCGCCCGATACGTCGATCCGATTCCACGACACGCTCGGTTCGTCCCGGCCGTTGACGCTTGCCATCATCTGGGCACCCGCGCTGGCGGCATTCGTTGCAGCCCTGGCGCTGCCCGCCGGCCGCCGGCGCACGGACTCGGCACGGCGGGCCAACAGGCACGAGACCGCCCGAACGCCGAGCTGATCCTCGTGCCATATTGACGGGGCCGGACCGGGAAGCCGAGGACCTGCCACCAGTGGAACGGACCGAACCCATCCGCCTCTCGCTCCGCGAGCTGCGCGACGAGCGCCCGGATGGGGCTGCGGAGGACCTCCACTTCACGGAGGCGCTCGTCGCCCGGGTCATCGAGTCCTTCTCGCGCGTCGGTGACGTCGTGCTCGACCCGTTCGCCGGGTTCGGGACCGCAGCGGTCGTTGCCGTTCGGATGGGCCGACGAGCGATCGCCGTCGAGCTGCTCCCGGAGCGCGCGGCGATCATCCGGAAGCGACTCGGCACGGCGGGTGACGTCCTGGTCGGCGACGCGCGAGAGCTGGCACGGCTCGTGCCCGGCCCGGTCGACCTCTGCCTGACGTCGCCGCCGTACATGGCCCGCACCGGCCACCCGGAGAACCCACTCACCGGCTACCGAACGCTCGACGGCGACTACGCGACGTACCTCGACGAGCTGGAGTTGGTCGCGAGCCAGGTGGCCTCCCTGCTTCGACCCGGGGGCCACTTCGTCCTCAACGCGGCGACGATCGTCAGCAACGGCGACACGACGCCGCTCGCGGACGACATCGCCGAGCGGGTCGGCCGGCACCTGGACCGTCGCCCCGACCTCCCGATCGCCTGGGACCAACCGCCGCCCGGCATCGTCGACGATCGATGCCTCGTCTTCCGGTCGGGATCGGGCAGTTTCGAAGAAGCCAGCCGCAGAGGGCGGCCCTAGCATCAGGTTCCACCGACCGGATCAGACAGCGAGGAGACCTGCCATGAGCGACAAGAAGACGAGCGCCGCGAGATCGCGGCGCAGCGCGCCGTCGTCGGGCTTCACGGCCGATGAGAAGGCGGCGATGCGCGAGCGAGCTCGCGAGCTGAAGGCATCCTCGCAGGCGGCCGACGGGGAGCGCGACGTCCTCGCGAAGATCGCCGAGATGCCGGACTCGGACCGCGTCATCGCCGAGCGGATCCACGCGATGGTCAAGGCCAGCGCGCCGGGCCTCACGCCGAAGACCTGGTACGGGATGCCCGCGTACGCGAGGGACGGCAAGGTCGTCTGCTTCTTCAAGAGCGCCGACAAGTTCAAGTCGCGGTACGCGACGTTCGGCTTCGAGGAGGACGCGAACCTCGACGCCGGCACGATGTGGCCGACATCGTGGGCGCTGACGAAGCTGACCGCGTCCGACGAGGCGGCGCTCGCCGCGCTGGTGAAGAAGGCGGCGGGCTGAGGTCGCGCGCGGTCGCCGGCGCCGAAGTCCGTCCGCCAGTGCGTCGCCGCGGCGAGCTGTACGCGGCGCTGGCCGCGATCGGGTTCGGATCGGCCTACGTCGCGACGGCCCTGGCCCTGCGGTCGTTCGACCCCCTGCCGGTCGCGATCTACCGGGGGCTGCTCGCAGCGATCGCCGTTGCCGTGATGCTCGCGGTCTCGCGCCGCCGATCCGTGCCGCGTCCGGCGGCCGAACCGCCGGCTCGACCGAGCCGGCTCGTCCGGGCGATCCACGTCGCGCTCATCGCCGCGTTCGGCGGTCCGATTTTCATCGCGGCGATGAACCTGGCCGTCGCCTCGGTGGGGGCGACGATCGCGTCGTTCGTGGCCGGCCTGTACGCGATCCTCGCCGCGCTCTTCGCGCCGGTGCTCCTGCGCGAGCCGCTTCGCGCGACTGCCCTCGCCGGGTTCCTGGCCGCGCTCGTGGGGACGGCGCTGCTCGCCGAGCTCGATCCCGCGGCCCCGACCATCGGCGGGATCGGCTGGGGCCTCGTCGCCGCAGTGTCTTTCGCGCTCTTCCTGGTCCTGGCGAGGAGGTGGTCGGTGCCGGACCGTCTCGACCCGATCGTCCTCGTGCTCGTGTCGACGACGGCAACGACGGTCGGGCTCGGCGCGATCGTCCTGGTGACGAACCCGGGGTCATTCCAGCCGCGCGCCATCGCCTTCGAAGCGGTCCTGGGGGTCGCCTGGCTGGCGTTCGTGACGGCAGCCGGCCAGGCGCTCGCGATCCGTGCCGTCAGGCTCCTGTCAGCGTCGAGGTCGTCGGCGTTCCTGCTCCTGAACCCGATCGCCGCGGCGATCCTGTCGCTGGCGCTCCTCGGTGAGCAGCCGACCGCGCTCCAGGGCCTCGGCGGGCTCCTCGTCCTGGCCGGGATCGCCGTCGTGACGATCCGCCGGAGCGGCAAGCCGGGCAGCTAACGCGGAGCGGCGGCGGGCGCGGTTGCGGAAACCTGCGCCTCTGTGGTATCACGTTCTCGAACGATGGGAGCCGCACCGCGCAACGCGGCAAGCCGACGGCCCGTCATTCCGGGGTAGACTCCCGCCACCCACGCTCCAGGAGCGCCGCAACCCGTGTCTTCCATCCTCGAGCGCCTCACCGGGCCGGGGGATCTCCGGGGCCTCGACGAGGGCCAGCTGGCGATCCTCGCGGCCGAGCTCCGTGAGTCGATCATCAGCACCGTCGCGAAGACCGGCGGCCATCTCGGGTCCTCGCTCGGCGTCGTCGAGCTGACGATCGCGCTCCACCGGCTCCTCGAGTCGCCGCGCGACCGGCTCGTCTGGGACACCGGCCACCAGGCCTACGCCCACAAGCTCATCACCGGCCGGCTGGCGAGCTTCGGCACGCTCCGCCAGATCGACGGCATCGGCGGCTTCCCACGCCGCTCCGAGAGCGAGCACGACGTCTTCGACGGCGGCCATGCCGGGACCGGGCTCTCGATCGCCCAGGGCCTTGCCACCGCCCGCGACCTCCGCCACGGGATGGAGCGGATCGCGGTCGTCGTCGGCGACGCGGCGCTGATGAGCGGGCTGTCGCTCGAGGCCCTCAACGACATCGGCCACAAGCGGACGCGGCTCCTCATCGTCCTGAACGACAACGAGATGTCGATCAGCCCGACGGTCGGGGCGTTCTCGACCTACCTCTCGAAGATCAAGCTCAGCGTGGCCTGGCAGCAGAGCAAGTCGGCCTACGACCGGCTCGTCGAGCGGATCCCGTTCGTCGGGGGCGGGGTGCTCGAGTGGAGCCAGCGGCTGCGTCGCTCGGTCGTGAACCTCGCGTCCCCGGGCCAGCTGTTCGAGGATCTCGGGATCACGTACATCGGGGTCGTGCCGGGGCACGATCTCCACGCCCTCCTCGAGACGTTCGAACGGGTCCTCGAGCTGAAGGGCCCGGTCCTCGTCCACGTCCGGACCCAGAAGGGCCGCGGCTACCGGCCGGCCGAGGCGGACCAGGTCTCGTTCCACGGGGCAGCACTTCCGCCGATGGAGCTCGCGCCGAACGCCGACGCCCATGACCCGGGTCACGCGGCCCACGATCCCG
Organism: Candidatus Limnocylindrales bacterium; assembly: GCA_036277775.1. Classification (GTDB taxonomy): domain Bacteria; phylum Chloroflexota; class Limnocylindria; order Limnocylindrales; family CSP1-4; genus UBA5189. The sequence goes on from DASUMJ010000118.1 coordinate 7,035, forward strand.
GCCACGGTGGCCGCGAGATCGGCTCATCGATGCCGCACGGGGCCGGGTCCAACGGCGACGCGGTGCCGCCCGCCGCGAAGCCCGACGCGCCGAAGAAGCACCCGAACTACACGTCGGTCTTCGCCGACGAGCTCGTCGCGCTCGCGGCCGACGATCGCCGGATCGTCGGGATCACGGCCGGGATGCCGACCGGAACCGGGATGGCGAAGTTCCACGCCGCGTACCCGGACCGGGCGATCGACGTCGGGATCGCGGAGCAGCACGCAATGACGCTCGCGACCGGGCTCGCGCTCGGCGGGATGCGGCCCGTGGTCGCGCTCTACTCGACGTTCCTCCAGCGGGCCTTCGACCAGACCGTCCACGACGTCTGCCAGAACGACGTTCCGGTGGTCATCGGGGTGGACCGTGCCGGGCTCGTCGGGGAGGACGGGACCTCGCACCAGGGGATGTTCACGATCCCGGCCCAGCGCCAGCTCCCGTACCTCGTCGTCGCCTCGCCGAAGGACGAGCAGGAGCTGCGCGGGTTGCTCCGGACCGCGCTCGCCCAGGACCACCCGTTCGCGCTCCACTACCCGCGCGATGCCGGCTTCGGACTGCCGGCCGTGGAGCCCGTGCCCATCCCCGTGGGCCGCGGCGAGGTCCTCCGCGAGGGGCGTGACGTGCTGTTCGTCGGGTTCGGGCCGATCGTCATGCGGGCGGTCGCGGCCGCCGATGCCCTGGAGCGGGACGGCTGGTCGATCGGGATCGTCAACGCCCGGTTCGCGAAGCCGCTCGACCGCCAGCTGATCCTCGACGCCGCCCGCGGGAAGCGGCTCGTCGTGACGTTCGAGGAGAGCGTCGTCACCGGCGGCTTCGGGACCGCGGTCCTCGAGGCGATCGAAGAGGCCCGAATGACCGACCCGGCCTACCGCGACGTCGCCGTGCGGATCGTCGGCATCCCCGGCGATCGGTTCGTGGACCACGGCGCCGTGACCGACCTCCGCCGGATGCTCCGCCTGGACGCCGCCGGGCTCGAGGCGCAGGTCCGCGAGTCGCTCGCCGCGCTCCAGGTCACGCCGGGCCGCCCGGAGGCCGCGCCCGCGGGCTGAGGCCGCCCCTCCGCCGGATCAGTGGAGGGGTTCCCCCGGGTTGAGCGCGCAGCGGTGGGCCCGCGGGTCCGCCTCGGCCCCGGTGAGCCGCGGTGAAGTCGGCTGTGCCACGATAGCCGGGTGAGCAAGACGGCCATCCGCCCGGCCCGGCAGCGGCTCGACCAGCTGGTCGTGGAGCGCGGCCTCGCGGAGTCGCGTGCCCGCGCCCAGGCGCTCATCCTCGGCGGCCGGATCCGGACGGGCCAGGGCGACGGGGCCCGCCTTGACCGCAAGGCCGGCGACCTCGTCGAGGCGGACGTCCCGATCGAGCTCGTCGAGCGTGACCCGTACGTGAGCCGCGGCGGCCACAAGCTCGCTGCGGCCCTCGACGCCTTCGGCATCGACCCGGCGGGCCGCGTCTGCCTCGACGTCGGCGCGTCGACGGGCGGGTTCACGGACGTGCTCCTGCAGCGGGGAGCGCGCCGCATCTACGCCTTGGACGTCGGTCGTGGCCAGCTGGCCGAGACGCTTCGAGCGGACCCCCGCGTCGTCTCGATGGAGCGGACGAACGCCCGGACACTCACCGCGACGAGCCTCCCAGAGCCGGTCTCCCTCGCCGTCATCGACGTCGCGTTCATCTCGCTCCGCCTCGTCCTCGGGCCGGTCGCGACGACGTTCGAGCCCGCCGGCGGCGACCTGGTGGCCCTCGTGAAGCCGCAGTTCGAGGCCGGCCGCGGGGACGTCCGGAAGGGCGTCGTCCGCGATCCTGTCGTCCACCGTTCCGCGATCGCCGCGGTCGTGGCGGCAGCGGCGGACCTCGGCCTCGCCCAGGTCGACGTGATCGCGTCGCCGATCCTCGGGCCGGAGGGCAACCGCGAGTTCCTCCTCCATCTCCGGGCGGGCGGCGCCCCCGTGTCGTGCGCGAACCTCGAGGCGAGGATCGACGCGGCCACGGCGCCGCCGGCCGGCCCGCCGCCGACCGGCCCGTCGCCCGTGGGGCCGCCACCATGACGGAGCTCCGGCGGATCGGCTTCGCCTACAACCCGACGAGCGACCCGGCGATCGAGCTCCGCGAGCGGGCCACCGGCTGGGCGGCGATGCGCGGCCTCGACCACTGGGCGTCCACCGCCGCGGACTACGAGATGCTCGCCCGCGAGCTGCCGAAGACCGACGTCCTCGTGGTCCTCGGCGGCGACGGCACGTTCCTCCGGGCCGCCCGGGCCGTGGCCGACGTCGACGTCCCGCTCCTCGGGATCAACGTCGGGAAGGTCGGCTTCCTCTCGAAGGTGGAGGCCGGCGACCTCGTCCGGGTCCTCGATCGGCTCCAGGCGGGGAAATGGACGCTGGAGCGCCGGATGGCGCTGGAGGGCCGGATCCTCCGCGGCGGGCGCGAGGACGCACCAGAGGTCCACGTCGCGCTCAACGACGTCGTCGTCGCCCGCGGCGCGCTCGCGCGGGTCTGCCGCCTCGACGTCAACATCGACGAGAGCCATCTCGCGACCTTCGTCGCCGACGGCCTCGTCGTTGCGAGCCCCACCGGCTCGACCGGCTACTCGTTCTCAGCCGGCGGCCCGATCCTCGACCCCACGGCGCGGAATCTCATCCTCACCCCGATCGCCGGCTACCTGACGACGATCCGGTCGGTCGTCGTCGGGCCATCGGTCGTCGTCCGTTGCCGGGTCGCCGACGCGCACGAGGCGCTCGTCTCGATCGACGGCCGCGAGGACGTGCCGATCGCGGTCGGTGACGTCGTGGAGGTCCGGGCCCTGCAGCAGCCGATCCGGCTCGTCGAGCCCGAGGGCTCGTTGCCGTTCTGGGATCTCGTCCGCAAGAAGGTGGAGCTCCTGCCGTCGTGATGCGGGGGTCGGGTTCGTGACGGAGACGAACGGGCGCCGACGGCCGCTCGTGCCGGTCATGGCTGGCGGCGGGGAAGCGCATGGCCCCGGCGAGGATCCGGGCGCCGGGCACGCGAAGGGCGACGGGGAGGCACCGGGCGCCGAGGAGTCCGTCGAGTCCGGCGGCGCCGTCGTGGGCCGGCTCCTCGAGCTCGCGGTGGTCGACCTGGCCCTCATCGACCGGCTCCGGCTCGCCCTCGAGCCCGGGCTGAACGTCCTGACCGGCGAGACCGGAGCGGGCAAGAGCCTGCTCATCGATGCCCTCGGCCTGGCCCTCGGGGCCCGCGCCGACACATCGCTCGTCCGGCACGGGACGGACGTCGCCCGGGTGGAGGCGCTCTTCGACCGCCTGCCGGAGCCGCTGATCGCGGTCCGCGAGGTGGCCGCGTCCGGCCGCTCCACCGCCCGCATCGACGACGCGACCGTCACCGCCGCGCGCCTCGCCGAGACGACCGGGCCGCTCGTCGAGATCCACGGCCAGCACGACCAGTCGCGGCTCCTCGACGAGCGCTGGCAGCGCGACCTCCTCGACGCGTTCGGCGGCCATGGCGACGCACGGGCGCGCATGGCCGGCACAACCGGCCGCTGGCGCGAGAACCGGGCCGAGCTCGCGAAGCTGGCGATCGACCCCCGCGAGGTGGCCCGGCGGCTCGAGGTCCTGGACCACGAGGTGGCCGATATCGCCGCGGCGCGGCTCCGCGTCGGCGAGGCCGACGAGCTGAAGGCGCGGCTCGCGGCGGCCCGTGAAGGTGCCGCGATCGCCCGCGGTGGGACGGCGATCCGCGAGGCCCTCGACGGCGATGCCGGCGCCCGGGCTGCCGCCGGGCAGGCGCTCCGCGAGGCCCGGTCGCTCGCCCGGCTCGATCCGCGGTTCGAGGCGATCGAGGCACGTCTCGTCGGAATCGATGCCGAGACCGAGGACATCGCCGCGGAGGTCCGGGGTCTCCTCGACGCCGTGGACCACGATGCCGCCGCGGTGGCAGCCCTCGAGGAGCGGCTCTCGGAGATCTACGCCCTCGAGCGGCGCTACGGTGACGACGAGGCCGCGGTCCTTGCCCACGGCGAACGCGCCGCCGCGGAGGCGGACCGCCTGCGCGGACTCGAGGCCGAGCGCGCCGCCCGCCAGGCGGAGGACGCGCGGCTCCTCGCCGACGTCGCGGGGGCCGCGTCGGACCTCGGGGAGCTCCGCCGGGCGGCGGCGTCCCGACTGACCGAGGGCGTGGACGAGGTCCTCCGGGCGCTCGGATTCCCGGCCGGAGCGTTCGAGGTCGCCGTCGGGCGGCGTGCCGCCACGCCCGACGAACCCGCCGTCGAGCTCGACGGCGATGCGGTGGCGTTCGATGCCGCCGGCGCCGACGAGGTCGTCTTCCGGTTCGCCCCGAACCCGGGCGAGCCGGCCCGGCCGCTCGCCAAGATCGCGTCGGGCGGGGAGCTCTCCCGCGTCGCGCTGGCCGTGAAACAGGTGCTCGCCCAGGCCGACGACACGCCGACGCTCGTATTCGACGAGGTGGATACCGGGATCGGCGGCCGGTCGGCGGACCCGCTCGGTCGGAGCCTCTGGACGTTGGCCCGGAGCCACCAGGTCCTCGTCGTCACGCACCTCCCCCAGATCGCGGCCCACGCGGATGCCCACTACCGGATCGCGAAGCGGGAACGCGACGGCCGGACCGTGACCGAGGTCGTGCGCCTCGACCGGGAGGGCCGCCTCAGGGAGCTCGCCGCGATGCTCGGCGGCGCAGGGGAGGGCGGTGGCGCGACCGCCACGGCGCTGGCCCAGGCTCGCGAGCTCCTCGATGCCGCCGAGGCCTGGCGCGGCCGGCCCGTCACCGCCGGCTGACGGACGCCGGGCACGAGCGGGCGTGGGTACCACCCTCGATCGGGCCGTCGAGGACTACCTGACGTTCCTGCGGGTCGAGCGCGGCCTCGCTCCGGCCACCCTCCGCGCCTACCGCGCCGACCTCGCCGACTTCGCCGCCGCTCGCGGCACCGAGCGCGACTGGGCCCGCGGCCCCGACGCAGCGATCCGCTACCTCGCGGCGAGGACGAAGCGCGGCCGGCCCCTGGACCCCGGCCTCGCTCCGACGAGCCTCCGGCGGCGGGCCGCGTCGATCCGGGGCTTCTACAAGTTCGCCTTCGGGGACGGGCTCATCCCGATTGACGTCGCGGCCCACCTCGACCTGCCCCGGATGTCGCGGCTGCTGCCCGAGACCCTCAGCGTCGAGGAGGTCGTTCGGCTCCTGGATGCCGCGGGCGGGGACGATGACGAGGATCCGGCACGGATCCGAGACCGCGCGCTCCTCGAACTGCTCTACGCGTCGGGCCTCCGGATCTCGGAGGCGCTCGGGCTCGACCGCGAGGACCTCGTCCTCGACGCCGCCTTCGTCCGCGTCATCGGCAAGGGCGACAAGGAGCGACTGGTCCCGGTCGGGGACGTCGCGCTCGAGGCCCTCGGCCGGTGGATCGACGGGCCGCGCCGGGCCCTCCTCGAGGTCGCGCACGCCGTGCCGTTCCGTGGCGGGCCGCTCTTCCTCGGGAGTCGCGGCGGCCGCCTGGCCCGGCAGCAGGCATGGTCCGCGGTGAAGCGCGCCGCCACCCTCGCCGGCCTCGCCGACAGGGTGAGCCCGCACACCCTCCGGCACTCGTTCGCGACGCATCTCCTCGAGGGCGGAGCCGACCTTCGGATCGTCCAGGAGTTGCTCGGACATGCGAGTATCAGCACGACGCAGCTCTACACGCATCTCACCGGGGAGCGCATTCGCGAGGTCTACGCCCGCGCCCACCCACGAGCCTGAGGAGGGCCGCAAACCGTGACGCGCTACGCCGACACCCTGCTCGCCGAGGGCGAGCGCATGGTCCTGCGAACTCGTCAGCACTGGTTCGCCACGATCGTCGACGGCCGCGTCCCCTGGGCCATCTTCCTGGCCAGCCTCGTCGTCCTCGTCCTGACCCTCTCGATGGATCCCGGCGGCGTCCGCGACACGGTCGGGATCGTCGTCGCCATCGTCCTCGTGGGCTCGCTCGTCTGGCTCGGCAAGCACTACTGGAGCTGGCTGTCGCAGGACTACATCGTCACGAACCGCCGGGTCCTGAAGGTCGAGGGGATCATCAACAAGCGGTCCGCGGACAGCTCGCTCGAGAAGATCAACGACGCGGTCCTGGAGCAGAACCTCTTCGGCCGGATCTTCGGCTACGGCGACCTCGACATCCTGACGGCCGCGGACGTGGCGATCGACCGCTACCGGATGCTCAACCAGGCGCCCGGCTTCAAGAAGGCGATGCTCGACCAGAAGCACTCCCTCGAGACCGAGTTCGCGCACATGCCCGGCCCGCCGCTCCGCGCGCCGGGGACCGGGGCGCCGCGACCGATGACCGCCGACGAGGTGACGCGGGCGCTCGGCGACCTCGCCGCGCTCCGCGACCGCGGCGCGATCAGCCCGGCCGAGTACGAGGCGAAGAAGCAGGACCTGCTGGCCCGGATCTGAGCCGCGCGGCGAGCCGTCCCGCTCGCGTCGCGACGGGACCGGGACCGCAGCCGGTCGATCGGGGGTCGAGCCGGTAGGATGGCGCGAGGCCGGCGCACGTCTGCGCCCGGCATCGCACGAGGACCCTGGCTTGCAGTTCTTCTCCACGCCCGAAGAGGCGATCGCGGCCATGATCGTCCTCGGGGTCCTCCTGCTCGTCGCCTTCCCGATCCACGAGTTCGCCCACGCCTTCGCGGCGGCCCAGCTCGGTGACCACACGGCCAAGCTCTTCGGGCGGCTCACGCTCAACCCGGCGGCCCACTTCGACCCCGCCGGCGGCCTGATCCTGGCCCTGTCGATCATCCTGTCCGGCGGGAGCTTCGGGTTCGGCTGGGCAAAGCCGACACCCGTGAATCCCGCCAACCTTCGCGGCGGTCAGCGCGGCGATGCCCTCGTGGCGCTCGCGGGTCCACTCTCCAACCTCATCCTCGCGAGCCTCGCCGCGCTCGTCATCCGCTACTTCCTCGCGACGGGCACCCGGCCGCCCGAGATCGTCGGGATGGTCATCGCGACCTTCTTCTCGATCAATCTCGCGCTGATGATCTTCAACCTGATCCCGATCCCGCCGCTCGACGGCTCGCACATCCTCTACGCCCTGCTCGACCCACCGACCGCCTGGCGCGTCCGGGCGTTCCTGTCGCAGTACGGCACGATCCTCCTCATGGTCGCGATCTTCCTGCCGATCCTGCCGGGCGGCCAGACGGTCATCGGCCTCATCTTCGAGGTCGTCGCCGGACCCATCTCGTCGATCCTCCTCGGGACGTGACGGCCGGCTCGAGGTCGTGGTGGGCCGCCAAGGTCCGGCAGTTCCGGACCCACGTCCGGGCCCGCGTCGAGCCGGACGAGCGGCGCGCGCTCGAGGCCTGGACGACGGATGCCGAGCGGGCGCTCTTCGACTCGATGCACGTCGCCGACCGGCGGCACGGGCTCGACGTGGCGGGGACGCTCAGGGAGCAGGGCATCGAGGACCGCGACGCGCTCGTCGCCGGCCTGCTCCACGACGCCGGGAAGGGCGACACCGGCGTCCTGCCCCGGATCGTCCACTCGCTGGCGCAGGCCTACGGCGGGTGGGTCGCCGTGCCGGCCAGGCTCGTCCCCGGGATGGGTACGGCCCTCGAGCGGCTCCGGACGCATGCCGAGGCCTCCGCCCAGCTGGCCGCGGCGGCCGGCTGCTCGCCGCGGACCGTCGAGCTGATCCGCTGGCAGGAGGCACCGCGCGACCCCGAGTTCGGTGAGCGGCTCCGGCTCGCCGACGAGGCGAACTGAATGACCGAGATCGTCGCGAGCGGGGCGGCCGCGGCTCGCGGTGCGTCCATGGGCGCGGCCGTGCCGATAGGGCCCGGCGATCCGGGCGATCCCGGCGCGCCCGGCGGCTCGGGCGGCCCGGGCGTCCGGTTCGGCGCCGGTCACCGGCCGGAGCAGGCGACCCAGGTCAGCCTGGAGGACTGGGAGGGGCCGCTGGGGCTCCTCCTCTCGCTCATCGAGGCCCGCCGGCTCGACGTGCTCACGGTGCCGCTCGGTGCCCTCGCCGCGGCGTACCTCGACGCCCTCGCGACGCTGGAGGAGGATCGGATCGGGAACATCAGCTCGTTCGTGGCGGTCGCGAGCCAGCTGATCCTCATCAAGAGCCGCGCGATCCTGCCGCGGCACGAGGAGCCGGGCGCACCCGGCGACCTGCCGGACGAGGGCACGGATCCGGAGGCGGAGCTGCGGGCGCGGCTGCTCCTCTACAAGGCGTATCGCGACGCCGGCGCGGTCCTCCAGGCCGTGGCCCACGAGCGGATCGGGCTCTTCCGCCGTGAGCCGGCGGCGGCCCAGGCCGCGGCCATCGCCGGCGCGCGAGCCCCGGACGCGCCGCCGCTCCCGCCCGGCGTCCTCACGGCCGCGCTGGACGGCCTCGTGACGATCATCGCGCCGCCCGAGCGCCCGCCCGAGACGGTGCCGCGGACGATCACCCTGACCCAGCGCGCGGCGATCATCCGGGCCGCGCTCCGCGGCGCGCCGTCGATCGTCCTCCAGGAGCTCCTCGCGGGCATCCGGGACCGGGTCGTCGTCGCGGTGACGTTCCTCGCCCTCCTCGAGCTCGTGAAGCGGCGCGAGGTCGTCGTCGAGCAGGCGGAGCCGTTCGGGCCGATCGTTGCCCGACGGACCACCGCGAAGGAGCGGTCGATCGCGGGCCTCGCCGACGTCGAGATCGATGACGACGCGCCGCTCGACGAGTCGCTGGCGTCCTTCCGATGACCGCCGAACAGGGCCTGGGCCGCGACGCCACGTCGTCCGAAGCCGCCGCGCCATCGGGGAGCGAGGCCGTCCCGGGTTCCGACGTGCCGGCCCCGATCGAGCTGACCGAGTCGGCGCTCGAGGCGCTCCTCTTCGTGGCGGAGCGGCCGCTCTCCCGCCGCGAGATCGGGGCGCTCTTCGGCGCCGAGCGCGACGTCGTCGACGCGCGGCTCGGCGATCTCGAGGTCAGCCTCCGCGAGCGGGGGATCCGGCTCGTCCTGTCCGGCGACCGCGTCGAGCTCGTCACCGCGCCGGACGCCGGGGCCGCGATCGCCCGCTACGTCGGGACCGATGCCATCCGGCTGACGCCCGCATCGCTGGAGACCCTCGCGATCGTCGCCTACCGCCAGCCCGTCACGAAGTCGGCGGTCGAGCGGATCCGCGGCGTCGACTCGGACTACAGCCTCCGGAGCCTGCTCCACCGCCGGCTCATCGTGGAGCTGGGCCGGGCCGACGCCCCCGGCCGCCCGATCCTCTACGGCACCGGGTTCGACTTCCTCGAGCGATTCGGGCTGACGACCCTCGACGACCTCCCGCCGCTCGATGCGGACGTCGCGGCGCGGCTGGTCGAGGGCGGAACCGGCGGCGGCCCGGGCACCGCGGGAACGGGCGCGATGGAGCCGGACGGGCCGGTCCAGGCGTCGTTCGAGCTGGACGCGGTCGGCGATGCCTGAGGAGCGGCTTCAGAAGGTGCTCGCGGCGGCCGGCGTCGCCTCACGTCGGGCGAGCGAGTCGCTCATCGCCGCCGGCCGGGTGCGCGTCGACGGCCGGATCGCGTCCGTCGGCGACCAGGTCGATGCCGCGACGGCCCGGATCGAAGTCGACGGCATCCCCGTCGGGGTCGGCGCCGCGCGGGCCTACGTCGCGCTCCACAAGCCGGCCGGCGTGACCTCGACGACCCGTGACCGCCACGCCGAGACGACCGTTCTCGACATGATCCCGACGGCGCTCGTCCCCGACGGGACGCGGCTCTACCCGGTGGGGCGGCTGGACCAGGACAGCGAGGGCCTCATCCTCCTCACGAACGACGGGGAGTGGGCCGAGCGCGTCCTCCATCCGCGCTTCGGCGTCCAGCGCGAGTACGCGGTCGCGCTTGCCCGGCCGCTCGACCACGAGCAGGCCCGCGCGCTGAAGGCCGGCATCCGACTCGACGAGGGGCTCGCGACGCTCGATGCGCCGCTCCGGCCCGCGACGGCCGTCGAGACGCGGACGCTCGAGGGGCTGCTGGATCCTCCGGCACCGCCGGGCGGCGAGGTGACCTGGTATCGGGCGGTCCTCGCCCAGGGCTGGAAGCGCCAGCTCCGTCGGATGTTCGCCGCGGTCGGCGCCCCGATCGAGCGGCTCGTGCGGGTCCGGATCGGGAGCGTCCGGCTCGACGGCCTGCGTTCGGGCCGGGCGCGGCTCCTGAAGGCCCCCGAGATCCGCGCACTCGGTACGGGCGTGGCCGCGCCCCCGCGGCGCCGTTCGCCGTCTGGCCCCGGCCGCCCGAAGACGGGCCCGCGCCCTGCCACCGGGCGCGTGGCCGGCGGACGTGCCGCGGCCGGACGGTCCACTCCTGGGCGCCCGGGCGGACCCCGACGTTCGCGACAGCGTGAGACTTGACGGGACAGGACGTCCAATCTAGGTTCGAGCCATGCCCGCGCTGGCCGCCGACCCGACGATCCGTCGCCAGGTCATGGCTGCAGCCCGCAACCTCCTCGCGCAGGATCCGGAGGCGCCCATCGGCAGGATCGCCGGCGCGGCCGGGGTCTCCCGCGCGACGTTCTATCGCCACTTCGGGTCGCGGGCCGCGCTCCTCGAGAGCGTCGCCCACGAGCCCCGTCCGGCGGCCCGGGAGCGGATCCTCGCGGCCGCCGGCGAGATGCTCGTCCGGACCTCGCTCACCGAGCTGTCGATGGACGACCTCGCGCGCTCCGCCGGCGTCTCGCGGGGCTCGCTGTACCGGATCTTCCCGGGCAAGCCGGCCCTCCTCGACGGGCTCATCGAGCGGTACTCGCCGTTCGATGCCATCCGAGCGATGGTCGTGGAGCACGGGGACGACCCGCCGGAGACGTTCTTCCCGCTGATCTCGCGAGCGGTCGTCGGGTCGGCCGCCGAGCACCTCGGCGTCCTCCGCGCGATCTTCCACGAGGCGACGCTCGGCTCCGACGTGGCCGTGGCCGGGATCCGGCTGCGCTTCACGACGACGATCGGGGCGCTCGCGGAGTACGTGGTCCGGCAGCAGGCGGCGGGCCGGATCCGGCCGATGCACCCGCTCCTCGCGCTCCAGGCCTTCGTCGGCCCGATCTTCTTCCACCTCATGACCCGGCCGCTGGCCGAGGAGATCGTGGGCCTGCCGATGGACGTGCCGGCCGCGATCGAGGAGCTCACCGCGGCCTCGATCCGGGGACTTCGGTCGTGACCGCATCCGTGACCGCGGCCGCGGCGCAGGCCGGGCCCGCCGTCGAGGCGATCGGGCTCCGAAAGTCGTTCGGCGAGATCCACGCGGTCGACGGGATCGACCTGGCCCTCCAGCCGGGCCGGATCTACGGCCTCCTCGGCCCGAACGGCTCCGGCAAGACGACGCTGATCCGGCTCCTCGCGGGGCTGGCCCGGGCCACCGCGGGCGAGGCCCGGATCCTCGGCACGGCGATGCCGTCGCGGCCGATGCTCGCCCGGATCGGCTACATGCCCCAGGCCGAAGCGCTCTACCCCGATCTCTCGGTCGGCGAGAACCTCGGGTTCTTCGCCGCGCTGCAGGGCACTCGCGGCCGTGACGCCATCGGCCGGGTGCTGGAGCTCGTCGAGCTCGCCGATCGCCGGGGCAGCCCGACGCACGAGCTGTCCGGCGGCATGCGCCGCCGCCTGTCGCTCGCCTGCACCCTCGTCCACGAGCCGCCGGTCCTGTTCCTCGACGAGCCGACGGTCGGCGTCGACCCGGCCCTCCGGGTCCAGTTCTGGGCTCACTTCCGGCGTCTCGCCAAGGCTGGCGCGACGATCCTCGTCGCCAGCCACGTCATGGACGAGGCGGACCGCTGCGACGACCTCATCTTCGTCCGCTCGGGGAAGGTGATCGCCCGCGGCACGTCGGCCGAGCTCCGTGCCGGCGCCGCCACGACCGACCTCGAGGCCGCCTTCCTCCACTACGCCGGCCTCGACGCCGAGGGCCGCCCGCTCGAGACGGCTTCGTGAGCGCGACGCGGATCCTCGCGGTCGCCCGCCGCATCGCGCAGGGCTTCCGGCGCGACGAGCGGACCCTCGGGCTCGTCTTCGTCGTCCCGATCGCGATCACGCTGCTCCTCGGCTGGGTCATCCGCGACTCCGAGGCCGGCGAGGTCAGGATCGCGGTGGTTTCGGAGGAGACGTTCCGCCTTGCCGATGCCCTGACGGTCGCCGCCGACGGCGCCGACATGCCGTTCGAGGTCTCGATCATCGCGGCGGGGGACGAGGGCGGGGCTCGCGACCAGGTCCGCGACGGGACCGCCGACATCGCGGTCATCGCGACCGAACTCCCCGACGGACCGGTCACGGTCGTGACCGAGGGCACCGACCCGTCCGGGGACGCGGCCCGCATCGGGGCGTTGCGAGCCCTGATGGCCCGGGCCATCGCGATGATGATCCCGCCCGAGCTGAACGTCGCCGTCCCCGAGTTCGAGCACGAGACCGTCTTCCTGAGCGCCGACGCCGACTCGATGGACGTCCTCGCGCCCGTCTTCCTCGGCTATTTCGCCTACTTCTTCGTCTTCATCCTGACCGGCATCTCGTTCCTCCGGGAGCGCGTCGGGGGAACGCTCGAACGGCTCCTCGCGACACCGGTCACGCGGGGCGAGATCGTCCTCGGGTACGGGATCGGGTTCGGGATCTTCGCGACGCTCCAGGTGCTCCTGCTCATCGGCTTCACGCTCCTTGCGGTCGAGGTCCCCGCGATCGGCCCGATCCCGGCCTTCACGATCGGCCTCGGGGTGACGTCCGTCGGGAGCCCGGCGCTGCTCTTCCTGCTCGCCGTGCTGCTGGCCCTCGGCGCGGTCAACCTCGGGATCTTCCTCTCGACGTTCGCCAGGACCGAGCTCCAGGTCATCCAGTTCATCCCGGTCGTCATCGTGCCGCAGGGGCTCCTCGGGGGGATCTTCTGGCCGATCGACCAGCTGCCGGACATCCTCCAGCCGGTCGCCCAGGTCCTGCCCGTCACGTACGCGGTCGACGGCCTGCGCGAGGTGATGCTGCGAGGGGCCGACCTGTCGTCCGGGACCCTGCAGCTGGATCTCGCGGTCCTCGCCGGGATCGCGCTCTTCTTCGTCGCCCTCGCGTCCCGGACGATCAAGCGCGAGGTCGCGTAGCCGGCAGCATCACCGGTGGGTGCCGCATCGGCCGGCGGCGGGCGCGGGGCCGCTACCATCCACATCGATGCCTGACGACGCCGAGGTCCAGATGCCACGCGGCCTCGTCGTTGCCCTCGACGGCCCGGCTTCGTCGGGGAAGTCGAGCGTGGGGGCCGCCGCGGCCGCGCGCCTCGGCTACCGCTTCTGCGACACCGGGCTGCTCTACCGGGCCGTGACCTGGCTCGCGCTGCGGCGGGGGATCGGGGACTCCGATGTCGCGGGGCTCGTGCCGCTCGTGGCGGAGGTCCAGCTCATCCCCGACGAGGTCGGGCGCCTCGCGCACGTCAGCGTCGACGGGGTCGACGAGACGGCCGAAGTCCGCGGACCCGACGTCGACGCGGCGGTCTCCGCGTACTCCCGCGTTCCCGAGCTGCGGGCCGCCCTCCTCGAACGTCAGCGCCGGCTCGCCGCCGAGGGCCGGATCGTCATGGCCGGCCGCGACATCGGGACGGTCGTCCTGCCCGACGCCGACCTCAAGCTGTTCCTCGATGCGAGCGTCGAGGAGCGGGCCCGGCGGCGGGCGGAGGAGCGGGGGATCGATCCCGGGTCGCCGGAGGGCCTCGAGATCCTCGACCAGCTTCGGCGGCGCGACGTCCTCGATTCGACCCGGCCGGTGGCCCCGCTCCGAGCTGCCGAGGACGCGGTCCACCTCACGACCGACGGCAACACGTTCGAGACGACCGTCGGGCTCGTCGTCGATGCGATCCGGGCGCGCGCGGCCGCGCCCGGTGCCGCCGCGGCGGAGTCCGCGGTTGCCGGCGCCCCGGCCGCGGCGGAGCGCCGCCGCGCCCGGCGTGCCCGTCGCCCGATCGAGCCGACACCGATCGCCACCCGGATGAACGTCGTCATCACGGTCGGGTCGTTCGTGATGCGGGTCCTGGCCCGCCTCTTCACGCGGGTCCGGATCGAGGGCGACGTCGGCGCGATCCCACGGACCGGCGCCGTGATCATCGCGGCGAACCACGCCTCGAACGCCGACCCGGTGCTCATCGGGGCGTTCCTCAACCAGCGCATCGGCCGGCCGATGAACTGGCTGGGAAAGCGCGAGGTCTTCGAGTGGCCGGTCCTGTCGTGGCTCGCCCGACACGGCGGCGTCCATCCCGTGGACCGTGGTGCGGCCGACGTCGAGGCCTTCAAGTCCGCGATGCGGATCCTCAATGCCGGCCACGTGCTGGCGGTCTTCCCGGAGGGCACGCGGAGCCCCGACGGGCGGCTCCAGGCGGCAAAGGACGGCGTGGCCGTGCTGGCCGCCCGGTCCGGGGCGACGATCGTGCCGATCGGCGTCGGCGACAGCGACCGGCTCTGGCCGAAGGGTCGCCGGCTGCCGCGGTTCACGCCGTCGGTCACGGTCCGGATCGGCACCCCGTTCCGCCTCGACGAGGCGGTTGCCGCGGAGGCGCCGGGATCCTCCGGCGATGCGGCAGCAGGAGGGTCGCGCCGCCGCGCGAAGGGCGCCGGCACCGACCTGATCATGCGCCGGATCGCTGCCCTTCTGCCCGTCCGCCAGCGTGGCGTCTACGGGGACGACCTCGGGTCCTGATCGGGGACCCGCCCCGCGGCGGGGTCGCGCAAGCCGCCCGTGCGATACTGCTGGGGAGCATGGGAACCGTCACCGACATCCGAATCGCGAAGCGCACCGGCTTCTGCTACGGCGTCCGCGAGGCCATCGACAAGGCCAAGGAGGCCAGCGCCGAAGGCAAGGTGACCCATACCCTCGGCCAGGTCGTCCACAACGAGGGCGTCATCCAGGATCTCCAGGCGCTGGGGATCCGGACGGTCGACACGCTCGACGACGTCGACCACGGCGCGGCGGTCGTCATCCGTGCCCACGGCGTCCGCCCCGAGGTCATGGAGCGGGCGGGGGCGCGTGGTCTCGAGGTCATCGACGGCACCTGCACCTGGGTGATCCAGGAGCAGCGGGAGATCGTGAAGCTCGTCGAGGAGGGCTACACGATCGTGCTCCTCGGCACCCCCAAGCACCCCGAGGTCGTGGGCCTCCTCGGCTTCGCCCCGGACGCCATCGTCGTCGACGAGGAAGAGGACTGGGACCGGATCCCGCACAAGAAGAAGATGGCGCTCATCTCCCAGAGCACCCAGCCGCCCTGGAAGTTCGAGAAGCTCGCGGCGTTCATGGTCGCCCGCAGCCACGAGCTGAAGATCGTGAACACCGTCTGCCCGGTCACCATCCGGCGCCAGCAGGACACGCTCGAATCCGCGCGCGAGGTCGACCTCATGGTCGTCGTCGGCGGCCGATCCTCGGCCAACACGAAGGAGCTCACGCGGCTCTGCGGGATCGCCGGCACGCCGGCCATCCAGATCGAATCCGCGCGCGACCTCGCCGACCCGGCCCCCTTCGACGGCAAGCGCATCGTCGGCGTGACCGGCGGGACCTCGACCCCGATCGAGGACCTCCACGCCGTCGCGGAGCGGATCCTCGAGATCGCCGGCACGCCCGCGGCGAAGGCCCGGGCGACCGAGCTCGCCGATGCCGCGTTCGCCGTCGCGGCCACGCCCGCCGGCCGAACGACCTCGCTGCCGACCGCGTCCTCGGCCGGGTAGCCGGAGACCGCAGTGGCAGGGCAGGGGACCGGGATCCCGGTCGTCGCGATCGTCGGTCGTCCGAACGTGGGGAAGAGCACGCTCTTCAACCGCATCGTCGGCGAGCGGACCGCGATCGTCGAGGACCGCGCCCGGACGACGCGCGACCGGCTCTACGCCGACACCGAGTGGAACGCCCGGCGCTTCATGCTCGTCGACACCGGCGGCCTCGAGGTCTCGGTCGACGACCCGATCGAGGCGAAGGTCCAGGTCCAGGCCCGGCTCGCGATCGCCGAGGCCGACGTGATCGTCTTCGTCGTCGACGCCATCGCCGGCATGACCCCGGCCGACCAGGAGGCGTCCGAGCTCCTCCGCGTCGCGAAGGCGCCGGTCTTCGTGGCGGTCAACAAGGTCGACAACGACAAGCGGGAGCTCGACGCGGCCGAGTTCTGGGAGCTCGGCTGGGACCGGACGTACACGGTGGCGGCATCGCACGGGCGCGGCGTCGCCGACCTCCTCGACGAGATCGTCCTGGCATTGCCGCCGGAGAGCGAACGCGAGATCGCCCGCAAGGCGCGCGAGGCGGAGGCAGACGCCTTCGCGGCCGATGTCGCGGCGGGTCGGCTCGAGGCGATCATCGTCGGCGACGACGAGGCCGAGGACACCGCTGGTGGCGAGGACGACGAGACCAAGCCCGAGGTCGACGATGTCGCGGCCGCGAAGTGGGACGCGATGATGGCCGCGGCGAGCGACGACGAGCCGCCCGCGATCGCCTTCGTCGGGCGGCCGAACGTCGGGAAGTCGAGCCTCCTCAACGCCCTCCTCGGCGAGGAGCGGACGATCGTCAGCGAGATCCCGGGCACGACCCGCGACGCGATCGACACCCGGATCGCGTGGGGCCGGAGCGAGGTCGTGCTCATCGACACCGCCGGGATCAAGAAGCGCGGCAAGGTCGCGTCCGGCTCCAGCGCCGAGCGGTACTCGACGCTGCGGAGCCTCAAGGCGATCTCCCGGGCCGACGTCGCGGTCCTGCTCATCGACGGCATCGACGGCCTGACAGCCCAGGACGCCCACATCGCCGGGTACGTGGTGGACGAGGGCAAGGGCCTCGTCGTCGCCGTCAACAAGTGGGACGCGGTCGAGGACAAGAAGGACAGCACCTTCGACCAGTACGTCGAGTGGATCCGCCACGAGGCCCCGTTCCTCGACTTCGCGCCGATCGTCAGCATCTCGGCGAAGACCGGCCAGCGGGTCCACCGCGTCCTGGAGCTGGCGGTCGACGTGTGGGCGGAGCGGCGGAAGCGCGTTCCGACCGGTGAGCTGAACCGCCTCCTCGCGAGCGCCTCGGAGCGCCAGGAGCCGCCGATCGTCAAGGGCAAGCGACCGAAGCTCTTCTACGCGACCCAGGCCTCGACCGCCCCGCCGACGTTCGTGTTCTTCGCGCGGGAGGCCGGCTCGGTCCACTTCAGCTACCAGCGGTACCTCGAGAACCGGCTCCGCGACGTCTTCGGGTTCCTCGGGACCCCCGTTCGGCTCGTCTTCCGCGAGCGGGCCGGGATCCGGGCCGAGCGGAAGGCGGCGAAGGCACCGAAGGGCCGCGGCAAGCGCGGCACGGCCACGAAGGCCCGGTCGTCGTCGCCTGCCGGCTCGAAGACAGCGGCCGGCCCGAAGTCCGCCGCCAGCCTCAAGTCCGCTGGCGGCTCGAAGTCCGGCGCCGGCTCGAAGCCTGGCTCGCCGAAGCCCGCCACGGTGCCGAAGCGAGGCCGCTGACGGACCAGCGACCGGGCGTCGCGGTCGTCGGGAGCGGTGCCTGGGGCACGACGCTCGCGATCCTCGTCGCGCGCTCGGAACCGGTGACGCTCCTCTGCCACTCCCCGGAGACGGCGGCACGGCTCCAGGCCGAACGCCGCAACGAGCGCCGCCTGCCGGGCGTGCCGCTGCCAGACGACCTGCGACCGACGGCCGATCCCGCCGAGCTCCGCGGTGCCGACCTCGTCATCGTCGCGGTTCCCTCGGCCCATCTCCGTGAGACCGCCACCCGCCTCGCCGCCGCGATCCCGCGCGACGCCGACGTCCTCTCCGTGGTCAAGGGCCTCGAGCACGGGACGCTCCTCCGGATGACCGAGGTCATCGCCGATGCCGCAGGGATCGAGCCGTCGCGGATCGCCGCCCTCTCGGGCCCGAACCTGGCCCTCGAGATTGCCCAGGGACTGCCGGCGTCGGCGGTCGTCGCCGCCGAGGACCAGGCCCTCGCGGAGCGGATCGTGGAGCGGCTCGGGCGCCGCGAGTTCCGGCTCTACACGAACACGGACGTCCTGGGCGTGGAGCTCTGCGGGGCCCTGAAGAACGTCATCGCGATCGCCGCCGGGGCGGCCGACGGCCTCGGCTTCGGCGACAACGGCAAGGCCGGGCTCATGACCCGCGGCCTCGCGGAGATGATGCGGGTCGGCATCGCGGCCGGGGCGAACCCACTGACGTTCGCCGGGCTCGCCGGGATCGGCGACGTCATCGCGACGTGCGGATCGCGCCTGTCGCGCAACCATCGGCTCGGCGAGGAGCTCGCGAAGGGCCGGGCCTGGTCGGAGATCGAGGCATCCCTGCCCGGGGTCGCCGAGGGCGCCTACACCGTCGATGCCGCGCTTGCCCTCGCGGACCGGCACGGCGTCGAGATGCCGATCGCCCGCGAGGTCCACAACGCGCTGTTCGAGGGCAAGAGCGTCCGGCGCTGCCTCATCGACCTCCTCGCCCGGGAGTCGAAGGACGAGCTCGCTGACTTCCGGGCCTGGGTGGAGCGCCTCGAGGCGCAGGCCGAGTGACGCCCCCGCGGGAGGATCCCGGCGTCGTCGACCTCGGTGCGGCCGCCCGCCGGGTCCTCGAGGACGACGGGCGGACCTTCGTCCTCCAGCCGTGGCAGGTCGCGTACTGCGTCGCGCTGTCGGAGGGACGACCGGCCGTGGTCCCGCCGGGCTGCGGCGTCGGGAAGGGCTGGCTCGATGCCCGGCTTCGTGCGGCGCTGGCGGGTATTGGGCAGTTCGGATCGAGCGACGGCTCGGGCGGCTGATCAGTCGTCGTCGAGCATCCGCCGCTCGACGACCGCCTCGGCCCGCTCGCGACTGCGCGCGTGACCGGTCACGGCCTCGAGGAACCGCTCGCGCTCGATGGCGATGACCCGGACCGGGGTCAGGGCGGTGACGGTTGCCGTCCGCGGCACGTCCCGCAGCAGGGCGATCTCGCCGACGTACTCGCCCGGGCCTTCCTCGCGGATCGGGATGCCTGACCTGCTCACCGCGACACGACCCTCGGCGATCACGTAGAACCGGTCGCCCGGCTCGCCTTCCCGGATGAGCTCCGCACCCGCCGGGACGTCGACCCGTGACAGCTCACCGAGGATCCGCTCCATCGACGGCGCCGAGAGCGGCGCGAAGATCGGAATCGCCCGGAGCAGCGCGAGGGCCTCGGGGTCGGGCGCCCGGGCGTGTCGATCGAGGGCCGCGAGCCGGAGCCACGCGACGACGACCACCACGGGCACGAGGATGCCGGCGGCGATGAGGGCGCCACCGACGCCGAACACCGCGATGAGTCCGCCGATGGTCAGCGACCCGAGGGCCAGCGCGAACATCGACAGGCCCTCGAGGACGCCGAAGACCCGGGCGAGGACCACCTCCGGTGCGACTCGCTGGAGCAGCGTCCGGCCCGCCACGCTCGCGAGGCTGTAGCCGGCACCGCTCGCCGCAAAGAGGATCGGCGCGGTCACGATCCACGGCGCGAGGCCGACGGCCGCCACCGGCGCACCGAACAGGCCGATGCCGCCGGCGAACGCCGGCGTCATTCGGCGGCGGCCCACGAGCGCCACCGTCAGCCCGATCGCGACGATCCCGCCGAGCCCGAACGCCGCGTACAGGAACCCTGCCCCAGCCTCGCCGGCCCCGAGCAGCTCGATCGCGGCAGCGACGTAGAGGACGTCGAGCGCACCGATCGCCACGTCGAGCGCGGCGAGGAGGATGACGATGACGAGCACCCCGGTATCGGTGCGGACCGCCGTCATCCCGGCGAAGGTGGCTCCCAGCGCGGTGCGAGGACCGCTCGGCGCGGGCTTCGGCGCGAGGTCGAGCACCGTGGGCAGGCGGGAGACGAGGAGCGCGCCGACCATTGACACGGCCGCGAACGTCGCAAAGACGGCGGCCGGCTCCGAGCCGAGCAGGAGCAGCCCACCGACAAGCGGGCCGGCGAACGTACCGAGGTTCTCGACCAGGCCGGACACGGCGTTCGCGGCGGTGAGGTCGCCCGGCGAATGCGTGATGCCCGGCAGGATCGCCGCCTGCACCGGACGCGTGATCGTCACGCTCACCGCGGCGAGCGTCGCAGAGGCGGCCACCACGACCACGTGCGCATCGGACGCCAACGCCAGGGCGGTGGCCGCCATCGTCGAGGCCTGGGCGAGGTAGCCCACCCGGAGGACGACCTCTCGCCGTCGGCGATCACCGGCAGCGGCGAGCATCGGGGCGAGGATGCCGGCCGGGACGAGCTGGATGGCCGCGAACACCGCAGCCAGACCGGCGCCGCCGACGCCATAGGCGTAGACGAGGATCGCCATCCAGGTCGCGGCCTCGGACATCGTGAAGCCGAGGTAGGCGAGCTCGATTCGGAGAAGCGTGGCGTCCCGGGCGACCGACAGGACGACGCGAGCTCGCTCCCTCACCAGGGAAGCATGACAGGCGGTGCGGGCGGCCAGGGGGGACTGGCCGCCACCGGTCGCCGGCCTCGGATCGTGCATGATCCGCGTGAGGAGGTTCGCCACGGAACGCGAGGATTCGCCCGGCCCCGAGGCGTCGGCGGGACGTGCCGCGACCACGCCGCCGCCAGGCGCCGAGCCCTTTCGGGCCGACGGTGAGGTGGCGGGCGCGGGCCTCGAGCCCCCTGCGCCGCCCGGCGTGCCGCCGTCGGCCTCCCGGGTGCCCTGGACCCGGCTCCTCGTGGGCGTCCTCGCCGCGATCCTGGCGTTCGCCGCGTTCCAGGCCCTGAATCGGCCCGAGCCGGACGCGGACACGGCCCGACTCGAGGCGATGTTCGAAGGCCTCCCGGCGGACGTTCGAGACGAGATCGCCGGGGACCTCGAGACGCTCGTCGGGGACCGGTTCGACGGGCTGACGTCCGAGGAGGTCGTCGAGGAAGGGGCGCGGCTCACGCGTTCGGGCCTCGCCCGGCTCGACGACGAGTCGCTCGTCCGTCGCCTCGAGCTCCAGACACTCGCCCTCGGAAGGGTCCCGACCGCCGACTGCGCCGCGTTCATGCGCGGCGGCTTCGCCGGCGGGTCGGTCGACACCGGGATCGCAACCCGGGTCCTGACGGCGCTCGACGAGGACGAGCTGATCGAGTGGTACCGGATCACGGCGCGGGCGATGCGCGCCGAGCTGGAGGGCATGCCGGCGCGGCGCTCGGTCACGGAGCCGGAGTTCCAGGCGGCCTTCGCACCGATCGCGGCGACCTGGTCGCCGGACGAGGTCGAGCTGGTCGAGCTCGTCTCGGCCGACCCGGTCGGGGTCACCGACGACCAGATGTGCCGGTTCGTCGACCTCGTCTACGGACGCATCGATGTCCTCGACCGCGACCAGCTCGCGGTCGTGTCGCTCTACGACATCAACCCGACGCCGTAGCCAGCTCCGGCGTGATCGCCGGGCTCGGAGTGCGCAGGCCCCGGCGGCCCCCTCTGGTAGACTCGGCCATCCTGTCGGGGCGTGGCGCAGCCTGGTAGCGCACCTGAATGGGGTTCAGGAGGTCGAGCGTTCGAATCGCTCCGCCCCGACCAACGATCTGAACGTGAGAAGACCCCCGGCGGGCGTCCCCCGGGGGTCTTCGATTCGAGCGGCTCTGCGATTGGCGCAGCCGCGGGTCGACGTCCCGGGCCCCTGAAGGGCGGTCCCGGAGGTCGTTCACCGGGCCGACCCGCCCTTGGGGAATGTGCCGTTCGGCACGGTCGGGCACCGGCGCGGGGTCGGTAGCGTCTCATGTGCAGAGACCCGCGACGCGAGCCGCACCGATCCCCCCCTCGGTGACCGGCCCCGCGGGTCTCTTCGCATCCGTGCAGATGGCGCTTCCGCACGATTCAGTCCGCCCGGCACTGGTGCGCATGCTCGCAGAGGACGACGATTCGAGACTGCGGAAGGAGGTACCGCGATGATCGATATCCTCGGGTTCGAGGTCGGCATGACGTGGCTCGGCCTGGGCGCTCTGGCCGTCGGGGCGATCGTCCTCGGATTGATCGGACAGGCGTTCGGGACCGTCGGCACGCGCTTCGAGTGGGTGCCTGACGCGATCGCGGCGTTCCTCGGCGCGTTCATCGCGAGCGAGGCGCTCGGGTCGCTGAGCACCTGGGGTCCGGAGTGGGAGGGCGTCTTCATCGGCCCAGCCCTCATCGGTGCCGTGATCCTGACGGTGATCGTGGACGCGGTCGTCCGCTGGGGGACCGGCGGATCGTTCACGGGGCACGCCAGGCCCGTCTGACCCGGCAGCTCCCCTCCTGATGGCCCTCGCCCCGCGGCGGGGGCCATCAGTGATTCATGGCCTGGGTGCCGGGCCTCAGTCCTCGCCGATGTCCTCGTTCCAGGTCGCCGGGTGCTCCGCGATGAAGCCCTCGAGCAGCTCGCGACACGCCGTCGAGTCCAGGTTCACGACCTCCACGCCGCGGGACCGGAGCAGGTCCTCGCCGCCGACGAAGGTCCGGTTCTCGCCGATGACGACGCGCGGGATCCCGTAGAGCAGGATCGCGCCGGTGCACATGTCGCACGGCGAAAGCGTCGTGACCATCGTCGCGCGGCGGTAGGCGGATGCCGGCAGGCGGCCGGCGCTCTCGAGGGCGTCGGTCTCGCCGTGCCGGATCGCGCTGCCGAGCTGGACCCGCCGGTTGCGTCCGGTCGCGATGATCCGGCCGTCGATGACGAGCGCGGCCCCGATCGGGACGCCGCCCTCGGCACGACCGATCCGGGCCTCCTCGAGCGCGGCGGCGAGGGCCTCGTGGTCGTCCATACCGGCCAGCGTAGCGGTCGCGGGGACGGCCGGCTCGAGGATGCCCGTCTAGACTCGCCTGGTGACCGACGAGCTCGACCCGCAGCAGGTCTCCGGCCTCACCGACCTCGATCCCGAGGCGTTCCGTGCCGCGCTCCACGCGGTCGCCGACGCGATGGCCGACTACGCGGCCCGGGTCGAGGACTACCCGGTCTTCCCGCCGATCGAGCCCGGGAGCCTCGTCGGCCTGTTCCCGGCCGAGCCCCCGGACGGACCGGCGCCACTCGCGCAGATCCTCGACGACTACCGCACCCTCATCGAGCCGAACGCCACGCACTGGGCCCATCCGGGGTTCATGGCCTACTTCGCGACGCCCGCATCGGCGGCCGGCATCCTCGGCGAGATGCTCATGGCGTCACTCGGCCAGAACACGATGCTGTGGCGGACCTCGCCGATCGGCACGGAGCTCGAATCGGTGGTCGTGGGCTGGCTCCGACAGGGCCTCGGGCTGCCGGACGCGTTCGACGGCTTCGTGACGGACACGGCCTCGACCTCGTCGCTCGTCGCCCTCGCCGGTGCCCGCGACGCCGCGGGCTTCACCGCCGCGACCGACGGGCTGTCGTCACGTCCGGACCTCGGTCGGCCCCGCGTCTACGCCTCGGCCGAGGCGCACTCGTCGATCGAGAAGGCCTGCATGACCCTCGGCCTCGGCCGCGGCGGGCTCGTGAAGGTGCCGGTGGATGACGAGTACCGCATGGATCCGGCGGCCCTCGCCGCCGCGATCGAGGCCGATGTCTCGGGCGGGATGCGCCCGATGGCGGTCGTCGCGACGATTGGGACGACCTCGTCGACCTCGATCGATCCGGTGCCGGCGATCGCCGGGATCGCGGAGCGCCACGGGCTGTGGCTCCACGTCGATGCCGCGTATGCCGGGGCCGTCGCGCTGCTGCCGGAGCGCCGCGAGGCCTTTGCCGGCTGGGAGCGCGCCGACTCGGTCGTCGTGAACCCCCACAAGTGGCTCTTCACGCCACTCGACGCGTCGCTCCTCCTGACCCGCCGGATGGCGACGCTCCGCGACGCGTTCTCGCTCGTGCCGGAGTACCTCCGGACGCTCGACCGGGCAACGCCGGTCCGCGACATCAACGAGTACACGCCGGTCCTGGGGCGCCGCTTCCGCGCGCTGAAGCTCTGGCTGATGCTCCGTTGGTTCGGGCTCGAGGGCTTCCGGCGCCGGATCCGGCATCACCTCGAGCTGGCCGAGGGCTTCGCCGGCTGGGTCGATGCCGATCCGGACTTCGAGCGGCTCGCCCCGGTGCCGTTCTCGACCATCTGCCTCCGCCACCGGCCGCGCCGGTTCGCCGGGCGCGAGGACGAGGCGGACATCGCGGCCTGGCTCGACGACCACAACGCCCGGCTCATGGACGCCGTGAACCGGACCGGCGAGGTATTCCTGTCCCACACCCGGCTCCACGGACGATTCGCGATCCGGGTCGCGCTCGGGCACATCCGGGCCGAGGAGCGCCACGTCGCTCGCGCCTGGGACCTGCTCCGGCGCGAGGCCGCGGCCCTCGACGACGACTCGGCGTAGCCATCGGCGGTCTAGCGGGGAGCGATCGCGACCTTCGGCACTAGCCATCCCGTGATCGCCAGGCAATCCTGAGTCGCCTGCACGGGCGGGTCATCCCCTGGAGGACCGTGCTCACCCACCGTGAACCGCGCGTAGGCGCCCCGAGCCTGCGTTCCGCTTCGACGTGCCCGTCGACGTCGACCCGCACGCCATGTTTCGGAGATGGCGAACTCGACTCGACCCGGTGAGCGTCGACGCCCTGTCGCCTGAAGAGGTGATCGGCATGCCTTGGCAAGCGCGTTGGCCGAGGGGCCCGCGAGTGCTCTCGTTCGCAGCTGTGCTGCAGGCGGTGATCCTCACCGTCACCCTGCTGGCTCCGGCGGCAATCTCCGCCGAGGAGCCGCCCGTCGATCCGCCGTCGGCGCCACCGGCGTCCGAGCCGGCCGATCCGCCCGCGGACCCGCCGCCGGCCGATCCACCGGCCGAGCCCCCGCCGGTCGAGCCGGCGGAGGAGCCCGCTCCGCCTCCGTCGATCATGTGCGCCGCGACCGGTTCCGAGCTCGTGACGACGGACAAGTTCGACTACGCACCCGAGGAGACGGTCGTCATCACCGGCACTGGGTTTGCGGCCGACTGTGACGTTGTCGTCCGGGTCACCCGGCCCGACGGCTCGATCGTCACCGGCGACGGCACGTTCGTCTGGGGGAGCGACACCGTCTCGACCGATGCGCTCGGCGGGTTGGTGTACGACTACATCCTCGACGGCATCGAGGGCGAGTACCTCGTCGACATGCTCGGCGCGGACGACACCGTGCTCGCGACAACGCTGTTTGCCGACGCGATCCCGGCGGGCACACCCACGATTTGGGGCGACGCCGCGGCAACGGTTAAGCAGCAGGCTTTCGAACGCGGCGACTCGATCTACGTTCGTCTCCCCGGCGCGTTTACGGCCCCGGACATCACGGACAAATACAGGCTCCAGCCAATCCAGCTGGTGTCGGGCACGACGTACGTGTTCGGCCCGATGTCGGCCTGCCTCACGCCGAACGCGAACGGCATCGTCGGCGCCCAGGTGGCCGGACAAGAGGCGTTCTCGGTCATCAGCGCCAATCGCTGGAAGGAGCGCTTGTACATCTACCCGAACAGTGGATGCACGGGCAGCCCGACGACCCGCGACGGGGCCGAGACCTACCATGTCTTCGAGGCCTTCGCGTTCACGAGCTCGGTGGCCCGAGACGCATGCGCCAGCGACGCAACCTGCGGTCCGGCAAGCCCTCGTCCGATCGTTGCCCCCGGATCCACGGTCTACCTCAAGATCGGGATCTCGCAGGCCAGCCGCAACTTCGCGGGATTCCAGTTCATCAGGCCGGACGGGTCGGCGGCTTGCACGATTGGTCCGCTGACGTCGGACGCGAATGGTGCTGTGAGCATCGACTACCCGTCGGGCATCTGCCCGGCCATCGCGGCCGCAGCATCCGACATTGGTGCCTGGACCATCAAGGCGACCGCCGTCGGCGCTGCGGCGGGAGGAGTCTTCGCCTTCGCTGATTCCAAGTTCAACACCAACATCGGTGCATTC
>DASUMJ010000119.1:0-2106 GCA_036277775.1 Candidatus Limnocylindrales bacterium
ACCCGGCCGGCGAAGATCTGGCGGTCGGGGTTCTGGAAGACGATGCCGACACGGGCGGCGAGCGCGGCCACGCGGACCCCGGCGACGTCGGCGCCGTCGTGGAGGACCCGTCCCTCGGTCGGTCGGAGGAGGCCGTCGAGGTGCCGCACCAGCGTCGACTTCCCGCTGCCATTCTGGCCGACGATCGCGACGACCTCGCCCGGCGCCACCCGGAGATCGACCGCGGTGAGGGCGCGGGTTCCGTCCGGGTAGACGAAGCCGACGCGCTCGAAGGCCAGCGACGTCACGCCGTCGCCCCCGCCACGAGCCCGGGGTCGAGGCCTCGAGCCTCGAGCGCGCGGCCGAGACGCACGGGCGACGGCGGCTCCACCCCCCAGGGCTCCAGCCGCGGGTCCGCCAGCACCGCCGCGGTCTCGCCGTCGAGCACGATCCGCCCGCCGTCGAGCACGAGGATCCGGCTGCACAGCCCGGCGAGGACGTCCGTCTTGTGCTCGACGACGAGCATCGACGTGCCCGTCGCGGCAAGCTCGCGGAGCGCCCGGCCGACGAGTCGCGTGCCCTCCGGATCGAGCTGCGCCGTCGGCTCGTCGAGGACCAGGTGGGCCGGGCGCATCGCGAGGAGCGAGGCGATGACGACGAGCTGCGCCTGCCCCCCGGACAGGTGCCGCGGCTCGCGCTCCCGGAGGTGCTCGATGCCGAGGATCGCGAGGGCGGCCTTCGTTCGTTCGACGGTCTCACGGACCGGCAGCCCGAGGTTCATCGGCCCGAGCGCCACCTCCTCGAAGACCGAGCCGCTGACGCCCGAGAGCTGCGTCGCCGGGTTCTGGAAGCCGATCCCGACCCGGGTCGAGAACTCGTGGAGCGGCCGCCCGGCCATGTCGACGCCGTCGATCGTGACGGTGCCGGTCAGCCCGCCCCCGACAGACCCGGGGGCGAGGCCCGACGCGACGAGGCAGAGCGTCGACTTGCCGGCCTCGTTCGCGCCGACCAGGCCGACGATCTCGCCGTCGGCGAGGGTCAGGTCGATGTCGTGGAGGACCGGCGTGGCATAGCCCGCGTAGCGATAGCCGACGCCGTGGAGGCCGAGCATCGCGTCAGATCCGGCCCGTGGCGCGCGCGATCGCGACCACGACGAGGAGCGCGACGAGCCCCCAGCGGAACGGCCGCTCCCAGCTCGCCTCGGACATCGCCCAGAGGAGGTGACGCCGCCCCGGCCGGCTGAACGCGCGAGACTCGAGCGCGAGGCTGCGCTCCTCAACGTCCGTCAGGGCTCCGATGATCACGGGCCCGATGAGCGGCATGACCCCCCGGAGTCGCGCCCGGACGCCGCCCTCCGTGTCCAGGCCGCGAGCCCGCTGGCTCTCGCCGATGACGCCGGCCCGGTCGACGAGGGCCGGCACCGCCTCGATCGTCGCAACGGCGACGAAGGCGATCCGCGGGGATACGCCGCGCCGCTCGAGGTCGAAGACGAAGGCCCGGGGATGCGTCGTCATCACGAACAGCCCGATCGACAGCGAGATCGCGATGAGCCGGGCGAGGGTCTGGGCCGCGAAGTCGACCCCCTCGGCCGTGGCGTCGAACGGCCCGATGACGAAGAGCACCGTCGTCCCGGCGCGGGTGAAGACGCTCACGAGCACGACCGAGATCGCGATCGGCAGCGTCAGGAGCAGCGAGACGCGGACGAGCTGGCCGAGCACCCCGGCGCGGAACGCGAGGAGCAGCATCACGAGGTCGATCGCGATCGGCCCGACGTACCCGCCGGCGACGAACGCCCCGATCGAGCCGACCGTCGCGATGACCGCCTTCGTCAGCGGGTTGAGCCGGTGATACGCGCTCGGCGTCGCCGGGACGAGCCGCGCGATCTCCCTGGCGTCGGCCGGGTCGAGATCGTCGGCGAGGATCGCCCCGGCCGGCGGGGGGGGCGCTATGCCCCCTCCAGGCCGATCGCCTTCTCGCCCTGCGGGCACCGGGCCACGAAGCGGCGCGAGAGCGTCTGGAGGATGACGAACGCGATGAAGAACTCGATCGTCTTGTCGATCGGGTCCTGGAGCAGGCCCTGCTGGAGGACCGCCGTCTGGAGGTCGGACCCGGCCTGCTGGAACGCCG
>DASUMJ010000120.1:0-16762 GCA_036277775.1 Candidatus Limnocylindrales bacterium
GGGCCGCCGTCTCCGAGCCGGCGCGGTCGAGGCGGGCCGCCTGGTCGAGGAGGAGCGCGCCGCCGACGGCCACGACCGCGAGGACGGCGACGAGCGGCAGGACGAGGCGAGCGACGCGACGGGGCCGCGGCTCGGTGGCACGGTCCGCGACTCGCGGTCCGGCCGCGGGCTCGTCCACCGTGCCGATAGCCGCATCGGGCGCAGGACTGCGGGCGGGTCGGTCCGCCGCGATCGCCGCGGCGTCGGGGACCCGTCGAATCGCCTCCGCAACCGCGGCGCGAAGGCCGGGTGGCGCGGGGATCGGGGCGTCGGCGGCAAGGTCGGCAAGGTCGAGGCGTTCCGGCCCGGATCCGCGGGCGACCTCGATCATCGCCGCCGTGCGGCGCCAGGCCTCCACGTCGCGGGTGCAGACCTCGCAGGTCGCGACGTGCGACGCGAGCGGATCGTCCGCCGCCGACCCGAGCCGGTCGAGCCCGCCCACCTCGAGGGCGAGATCGGCAAGGCGTTCATGGGCCTCGGCGTGCCCGAACGGGGTCATCGGTCGCGATCCTGCAGCACGCCGGCGAGCCGCGTCGCGCCGTCGGGTCGCAGGTCCGGCACGTCGACGAGCCGGGCCCGGAGCCGCGCGAGCGCGCGGCGGGTTCGCGACTTCACGGTTCCGATCGGCAGGCCGAGCCGGACGGCGATCTCGGACTGGCTCAGGGCTCGGTCGTAGGCGAGGACGACGACCTGCCGCTCGTCCGGCGGCATGTCGGCGAGGGTCGTCCGGACGAGGGCCCGGGTCCAACGGCGATCGACCTCGACGACCGGATCGCCCTCGGCCGTGGCGCCGTGGCGTCGCCCGGCCCAGTCGACGAGGTCGACGGCGTCCGGGGCGTCCGGATCCGCCGACCAGGCGTGCACGGCGCGCGGTCGACGGGCCTCGGCGCGGAGCCGGTCGATGGACCGGTTCCGGGCGATGCCGAGGAGCCAGCCGAGCACCGACCCGGCCCGCGGGTCGTACTGGTCGGCACGCTGCCAGATCGCGACGAACACGTCCTGGAGGACCTCGGCCGCCGACTCGCGATCGCGAAGGAACCGGACCGTCGTCCCGAAGAGCGCGTCGGCATGGCGGTCGTAGAGCGTCATGAAGGCCCCCTCGTCACCGGCCGCGACGCGACCGATGAGCAGGCCGTCGTCGGGCTCGCGCTCGCCGTCCTCGTTCATCGGCCGATGCGGGACTGGTCCACGGGGCAATCGTGCGTCGCGGTCCGGGTTCCTGTCGAGGGCTCAGGTCGGCACCGCCTCCGATGCGGTCGGTCGGGTGCCGGCGGGCCGGGTCGTGGCGGCGGACATCGGGCGGACCTCCGATCGGGTGCGAATTCGCGTCGCTGGCACTACGCCGGGCGACGCCGCCCGGATCTCGGGCCCCCGCCTGGATCAGCGCTGGGGGCCGGCCCCGAGCTCTCGCTTCCGGCGCGCGACGAAGGCATCGATCGCCTCCGCCGCCGCCGGGTCGAGGGGCGGGGGCTCGAACTCGGCAAGGAGCTGCTTCCAGATCCCGTTCGCGCGTTCGGCCGCCGTCCGCGACCCGTCCTCCTGCCACGTCTCGAAGTTCCGCCAGTCCGAGAGCATCGGCCGGTAGAAGGCGTGCTCGAACCGCTC
This sequence comes from Candidatus Limnocylindrales bacterium, assembly GCA_036277775.1. Taxonomy (GTDB): domain Bacteria; phylum Chloroflexota; class Limnocylindria; order Limnocylindrales; family CSP1-4; genus UBA5189. Next base: position 1,645 of record DASUMJ010000120.1, read on the forward strand.
GAGGGTGTGGGCCGCCCCGAAGAAGTGCCCGCCGGGCCCGACCGCGGCGATCGCATCGAACCCGAGCTCCGCGTCGTCGACGACGAGCGGCTGGAGGACCTCGCCGATCATCTGGAGGATCTCGGCGTCCAGGATCAGCTTCTCGTACGACGCCGTGAGCCCGCCCTCGAGCCAGCCCGCGCCCTGGTAGAGCAGGTTGGCCCCGCCCATGACCGCGCCCCAGACCGCCATCTCCGACTCGTAGGCGGCCTGCGCGTCGACGACGTTCGAGCCGGTCACGTTGGAGCTCCGGAACGGAAGGCCGTAGCGGCGGGCGAGCTGGCCCGTCGCGAACGCCGCCTTGACGTACTCCGGCGTCCCGAAGGCGGGCGATCCCGTCCGCATGTCGACGTTCGACGTGAACCCGCCGTACACGACCGGGGCGCCGGGCCGGGCGAGCTGGGTCAGGACGACCATGAAGAGGGCCTCGGCGTTCTGCTCGGCGAGGGCGCCCGCGATCGTGGCCGGGCTCATCGCCCCGGCCAGCGTGAACGGCGTGGCGACGACCGCCTGGCCGTGGATCGCCATCTCGATGAGGCCGTCGGACATCGGGCCGTCGAGTCGCAGCGGCGAATTCGAGTTGATGATGGTCATGAGGCTCGGCTCGCGGATGAGGACCTCGAGATCGACGCCCCGGGCGAGGCAGGCAACCTCGATCGCGTCGTCCACCGGCACGCGCCCGAAGCCGACGCACTGCCAGGTCTTGTCGAGGGTCGCGGCGAGGAGCCGGTAGAGGTCCAGGTGACGGGTGGCGACGGGGAGATCGGTGGCCTCGAGCGGCCCGCCGGCCTCCTGGTGGATGACGTCGAGGGCGCCGATGAGCCGGACGTAATCCTGGAGGTCGGCCCAGTTGCCCGGCCGCCGCCCGCGGTCCAGGTCCGACACGAATGCCGGTCCGCCCACCGACGTGAAGGCGACGTTCCGGCCCCCGATCTCGATCGAGCGCTCCGGGTTCCGGGCATGGAGCGTGAAGGCGTGTGGCGCGGTCGTGATCCGCTCCTCGACGAGCCCCGGGTCGAGGCGGACGCGCCGCGTGGTCGGGTCCACGTGCGCCCCCGCCGCCGCGAGAAGATCGACCGCCCGGTCACCGAGGACCTCGAGCCCGATCTCCGAGAGGATACGGAGCGAGGCACGGTGGATCGCCTCGAGCTGGTCGTCGGACAGGATCTCGGCCGGGTGGAACGGGTTCACGAGCCGCCGCCACGGGAGGCGCGGGATTCCGCCCCCGGTCCGACGCTCGCGTCGTCGCACGGCGGTGGCGCCGGTTGCGGTGGCGCCGGTTGCGGCGGCGCTCGCGGGCACGGCGGCGGTCGGGTGCCCGTCAGACGTCGAATCCATGGCGGCCGACGATACGCGCCGGGCCGGTCGATGTCACCGGTCGGCCGCTGGCATGACGAAGATGACCGGATTCCGGCCCTCGCCTGCCCTTCGCTCTTCGTATGACCGTCTGCGTCATCCGCGGCCAAGGCGAAACCGGATGGGCGACGAGGGCGGACAGCGACGGCCCCGACCTACACGCACGCCCCGCATTGCGCCGACGGTCATCAGCCGAGGACACCCCCTGTCTTTGAGCGAGGAATCCGGTCATACGGGTGGTCATACGGGCGCGGGCCACCACCGCGAACGCGTCAGTCGGCGGGCGCGAAGGCCGCGATCGAGATCGAGTACTCGTCGTCGATGGCGTTCGGGATCGGGTCGACCGAGACGCTCGTCGGGAAGCCCCAATCGGGATCCCAGGTCGCCGTCATCGTCGCTCGCGGCTCGAGGTTGCGAAGTCGCTCGAACACCGCGTCGATCGTGAGCGGGAATGCGGTTCCCACGAGGCTGGGGTCGGCAGGGGCCCCCTCGAACAGCACCTCCGTGGCCGAGCCGTCGACGACCGTGATCACGTAGGGCCCGATCGCACCGGGCGGGCAGAAGCAGGCGCGCGTGATGGAGACCGTGTACGAGTCGATCGCCCGCTCCGCCCACGCCGCCTGATGGAGCGCGATCTCACGGTCGCGGTCTGCGGAGGGGCCCTCGGTCGAGATCGGCAACAACCCGCAGCCTGCAGCGACGGCAGCCAGCCCCGCCAGCACAGCGATCGTGGCCGCTGTGACGGGATTGCGCGTGTTCGGGCGGCTGGACGTCACGGCCCCATGACGCCGGGGCGTGGCTCCCGGTTGCCCGCGACGGGGCAGCAAACGGCCGCCGGGCTTCGTGCCGGCGGCCGTCGGGCAGCAAGCGGATCGGCTCAGGCCTCGGCCCGCTGCTCCTTCGTCATGGGCGACCCGCAGCAGCAGGTGAAGGGCCGCATCTGGTGCATCCGCTCGGGGTTGCCGTGATGCCGAAGCCGGATCTCACAGCCACAGTTCGGGCAGACGAAGTCGTCGCCCTCCTGCATCTCGACGCCGCGGCTCGTCGTGGCGACCGGGTCCTGGATCTGCACGGGATTGCCTCCTTCGCGCTCAGGCGGGCTTGCGCTTCGACGACTTCGTCTCGCCCGCCTCACGTCGGTCCTTGTTGACCGTTCTGGCGGCCCGTTCCTCCGCCTCGTCCTGGGAAACGCCGCGGTCCTCGTACGAGCTCTTGATGTGCTCGTACTGGCGCTCGCGCTTGTCGGACCAGGCTCCCTTCGGCATGGCGCGCTCCTTCAGGTGGTCCGGAGGTGGCGGCACCGGCCGACGCTGGGGCCCGGCGGGTCGCTCGCCAGGTTCCCAACGTGGCCGGCACCGATGGGTCGGCCGGGGTGCTTGGGCGCACGCCCGACCTGGACGCCCTGACCCGGTGCCCGGGCACTGCCCGGGACCGGGCCCGTGGACGCCGTTGGCATCGGGCGGACCGTCAGACCGTCTCCCGCCGGAAGACGTTCACGATCCAGAGGACGATCATCTCGAGGACCGTCCAGCCGACGAGCGCCGCGACCGCCGCGACGTCGAGCACGGAGCCTCGCTCCGCGAGGGCGTCCGCCTGGAACATCCCTTCGAACGGCGCGACGAACACCTGGCTCAGGTTGAGGATGAATGCGACGAGGTCGTTGCCCTCGCGGGCATTCAGCAGCAGGAGCACGATCCGCAGCACGATCAGCGCCTGGATGATCCCGAAGATCAGGATCACGATGCGGCGACCGACTTCGCCGCCACTCGGGCTGACCGCGGATTCGCGCTCGACGACCACGTTCGATGCTGGCGTCACGACATCGTCCGTCTGCCGGACGACGCGCTCTTCGTACGTCATGTCGAGTTCCTCCGAGGTGGGTCCTCCGACCCGACGCGGGACGTGCCCACGGCAGGTCCGTCGTCGAGGATCCGCCGGGCCGCGCTACAGGCCATCGCCCCGGCCCCGTGCCGCGCCTTGCATCGGCGCGTCATCCCCGCTCGCGTCGCTCGCGGCGCGCTCGCCGCGCTCGCCGCGCACGAGGCGGCGGGCGGCCCGGCGGATCGCCTCGGCATCGATCCCGGCGGCGGCTCGCTGCTCCTCGGGCGACGCCGACCCAGGCATGCCGCGGACCGCGAGGTGGACCATCGTGACCGGGACGCCGCGATCCGCCATCGCCTCGAGGACGGCGCTGCCGAGCCCGCCCTCCGGCCGATGGTCCTCGGCGACCACGAGCCGGCCCTCCGTCTCGCCGATGGCGGTCGCGATCGCGTCGGCGTCGAGCGGCTTGATCGAGTAGGCGTCGACGAGGCGCGCGGCGACCCCATCGGCGCGGAGCAGCGCCACGGCACGAGCGGCCTCCTCGACGGTCGCGCCGGATGCCACGATCGTGACGCGGTCACCGGGCGAGGCGGCGAGGAGCCGACTGCCGCCGATCCGGATCGACTCGTCCGGTGGGGTGCGCACCTCCGTCTCCCCGCGGAGGACGCGGAGGTACGCGATCCCGGGGGCGTCGAGGATCGCCTCGAGCAGGCGAGCGGCCTGGTTCGCATCGGAGGGCTGGAGGACCGCCGCCCCGTCGAGCGCCCGGAAGAAGGCGACGTCCTCGAGGCCCATCTGCGACGGGCCGTCGCTCCCGATGCTCACGCCCGCGTGCGAGCCGACGAGCCGGAGCGGTATGCCCCCGACGGCGGCCATCCGGACGATGTCGGCGGCTCGGAGCAGGAACGCCCCGAACGAGCCCGCGACGACCGTCCAGCCTCGGACCGCGAAGCCCATGGCCGCGCCGACGAGGAGCTGCTCCGCGATGAACAACTGGAAGAGACGCTTGGGGTCCGCGTCCCGGAACTGGCCGAGCCGGGTCGAGTCACCGACGTCGGCATCGAGCACCACGAGGTCGGGCCGAGCCGAGCCGAGCGCCACGAGCGCCTCCCCGACGGCATCGCGCGTCGCCAGGCGGCTGCCGAGCGGCCACGACGGGAGCGCCGCGGGCTCGCGGGCGGCGGACCGGCGGTCGCGGGCCCGTGCCCCGTGGGGCGGCGGCGGCGTGACCCGGATCCCCCGGATGCCGCCGAGCTCGGCGATCGCCTCGTCGGCGTCGGGGAGCGGCTTGCCGTGGAGCCCCGGCTGGTCCGCGGTCCTCCGGACGCCGCGGCCCTTGATCGTCCGGGCGAGGACGACCGTCGGGCGGAATCGCGTCTCCGAGGCGGTTCGGAACGCGCCATCGATCGCGCGGACGTCATGGCCGTCGATCTCGATGACCCGCCAGTCGAAGGCCTCGAACCGGCGACGCATGGCACCGAGATCCCAGCCGTGCCGGGTCGTGCCGGTCTGGCCCAGCCGGTTGACGTCGACGATCGCCGTGATGGCGTCAAGCCGCTCCGCGCCGGCGGCCTCGACGGCCTCCCAGACGGAACCCTCGGCGAGCTCGCCGTCGCCGCAGAGAACCCAGATTCGCGAAGACCGCGGCTCCAGGCGCTGCATCGCTAGCGCCATGCCCACCCCGACCGACAGCCCGATGCCGAGCGAGCCCGTGGCGACGTCGACGAGCGGCACGCCCGGCACCGGGTGGCCCTGGAGCCGGCTGCCGGGCTGCCGGAACGTCAGGAGCTCCCGCTCATCGACGAGCCCGATCGCGACGAGCGCGGCGTAGAGGAGCGGTGACGCATGCCCCTTCGAGAGGATCAGGTGATCGCGCGCGGGATCATCGGCCGCGGCCGGATCCACCCGCAGGTGGCGGGACACCAGCACGGCCATGAGCTCCGCGGCCGACATCGCGGACGTGGGGTGACCAGCACCCGCTGCGGCGCTGGCACGGATGGCGTCGACGCGAAGCTGCTGGGCGAGCTCCCGGAGCTCGCCTGCGTCTGCGTCGGATCGATTCGCGTTCGATCGGGAGCGCGGGGCGGTGGTCCGCACCGGGCTCCCCGCTACATCGGGTGGTCGGGCGGCTCGACGTCCGGCAGGATGTCCGGGCGATCGCGGCCGGCCGGGCTCGGCATGCCGACGCCGGCTCGTTCGGCGAGCTCGTCACGGCGCTCCGTCTCCGAATCCGGCCGGTCGTCGCCGAGGTCGCGGAGCGGGCCGGCCGGGCTCGGCAACGGTGCGTCCGTGGCGTCGCTCGGCGTGCCCGCGCTCGGGACCGGATAGTCGTTTGGGCCCTCGTTCGGGGCCCCGCCGCCCGGGGCGGCGCGATCGATGTCCTGCATGTCGTCCTCCGTGAGCCGGTGCCCGGGGCGGCTCGCGCCCCGTCCGTCGAGGGTGCGCCCTCGCGGGTTACCGCCTCACCGGCCGGTCCGGACGGGCGGTTACAGGGCCGTTGCGGCCGAGGCCGCGCGGGTGATCGCGCCCGGGTCTCGGATGCGCCGACACGTCACTGCAACGGGACGGGACGGCGCGCTGTCCCCTGTGCGTCGCCGCGGGGCCGAGGATCGGGCAACGCCACAGGAGGAAAGGCATGACCGCAACCGCGCTCCGGGCCGTCGACCCGGCCATCGACGAGATCCGGGACCGGCTCCCCGATCTCTCGCAGCTCGACCTGCCATCGCTCGAAGCACTCGGCCGCCGCGCCGACGAGGCCGTGGACCGGCTCCGGGGCCGCTCCCGGCGCCCCGCCTGGCCGTGGATCATCGTCGGGATCGGGCTCGTCGGGCTCGTTGCCGCCGTGACCGCGGGGGTCCTCGCGACCTGGGGTCGCAACCACCGTACCGATCCGTGGCCGGACGACGCCCTCGACGGCCTCGACCGGATCGGGGAGCCGGGGGCGGGAACCGGGATCCGGACCGGCGATGACTTCGGCTCGACCAGCTCGACCGCCGGGCTGTCCGCCGCCGAGGCGTCGCTCCTGAGCTACGACCCGGTCGAGAACCGGGGGGCGTAGCCGTGACCCTCGAGCCTGCGGGCCTGGCCGCGCTGCTCTCGCTCACCCTCATCGGCGTGGGCATCGCGCTCCTGGCCCTTCCGGTCGGGACGTGCAAGGAGTGCGGTCACTGCAAGCTCGAGAAGCTCCAGCGCGAGCTGGAGACGGAGAGCCGGTCGGCCCGGCTCTACGGGGTTCCGCGCTGCGGCGCCTGCGGCCGGCACCACGACCCGAGCGAGGATCATCCGTCCGGAACCTGATTCCTCCACCGACATCGCCGTTCCTCCTGCGCCCCGGCCCGACGGCCGGGGCGCAGGAGGTTTCCGGCGGGCCTTCCTCGCTCCCGGTGCAATGCGTTTGCGATGTCGGAGCCGCCGTCCTGCATCTTCCGCGCAGCCCCCGGGATCGACACTGTGCGCGGCTCCGGATCCACCGCCGACGCGGCGAGGCAGTCGACCACGGTGGATGCGGGGACCTTGCCGACGAACGACGATTCGAAGCCGGCGCCACACGACGACCCGGGGTCTGGGGGCTCCGGGTCGCGTGCTGTCCGGGACCATCCCAGGCCACGCAGGGTCTCCGGGCGCCGGGCCGCAGAGGTTCAAGTTCCCGGGACGGGCGAAGGCTGGGGCAAAAGGAAAGAGCGCCGAGGTCGGGAGGTGACCTCGGCGCTCTGGGGTGGGCTCACCCGCCGTCGGGGCTACGGCGAGGTGATGGGGGATTCGGACGGGGACTCGGTGGGCAGGTCGGTCGACGGCATCGTCGTCTCGAGAGACGCGTCGGGCGTCGTCAGCGGCGGCGTCGTCTCGAGGCCGTCGGAGGGGGAAGTGCCCGGCGTGCAGGCCGCCGCCACCACGAGCACGGCCAGCAGGGCGAGTCGTCGGATCATACGGAAGTACCTCTGGGTGTGGAGTTGGCTCCGGGATCCCGCCCGAAGGTCGGTTTACCCGGGGTCCCGCGCATGTCGGGTGACCACCGTCACCGTACCGTCGCGAGCCTCTCCGACCCGGCCCCGATCCCCCGCCGTCCGTTGCAGTCGCCTGTCACGAGCCGCGGCCGGCCGAGCCTGCAATCGGGCTGTAGCGGGCCGGCGGCGGCATGCGTCGCCGCAGGGATGAGCCGGCCGCCACGCTGTCGGCAACAGGCATCGAGACAGGACGGGGCTCCGGGGCACCCGTCGACGGAGGCACACGTGAACCGACCCGAGCCCATCAGCCGACCGATCCGGGCCGCGAGCTCCGATTGGTCGATGCGGATCCTCGAATACGGACTGTGCGGGCTCGCGGTGATCGGGGCGCTCCTGCTCGGGATCGCCCGCTGACCCGGGACCGCGCCGTCGGGCGGGCCACGGTCCGCCCGCCTGGATCGATCCCGCTGGCCTCCCCGCCACCCGGGCGATCCCGGTGACCGTCCGGAGCCTCCTCTTCGAAGCAAAGCGCGAGGAGCGCGAGGTCGAGCTCGATCCGGACGTGATCCGGTCGCTCGGCAAGGACCGCCTCCTGTGGGTCGACGTCGGTCGGGCCGACGACGGCGACCTCGAGCGGGTCGCCGAGGTCCTGGACATCCCCGAGGAGGTTCGGCCACGTCACCCGAGGCCCGATGGTCCGGCCCTGCGCCGGCACCAGGGCTGGGTTCGGCTCACGATCGTCGCCGTTCAGGCGCCACCCGACGGGTCGCCCACAGGTGGACCCGTCGAGCGCTCGATGATCGACGTCATCGCCGGGGAGAACGTCGTCGTGACGCTCCACGACGAGTCGGTGGACGCCATCGACGAGCTGACCGAACAGCTGCGCGACGAGCCGGGCGTCGGGGTGCTCGACGCCTCCGCCCTCGTCGCCGCCCTCGTCGACGAGGTCCTCACGCTCTACCTGCGGCAGGCCGAGGTCGTCGAGCGCCGGATCGACGTCCTCGACGAGATCGCGATCCGCGGCCGGACGGTCTCCGCCTATCTCGAAGAGGTGGTCGCGCTCCGCCGGCGGGTCGCCGAGCTCCGCCGGAGCCTCGCGCCGCATCGCGCGGCGTTCGCGCCGTTGGCCCGGCCCGACTTCGAGATCGCCGCGCTCGGTCGGCCGTGGCCGGGGATCATGGACCGCCTCGAGAACACGGTCGCGGCCGTGGAGACGGCGCGCGACCTCCTCATCGGCTCGGTCGAGCTCCACCAGAGCAGCACCGCCCAGCGCGTCAATGACGTGATGAAGGTCCTGACGATCGTGAACGCCGTGCTCCTGCCCTCCGTCGTCCTCGCCGGCGTCATGGGCATGAACTTCAAGGTCCCGTTCTTCGAGGACCCCGGGAACTTCTTCCTCGTGCTCGGCGGGATGGCGGCCCTCGCCGTCGGGACCCTGATCGTCGCCAGGCTGCGCGGCTGGCTCTAGCGGTCCTCGGTCATCACCCGGAGCGCGAACCCGAACTCGGCCCCGCCCTCCGGCCGGTTCGCCGCCCAGATCCGGCCCCCCATGGCCGCGCAGAGCCGGGAACAGACGAACAGCCCGATGCCCGATCCGCTGACATGGCGCGCGGTGGCCGGTGACCGGTAGTAGAGCTCGAACAGCCGGTCGGCTTCCTCTTCGGGGAACCCGGGTCCGTCGTCGAGGACCCGGAGGCTGACCTCCTCGGCGTCCCCGCGGACGACGAGCCGGATGGTGGAGCTCGATCCGCCGTACTTGACGGCATTCGCGAGGAGGTTCCGGATCACCTGCTCGACGTAGGTCGGATCGCCGGCCACGGGCGGGAGCGCCGGCTCCACGTCGACGTCGAACCGGCCGTTCGGCCAGCGGCTCTGCTCCGACCGGACGACGGTCGGCACGATCCGCTGGAGGAGGACCGGTTCGCTGCCGATGTCGATCGTGCCCTCGCCGAAGCGGTTGAGGGCCACCACGTCCTCGACCAGCCGGTGGAGCCGCTCCGCCTCCGCGTGGACGTCCTCGAAGATCTCGCGGCGCGCTTCGGGCGCCATCGTCGGCTCGTTCCGCGCCAGCACCTTCGCCCCGGCGTAGATCGTCGTGACCGGCGTCCGGAGCTCATGCGACAGGATGCCGACGAAGGCGTCCCGGACCGCCTCGCGCTCCCGCGCGGCGGTGACGTCGCGGAGGATGACGATGTGCTCGCCGCCGGGGTTCGCGTCGTCCTCGACGGCGTAGTTGCTGATCTCGACCCACCGCTGCGTCGGCGGTCGGAGCCGGAGGGTCGCGCTCCGGCCGGGGACCTCCAGCGCGGCCCGCGCCTCGCCGTCGGGGTCCTCGAGGCGCGCCTCGAGCGCATCGAGAGTCCAGGCTTCGAGCGGCTCGAGAAGCTGCTGGGCCGTCGGGTTCGCGAGCGTGATTCGGCCGGCTGCGTCGATGACGACGAGGCCCTCCCCGATCGCCCCGATGATCGCGTTGAGCTCGGCCGCGCGGGCGTGCTCGGCGGTGGCGAGCTGGGTGAGCCGCTGTTCGGTCTGGATCCGATCGCTGATGTCGCGGCTCACCGCGACGAGCTGCCGCCCCGTGCCGCGGAGGTCCACGAGCTGCCACCGGATCTCGACCGGGACGCGGGTGCCGTCGGGCCGGACCCGCATGACGTCGAGGCTCCGCGACGCAATCTCGCCGGCGAGGATCGGCGCGAGGTAGTCGCGGAACTGCTCCGCCGAGAGGCCCTCGGTCCAGTCCGGCGTCATGTGGCCCACGACGTCGTCCCGATCGCGGCCGAGCTGCTCGAGGACGGCGTCGTTCGCGTACGTCACCCGGAGCGTCTCCGCGGAGACGAGCGTGACGCCGTCGCGAACGGTGTCGAGGATCGTCCGGAACGATCCGACGTCGCGGAAGAGTCGCGCGTTCTGGATCGCCGAGGCGACGCGAGCGGCCAGCTCGACGACGAACGGCACGTCGGCATCCGTCATGCGCCGCGCGGCACCTTCGGTCGCCAGCGTCAGGGCTCCGATCGGCGAGCCGCCGGCGACGAGCGGCACGCAGACGGACGAGACGCCGACGAGGCCATCGAGCGAGCGGCTGAGCTCCTCGTTGCGCGCGACCTCGGGGAACCGGGCCAGGCCCTCGTCGAGCACCTCGCGGGTGACCTCCGCGACGGCCGGCTCTCCTGTCCGGACGACGCGGGCGGCCGACGATTCCGCGCCGAGGCCATCGAGCCGGGATCGCAGCGCGGCGACATCGCCGGCCCGCGCCGGGCTGGCGTGGGCGAGGACAAGGGGCTCGAGGCGCCCGTCATCGGCGACGACGTCGACGGCGAGCCAGTCCGCGACGGAGTGGACCGCGAGCGAGCCGACCGCGGCGATCGTCTCGTCGATGTCGAGCGAGGAGGTCAGGATCGCCCCGGCACGGGCAATGAACTCGGTCCGGACCTGCTGCCGCCGGCGGGTCGTGATGTCCTCGAAGACGACGACGCCCGCCACCAGGCGACCGGCCCCATCGACGATCGGCGACGAGCGCGCGACGATGTACGCCTCCGTGCCGTCCGCCCGAACGATCCGGAGCTCCTCGTCGTCGACGGCCTCGCCCGTGCGGATCGTCCGGGCGAGCGGGAAGTCCGCCCCGTCGTAGCGGCTGCCATCGCTGCGATAGGCCTCGACGCGGTCGTCCCAGATGTCGGTCGCGGCGAGGCCCCGGGTCCCGAGGATCCGGTCGACGGCCTCGTTCACGATGAGCGTCCGACCCGACGGAGCCTCCGCCACGATCACGCCGCTCGGCAGGTCCCGGATGACCGTCTCGAACCGAGCTCGCTGGGCCTCGAGGTCGGCGAGCAGTGTTTCACGGCCCCGGGCCAGCTCCTCCGCGGCGCGGCGCGCGGCCTGTTCGGCGGCGTAGAGGCGGGCGTTGCCCACGGCAAGCGCGATCCGCCGCGCGAGCTCCATCGCATAGGCGGCGTCGGGCTCCTCGTAGTGCCGCGAATCGTGGCAGGCGCCGAGGACCATCACCCCCTCGACCGCTCCCCGGGCGATGAGCGGGACCGCCATCGCGCTCGTGGTGCCGAGCTCGCGGAGGGTCTCGAGGAGTCCCGGCCTCGACGGATCGGCGATCAGCTGCTCCGCGGAGAGGCTCGCGATCACCGGCCGGCGCTCGGCGATGGCCCGGTCGCCGGCGCGCCCGGCGCCTGGCTGAACCGCGAATCCGCGAAGGCGCTCCGCGAGGGCCGCCTGGTCAGGATCGGCGACGACGGCGGCTGCCCGTGTCGTGCTGCCGTCCGCCGCGACGAGGTCGAGCGTCGCCCAGTCGGCAAGGTGGGGCACCGCGATGGCCATCGCGGCGGCGACCGTGTGCTCGAGGTCGAGTGACTCGTCGAGGTCGCGCGTCGCGTCGGCGAGGAGCCTGGCGCGGGCCTCGCTCAGCCGGAGCGCCGACTCGATCGCCTTCGCCTCGGTGACGTCGCGGACGACGTTGACCGCGAACTCGGGGCGCCCTGCGTCGTCGAAGAGCGGGGTCGCCGAGATCGCGGACCAGCGCTCGGCACCGCTCTCGCGATCGCGATACCGGACGGTGAGCGACTGCGGGGTCCCGGTCCGGAGGGCGACGCGCCCCGGGAGCTGATCGGGCTCGACCGGCCGGCCCGCCTCGTCGAACAGCTCGAACCGGGCAAGGGTATTGCCGGGGGTGGCCGCGAGCATGTCGGCCGGGGACTCACGGCCGCTGGCCCGCGCCGCCGCAACGTTCGCGAACACGAGCCGGCCGTCCTGCGCCTGGACGGTGATCGGATCGGTGACCGTGTTCACGACGCCGGCCAGCCGCTCCGGCTCGAACCGCGGCGGACCATCGGTCGGCCGTTCGCCGTCTGCCAGCACCTGTTCGAGATCGCCGAGCGCGCCCATCCCCTCCCTCGTGGCATGCCAACCCCGGCCCGCATCCTAGTCGACCGCGTTCGTCGGGACGGATGGCGCCGAGGCGACGAATCCTTACAGGCGCGTCACATCGGCCGCGATCGGAACGACGATCGCCTCGCTCGCACGGTACCGCGACGGCGGCCCGAGGTCGTGGGAGCCGGGGTCGGAGCCGGCGCCACGCTGGGTGCCGGCGAGGCCGCGCCGTCGTCCGTCGGCGGGTCCGTGGGCTTGGGCGGCTTCCCGCCGCCGCCGCCGCCGCCACCGCCACCACCGCCACCGCCGCCGCCACCGCCGCCACCCTTGTCGTCCTCCGGCGGCTTCTCGCACGGCCCGATGAGCGGTCCGCCCCAGCCGGTGCGGCCCCAGAAGTACGCCGTTCTCGAGTCGTACTGGCCGAGCACGCCCTTCCCGCGGCGGGCGCGGGCGAGCCAGTCCGCCACGTCGTCGTGCCACTGCTCGGGCCCGAGCTCGGCCTTGCGGGGATCGACCCGCCAGCCGCCGCAGGCCCGCGCGTACAGGAGCCCCGGCGGGTCGATCGCGCCGGCCGCGCCCGGCTCCGTCCCGGCGCGGAACCACTCCTTCCGAGTCTCCCGGGTCCAGCCGCCGGGGGCGCCACCCGTCCAGGCATCGATCGTGGCGGCGACGGCGCCGGCCGGCGGTGTCCAGCCCGCGAGCGGCTGCCCGGCGGTGAGGTCCCGCACGAACGCCCGCCAGAACGGCGCGGCGGCCGTGAGCGACGTCGCGGGCTTGGCCGTCTCGGGGCTCGAGTGGTCGCTGTTGCCCATCCAGATCCCCACCGCGTAGGCCGGCGCGGCCGGATCGGCCGGCGGCCCGACGAACCCGTACGTGGCGAGGTCCTTCGCCTCGTTCGCGGTGCCGGTCTTGACGGCGACCGGTCGATGCTCGCCGTTCGGGCCGTTCCGGATCTCGAGCGCCGCCGACCAGATCGGGTTCTGCCGCGGATCGGTGTTCCCGGCGAGGATGTCGGTCACGAGGAACGCGGTCTCGGGCGACATCGCCGCGGTCCCGGCGGGTTCGCCCGCGGCGAAGACCTCGCGGCCGTCCGGCCCCGTCACCGAGAGGACCAGCCGCGTCGGGTTCGCCGTCCCGCCGTTCGCGATCGCGCCGTAGGCACCGACGAGATCGATGGGGCGCACCTCGACCGTTCCGATGGCCGCCGACAGCCCGGCCTGGAGCAGGGTCGTCCGGCCGCCCTGGAACCGGATCCCGAGGACCTCGCTCATGTCCGCGACGGCCTCGCCACCCACCCGGTGGTACGCCCGGATCGCCGGGATGTTCAGGGAGTACTGGAGCGCCTGCCGCACGAGGACCGGCCCGCGCTCCAGCTGGTCGGCGTCCCGCGGTGCCCACTTCTGGGCCTCATCGAAGGTCGTCGTGATGTCGAGGAGGAGGCTGCCCGGTGTCAGGGCCCCCGCTTCGAACGCGGCCGCGTAGACGACCGGCTTGAACGCCGAGCCCGGCTGGCGACCGCCGTCGCCGGCGGCGTCGAACTTCGGGCTGAACTTCGCGCTGGCGAGGAGGTCCTCGTCGTAGCCGGCGCTGCCGAGATAGGCGAGGACGTCGCCCGTCCGGTAGTCGATCACGACGAGCGCGGCGTTCCGGAGGTCCTTGCCCCGGAGGTTCACGATCCACTTCCGGTCCGCAGCCGGGATCTCGAGCGCGTCCAGGAGGGCGTTCCCGCGCTCGGCGTCGACGTTCGGGACGATCGCGGCCGCGGTCATCCAGCGCTCGGCGAGCTGCTGGGCCGGCCAGTCCAGGGTCGTGATGACGCGGAATCCGCCGGTCTCGACCGCATCGGCCCCACCGACGAGCGCCTCCACCTGCCGGCGGACCTGCCAGGTGAAGTGGCCGGCCCGGAGGCGCTCGTCGGGCTCGCCGGCGAGGATCACCGGCTCCGCCAGTGCCGCCTGGAGCTCGGCCTCGGTGAGGCGCGTCCAGCGCGAGGCGGCGAGGTCGCGCAGGATCCAGTTGCGGCGGACGACCGGCGGCGAGGCCGGGTCCACGACGAGCCGGCCCTCGGCATCGGCGGTCGCGTAGAGGTAGAGGTCGTAGTCCGACGGGGCCTTTGGAAGCGCCGCGAGCTGCGCCGCCTGGGCCGGCGTGAGGTCGGCGAGGTCATCGATCCCGAAGTAGACCTTGGCGGCCGCCGCGATCCCGTAGGCCCGGTGGCCGTAGTAGATCTGGTTCAGGTAGGCGGTGATGATCCGCTCCTTCCCCGCCTCGCCGGGGTAGGCACCGGTCACCCGTGCCGCCTGGACGACCTCGAGGATCTTCCGGGCGTAGCGGTCCGCTCCGGGCGCCGTCACCTCCGCCGGCAGGAGCCGGGCGCGGACGAGCTGCTGGGTGATCGTGGAGGCGCCGCGCTCGTCGTCGCTGCTGACGTTGTCGGCGACCGCGGCCATGATCGCCGCGGGATCGAAGCCGCGGTTCTCCCAGAAGGTCCGGTCCTCGGCGGTCGTCGTGGCGTCGAGGATGAGCCGTGGCACCTCCTCGTACGCGACGACCCGCCGGCCCTCCTGCTGGTAGCGGGCGAGCTCGACCGTCCCGGTCCGGTCGTAGACGATCGTCGGCTGAGGGAAGGTCAGACGCTCCAGCTCGGAGGGATCCGGCAGTCCGGCTGACATCGCGTTGATCACGCTGATCCCGCCCAGGCCGACGAGACCCCCCGCGGCCGTGACCACGACGAGCACGGCGGCCACGGCCGCGAGCACGAGCCGGTGGTGGCGGGCCGGTGCCGGGCGGCGACGGTTCCGGGCGAGGAGGATCGCGCGGGCGCGACCCCTCGGAGCAGGGCCGCCGAGGCGCCGGGTCGCGCCCGTCATCCGATCGTCACCGGGTCATCAGTGCCGCCCGGCCTCACGGGAGCCGCGGGTCGGCACGCCCGCGTGCCGCGGGTCAAGGCTCGATCCGCCCGCCGTCTGCAAGCGCGCGGAGGAACCGGAGGTGCTCGATCTCGTGGATCGACCAGCCGCCGCGGACGGGCCGGAGCCCGTGGAGCAGCCCGACGAGGTTGCCGGCCTCGGCGCCGCCCATGC
>DASUMJ010000121.1:0-2467 GCA_036277775.1 Candidatus Limnocylindrales bacterium
TCGTCCGGTCGCGCATCCCCGGCAGCGACGAGAACGCCCGGTGGGTATACGAGCCGTAGGCGAGGCGGTCGTAGATCTCGTCGCTGTAGACGAGCAGGTCGTGGCGCTCGGCGATGCGGGCCAGCTCGTCCTGGATCTCCGGCGGCAGGACCGCCCCCGTCGGGTTGCAGGGGTAGCCCAGGAAGAGGGCCTTCGTCCGCGGCGTGATCGCCGCCTCGACGGCGACGGGGTCGAGGGCGAAGTCGTCCTCAAAACGGGTCGGGACGTGGACGGCGGTCCCACCGGCGAAGACGATCGCCGGCACGTAGGCCACGTACGAGGGCTCGTGGAGGATCACCTCGTCCCCGGGGTCGCAGGTCGCCCGAAGGGCCAGGTCCACTGCCTCCGAGGCACCCACCGTGATGAGCAGCTCGCTCGCCGGGTCGTAGCGGACGCCGTAGCGCCGCTCGAGATGGCGGTGGAGCGCGATCCGGAGCTCTTTCGTCCCGTAGTTCGAGGTGTAGTGGGTCCGGCCCTCGCGGAGCGACTCGACGCCGGCCTCGATGACGTGGCGGGGCGTGTCGAAGTCCGGCTCCCCCACCCCCAGGCTGATGACGTCGTCCATCGTCGCGAGGATGTCGAAGAACTTCCGGATACCCGAGGGCGGCACGGCGCGGACGCGCTGCGACAGCGCCCGCTCCGAGAGCGGCGCGCGCGCGACGTCGAGCGCCGTGCGGGACTCCATGGCGCGAAGCCTACGACATCGATGCCCGCGGACCGAGGCCCGCGAGGCCGTCAGCCGGCCGGCGCCTCGGCCGGATCGCCGGTGAGCGCCCGCTCGACGACGGCGTCGACGTCCCGATGGAACGCCTCGCGTTCTCGGGCGAGCTTCTCGGCGCGCGCCTGGATGTTCCGCATCTGGCGCTGGGTCATGAGGAAGAGCCCGAACCCGAGCAACGGGGCGAAGGCCTTCGATCCCTGGCTCTCGCTCTCGATCCGCGCTCGGAACCGCTCGATGAGCCGCGTCCGCTCGCCCTCGACCGGCTCGAGCACGAACGCCCAGGCCAGGGTGAATCTCGGCGGTGTGGCGGTCTCGAGGAACTTCCCGGACGCCGCGAGCCCGAGCTCGTCGCCGACGACCGGACCCGACGGCTTCCGCGCCGCCAGGATCTCGGGATCGACGTACAGGACGAGGGCCCGCTCGGGCTCCACGACCTTGACGACGAATCCCCCGCCGGGATCGGTCGGGAAGACGTCGCCGACCGCGACCTGCTGGAGCTCGGGCCGGATCGCCTCGGCGCTCGACCCCTTCATGTCGATCGCGTCCCAGCTGTACCAGCCGCCGCGCCCGTAGCCCATCTGGACGAGCCACGGCCAGACCTGGCCGACGGGGGCATCGATCGTGATCCCGCGGGTGTCGACCATGGTCGCGTCGGGCACGAGCTCGTCGCCGGGCAGCGACCTGGAGCCCTCCTCCGGGTCCACGCCCCAGGTCGCCCACCAGCGACGGACGCTCATGTAGCCGGCCAGGCCCGCCGCTGCGATGGCCGATCCGATGACGATGCGTTTGATCACGGGCACACCTCCAAGCGCCCATGCTCCCCCGTCGGCGACGGCAGGTACAGGGCCGACCTGCCCGGATTCTGCGGCGGGTTCGCCCGGGCTACGGCCGGAGGCCCAGGCCGACGGCGGCAGCGAAGATGGCGGCGACCCCGATCGTCACGAGCCCGACGAGGACCCAGCGGCTCCCCGCGGCCCCGCGGACGGCCCGGTACGCCGTGCCCGCCGCGCCCGCGGCGACGACGAGCGCGAGGAGGTCCCACGGCTCCTCGTCGCGGACGAAGCTCCGCCAGGCGACGACGCCGAGCAGGCCGAACGACAGGACGAGGTAGCTGATGCGGTCGGCGGCGAGGTCGATCGAGCGCTCGCGTTCGTCACGGGGGGCGAGGTGCTGCATCAGGCGGGGTCCTCCAGCTGGAACAGCTCGTCGACGCTTCGCTCGAGGACGCGGGCGAGCCGGAGGGCGAGCAGCGTCGACGGGCCGTACTGGCCGGTCTCGATGGAGCTGATCGTCTGGCGGCTCACGCCGACGAGGCGCGCCAGCTCGCTCTGCGACAGGTCGCGCTCCGCGCGGACGACGCGGAGCCGGTTCGCGAGGCGGGGCTCGGACGAGGGTCGGGTCACGCCGCGACGATGCATCCCACGGTCGCGCATGTCAAGGACACTTGGCAGGGTGCCAAGGATGCCGGACAGACCTTCCGGCGCCGGTGATGTGCGCCGGGCAGGCCCGTCAGCGACGGGCGATTCCCTGCTCGTAGCGCTCCATGAGGTCGCTGACGGCGTCCCTCGCCGCCCGCCACTCGGGCTGGTCGCCGAGGATGACGGCATTCCGGCCGAAGCGGGTGATCTGGGTCATCGCCGTGACGATGAGGTCGTGCTCGAGCTGGCGGCGGCGACCGCCCTCGATCGAGCCCGTGACGAGGTAGCG
>DASUMJ010000122.1:0-2796 GCA_036277775.1 Candidatus Limnocylindrales bacterium
CGGTCGCCGGTCCGCCACGGTCGGCGGCCGGACCGTGTTCGTCGTGATCCGGGCGTGGCCGGACGACGCCGCCTGGCGCGAGCGGGTGAGCGACGTCGTGCTCCGTGCCCTGCCGGTGCTCGGCGACGAGATCGGCGCCCCCTGGCCGTTCGACGAGCCGCTCACCGTCGCCGAGACCCTCACCCGCGGGGGCGGCGGCTACGTCGGCGTCTTCGATCCCGGCCAGACCCTGATCCAGGTGAGCTACCTCGCGAGCCCCGGCGTGATCCTCCACGAGGCGGCGCACGGCTGGTTCAACGGCCGGCTCGTCGCGGACCGCTGGATCGCGGAGGCCTTCGCCTCGCTCGCCGCGGAACGGGCCGCCGCCGCGCTCGGCCTGGCGATCGAGTCGCCGGAGCTCGAGGACGCGTTGCTCGACGCGGCCTTCCCGCTCAACGCCTGGCCGCCGCTCGGCGAGGCCACCCGGGCCGAGGACGACTACGGTTTCGCCGCGTCGCTCGCCCTGGCCCGGGAGATCGCGGCGCTCGTCGGCGACGAGGCGCTCCGTGCGACCTGGGCCGCGGCCGCGGCCGGGGTGCCGGCCTATCAGCCCGCGCGCCGGTCGGCGACCGAACCAGGCACGGAGTCCGGGGCGCCGCCGCCGGACTGGCGGGCCCTGCTCGACCTGCTCGAGGAGAACGCCGATCCGGACGTGGCCGCGGAGCTCGAGCGAATCTGGCGGCGCTGGGTCATCAGAACCGAGGACGCGGCGCTCCTGGAGGCCAGGGCGGAGGCGCGCGACGCGTACGAGGCGGCGGTGGCGGCGGCCGCTCCCTGGTCGCTGCCCCGCGCGATCCGCGACGCGATGCGGAGCTGGCAGTTCGAGGCGGCGCTCGGGCTGATGCGGGACGCCGACGCGGTCATGCGGCAGCGCGCCGCCGTGGAGGAGGCGGCCGCGGCCGACGACCTCCGGCCGCCCGACACGCTGCGCGTCGCGTTCGAGGGCGCCGGTGGGCTCCCGTCGGCGGCCGCGGAGGCGGCCGCCGAGCTCGCCGCGATCGCGCACATCCGCGCCGCCGAGGCGGCGCGCATCGCCGAGCCCGGGCCGTTCGATCGTCTCGGGCTGATCGGGCTGGATCCGGACGCGGACCTCGCCGCGGCCCGGGCGGCGTTCGAGGCCGGCGACCAGGACCGCGCCGTCGCCGCGGCGGCGGAGGCGCAGGCCACCTGGGAGGCCGTGCCGGGGATCGCGCGCGGGCGCATGATCGGCGGGTTGCTGCTCGGCGCGGCCGTGCTGCTCGCCGCCTGGCTCGTCGCGCAACGCCGCCGTCGGCAGCGCGTCACCCGATCCTGAGCGCGTCGACCGCCGGACGGTCCACACGGAGGTGGGATGATCGCTCCACAGCCCGGTACCGCATCCTCGGGGAGACACGCGCGCGCGCGGACGCGCGCGATGGCGCTCGTCGCGGCGACGCTGCTCGCGGTCGGGCTGTCGCTCACCCCTGCCGGCACCCGGGTCGCGGCCGCGGCCACCGGCCAGCTCCTCATCTCGGCCGCGGCCACGTACACCGTCGATCCCGACGCCGCCGTCGTTCGCGTCTCGGTCGCGGCCACGTACGTCAACGACAAGCCGAGCGACGCCTCCTTCTTCTACTACTGGCGGGACCTGTCGTTGGCCGTCCACCCCGAGTCCGCGAACATCCAGGTCCGGGACGGCAGCGGCCCGCTCCGGGTCACCCCGGTCGCGGAGGAGGGGTTCATCGATGCCCGGTTCCGGCTCCGCCGCGACCTCCTCTACCGGCAGTCGATCGGCCTGACGATCACCTGGGACCTGCCGGGCGGGGCGCCTCGCTCGGCGTCGACGGTCCGGGTGGGCCAGGCGTTCGCCGCCTTCGACCTGTGGGCCTGGGGCGACGGCGGCACGTCGTCGGTCGCCGCCACGCTGCCGCCCGGCTTCGTCGCCGAGGCGTTCGGGTCGGAGGTCCGGACGAGCTCCGGACCCGCCGGGGTCACGATCTCCGCGGCATCGATCACCGACCCGGTGAACTTCTGGACCTCGGTGACCGCGGTCCGGGAGCGATCGCTCGCCGAGGACGAGCTGACCCTCCCCGGCGACATCGAGCTGCTCGTCAAGGGCTGGCCCGAGGACCGGCTCTGGCGGACGACGGTCTCGTCGATGCTCCGGCGCGGCCTGCCCCGGCTCCAGGAGCTCATCGGCCTGCCGTGGCCGGTCGACGAGCGGCTCGAGGTGACCGAGGTCTACGCACCGCTGCTCGAGGGCTATGCCGGCCTCTTCTACACCGACGAGCAGCGGATCGAGATCAGCGAGGAGCTCGACGACATCACGATCCTCCACGAGGGCGCCCACGCCTGGTTCAACGACACGCTGTTCGTCGGCCGCTGGATCGGGGAGGGCCTGGCCGAGACGTACGCGACCGCGGTCCTCGGCGAGCTGACCGGCGCGCGGCACGACCCCGAGCGGCCCAGGACGAGCGACGACGGCGAGGTCGACCTCGACGCGTGGACGTTCCCGGGCCGCGTCACCGACGAGACCGATGCCCGCGAGACGTACGGGTACAACGCCTCGTGGTACGTCGTCGACGAGCTCTATGACGAGATCGGCGCCGAGCGGATGCGGGAGGTGCTGGCCGTCGCGGCCGCCGACACGATCGCGTACGTCGGATCACCGAGCCCGGAGACCGTCACCCCGACCGACACCTGGCGGCGGTTCCTCGACCTCCTCGTCGAGGTCGGCGGATCGCAGCGCGCCGAGGCGCTCTTCCGCGACTACGTCACCGACCCCACCGGCGACCGAGC
>DASUMJ010000123.1:0-17950 GCA_036277775.1 Candidatus Limnocylindrales bacterium
CGTCATCGGAGTCGAGGTCGTCGTCGTCGGCAGCCTTCGTGCGGATGCCGGCGAGCTTCGCTTCCTCGAGGTCCGCCTTCGCCCGACGCGGGCGGGTGAGGACGGCTTCGACGAGCTGCTGATCGAGCGGATCGATGGGCATGACGGGTGCTCCCTCCTTGCGGGATTCGGTTTCGGTGGTCAGGCGCGGCCCGAGGTCGCCGGGGCGGGCGGGGCGGGATCCCCGTTCGTGCCGGCGACCCGTTCGGCGGGTCGCACAAGGAGTCGGGTCTGTTCGCGGCGTCGATGGAGCGACCGCCGCTGATCGTTCATGGCCTGGGATTCGAGGAGCAGGTGGCGGGCCGTCTCGGCGTCGCCGGCCTGCTCGGCCTCGGCGAGGGCGTTCTGGGTGAACTCGGATCGCTCGTCGAGCGCCCGCTCCTCGAGGTCGATGACGAGCCGCTCGACCTCGTAGACGAGCTCCTGCTGGCTCAGCGCCCGCGGGTTCGGCTCGCGCCTGGCGACGAGCGCCTGGGCGAGCGCCGCGGTCTCGGGGTCCAGTGCCGTCACGAGCGCGGTGAGGCTGAACGGCGGGTGGACGCCCTCGTCGTTCGGCTCGCGGGCGAGGACGACGGCCCGGAAGAGCTCGCGGGCCACGGTGTTCGGGAGCTGGTCGGGCCCGATCGCGTCCGTGATCCGAAGCTGGATCTCGGGGACCAGGAGCATGAGCCGGAGCAGCTCCTGCTCCTGGGGCAGGACGCCGCGGAGGATGTCGCCGACGCGGAGCGCGTCCGGGGCCCCGGTCACCGTCTCGGCGCTGATGCGCGTTCCGGCATCGCCGCCGCCGAGCCCCGAGCCGCCCGCCCCGCGCCCGCCGCCGGCCGGCTGCGCCAGCCCGGTCGCGGAGCGGCCGCTCCGGAGCACCTCGAGGAGCACCCGCTCCTCCACCCCGGACACCTGCCGGACTCGCTGGAGCCAGCCGTCGCGCATCACCGGGTTCGGGACCGCCCGGATCGTCGGCATGATCGCGTCGACGAACCGGGCCTTCCCGCCGGGGGTCTTCAGGTCGTAGGTCCGCGCGTACGTGTCGATGAGGTAGTCGACGATCGGCTGGGCGGTGCGGACCTCCTCGCGCCACAGGTCGGGCGACTCGCGGACGACCTCGTCCGGGTCCTTGCCGTCCGGGAGCCGTACGACGCGGACCTCGTCGAGCTCGACGCCGGACTCGGTGGCGGCGAGCTGCCCGATGAGGCCCTCGAGGGCCTGGACGCCGAGCGTCCCGGCCTTCTGTCCGGCGGCATCGACGTCGTAGGCCAGGGCGATCTTCTTGGCGTAGCGGGTCAGGAGCGCGACCTGGCCCGGGGTGAGCGCGGTCCCAAGCGACGCAACGACATTGTCGAAGCCGGCCTGGTGGGCCATGAGCGCATCGGTGTAGCCCTCGACGATCACGGCCTGGCCGGACTTGCGCATCGAGCCCTTCGCCCTGTCGATGAGGTAGAGCGTCCGGCTCTTGTCGAAGAGCGGCGTCGCGGGGGAGTTCAGGTACTTCGGCCCCGTATCGCGGCCGCCCTCGCCCTCGGCGCCGAGGATCCGCCCGCCGATGCCGACGGCCGCGCCGTTCTGGTCGCGGATCGGGAAGAGGACGCGGCCGCGGAACCGGTCGATGACCCCGACGCCGCGCGTCGCGGACCGCCCCGGCGACGCCAGGCCGACCTCCACGAGCTCCTCGGGCCGGATGTCCCGCTTCTCGACGAGGCGGCGGCTCATCGTGTCCCAGCCGTCGGGTGCCCAGCCGAGCTGGGCCCCCTCGATCGTGGCGTCGGTGAAGCCGCGGCCGCGGAGGTAGTCGAGGGCCGGTGCCCCGAGCTTCGTCGCGGTGAGCACCTGGTGGTAGAACGCGATCGAGGTCTCGAGGATGTCGCGGAGCCGCGCCCGATGGGCGTCCTCGCGCTTGGTCCGCTCGTCGATCTCGACGCCGGCCTTGTTGGCGAGCTGGCGGAGGGCCTCCGGGAACGGCACCGAGTCCCGCTGCATGACGAAGCTGAAGATGTCGCCGCCCAGGCCGCAGCCGAAGCACTTCCAGGAATCGCGGGCAGGCGTGACGGTGAACGAGGGTGTCTTCTCCCCGTGGAACGGGCACAGCCCCTTGAAGGTCGTGCCCGCCTTCTTCAGCTGAACGCTCTCGCCGATCACGTCGACGATGTTCAGCCGGCTCTTCACCTCGGCTGCGATTCCGCCTGCCAACCGACCTCCGGTTCCTCCTCGTGCATCCATCCCTACGACCCGGATGACGCCGAGGTTCTGCCGGTGTCTCGCGCTTCCCCCGCGGTCCGCCGGACATGGTGCTGGCCTGTCAAGACTTGACAGGCCGATCGAAGGTCATTCTACCCCTTGACGCCGCCTCTTGACAAGAGGGTTGTCAATACTGGGGAGGGGTATACGTGCGGCCCGGCTGGGGCTACAGGGCCGGCGAGATCCTCGGGATCCGCGACGACGCGAGGCGGTCCTCGAAGCGCTTCGCGGCGGCATGCAGCTTCTCGAGGTGCTCGGCGAGGCGCCGCCGAGCCTCTTCCGCGGCCGCGTCCAGGCCGGACAGGTCGAACACGCCCCAGTAGCGCAGGATCGGCATGAGGACCTCGTCGCGATGGACGCGGAGGTCGTAGATCCCGGCCTTCGCGATGTCGGCCGCCTTGCGGAGGAAGCTCGGGATCCCGGCGCCCGGCATCTGGAAGTTCAGGACCTCGTCGACGATCGCCCGGACCGCGGCGGACGGCTCGATCCGGAGGGCGGCCTTCAGGATGTCGCGGTAGAAGACCATGTGAAGGTTCTCGTCGGCGGCGATCCGGACCATGATCCGGTCGGCCACCGGGTCGTCCGAGTAGCGGCCCGTGTTCCGGTGGGAGATCCGGGTGGCGAGCTCCTGGAAGGCGACGTAGGCGAGGCCGTGGAGCGTGTCCGAGGACGTCCGGTCGTAGCCCTGCTGGAGCTGGCTCATCCGCCCGCGCTCGATGAGCACCGGGTCGATGTTCCGCGTCACCGTGAGGTAGTCCCGGAGGACGATGGCGTGGCGCCCCTCCTCCGCGGTCCAGCGACCGACCCATGTCAGCCACGCGCCGTCGCCCTTGCCGAACATCCCATGGATGAGCCGGTGGTAGCTCGGCAGGTTGTCCTCGGTCAGGAGCCCGACCTCGAACGACGTCTGGGCGACGCCGGTGAGGCGCGGCTGGTCGGGCGTCCAGGGCTCCTTGTCGAAGTCTCGTCCCAGGCGGTACGGGATGTACTCGTGCGGGAACCACTCCTCCGCGACCTTCAGGTGGCGGTCGAGGAGCCGGCCCGCCTCGGGCTCGAGCTCGACGAGGACCCGCTCGTCGAGGGCGGCGATGGCGGTGCGATCGGCGTCGGTCATGGTTCCCCAATGGTCGAGCTCGAGGGCGCTGGTGTGCATCTGCTCGACCCGGAAAGCCTAACTTCGATGCGACGAACCGGCCGGCGACGGCCCGGGCCGTGCCATCCTGTCGCCATGACTGCTGACCGGACTCTCGTCATCCCCGCGGACCGGGTGCAGGACCTGGCCCGCATCCTCCGCCGCGCGATCGCGACCGAGACCGCCGAGATCAGACGCCTGTCGATGCTCGCGACGGCGTACCACGACCGGCCGGCGGGGAGCGACGTCGACGCCCAGCTCGAGCAGGCGCGCCGCCAGCGCGAGACGGCTGAGGTGATCCACGCCGGGCTCGAGCCCTGATCGGCGCCCGAGCCCGGCTGATCAGCTAGCGGGCGACGTCCCGCCGCGCCATCCCGAGGCCTCCGAGCGCGACGCCGGCGATGGCGATCACGACGCAGGCCACCATGCCCGGCCAGTCCCAGGTGCCGATCATCGGCTGGCCGAGGTGGGCGCTGAGGGCCAGCTGGCGGACCCAGTCCGGCCACTGGAGCGCCGGCGCGATGAGGTCGACGAGGAACGTGACGATCACGATCGCCGCGATCGTCTCGCCGGCGATCGAGGTCCGGACGAGGCCGCCGACGGCCATCCCGATGCCCGCCAGGGCTGCGGCGTACAGCCCGAGCACGACCGTTCCGAGGATCGGCGTGACGACGTCGCCACCCGCGATCGCCGCGCCGATCCCGATGCCGAGCGCCACGATCGCGGTCATCACGACGATGGCCGCGAGGAGCCCGGCGCCGCCGGCGATCGCCCAGCGCGCCCGCGACATCGGCGTCGTGAGGAGCAGCTCCAGTCGACCGCCCGTCTCGTCCGCGGCCCAGCCGTTGACGAGCGTCGCGGCCGCGAAGCCGGCGAGGATGAGCCCGAACGTCACGAACGCGAGCTGGAGGAACGCCCCCGCACCGGAGAGCTCGATCGTCGGGAAGAGGGCCTCCCAGATCTGGCGCGTCTCCGGGGACAGCTTGTCGAGCGCGTCGGCGAGCGACAGCGAGGCAGCCCCGAAGATGAAGCCCATCAGCCCGATCCCGATCCCCCACCAGACGGCCAGCGGCAGCCGGTCGCCGAACGACCGGCTCGCGGGCCCGCCGAGGCCGAGCGCGACCTGCGGGACCCTCGGCCACGGGACGCGGGTCGTGACGCCGAGGTCGCGCCGGGCGAAGAGCTCCACGCCCACGACGAACAGGACGACGGCAACCGCGGCGACGGGAACGAGCGACAACCAATCGAACTGGCCGGCCAGCGGCTGGTGGCGCGCGGTCCAGCCGAACCACGTCAGGTTGGCCGGGCCGGCGAACGCGGGGACCGCCGCCTGGTAGCCGTTGACGAAGTACCCGATGAGGACGACGGCGCCCGCGATGGCCGCCGAGCCGCCTCGACCGAGGATCGGGGCGAGCGCGAACGCGACGGCGCCCGAAGCCAGGGCGACGAGGCCGACCCACAGCCCGAAGCCGATCGCGCTCGCGGCCGGGATCTCGTCACCCGGCAGCGTCGCGAAGGCCGCGCCGGCGAGCCAGGCGCTCAGCGCCGTCGCGATGACCACGAGCGTCATGCCGACGAGGTGGGCCGCGAGCTTCTCGAGCGCGATCCGGCGCATCCCGAGCCGGGTCGTGGCCACGAACTCGAGGCTGCCGCGCCGCGCTTCCCCGGCGAGCGTGCCGGACAGCGCGAGGACCGACCAGAGGCAGGCCATGAGGCCGAGTGAGGCCGCGGTCTTCCACCCGATGGACCCGCCGAGGGTCTCGATGCTCACCGGGAACGGGTTGCCGTAGACGCCGGACAGCGCCGGCGGCAGGCTCCGGACGAGGTCGGCGAGCTCGATCCGGGACTGCGGCGTGCTGTACGCCTGGCCGAACGCGGCGCCGCCGGACAGGAGCATTGCCGCGAAGATCCCCGAGACGATCATCAGCGCGAGCCGCGAGTCGCGGAGCGTTTTCGCGAAGACCGTGCCGAGCCCGTAGACGCGGCTGAGGGTGGAGGTCGAGGTCCGGGTCCCGGACGGGAGCCGGCCGGCGTGGGTGGTCATGACGCCGCCACCTCCACGGCCTCCTGACCGTACTGGGCGAGGAACGTCTCCTCGAGGCTCGGCTCGCGGCTCACGAAGTCGAGCAGCTCGTACCGGGCCGCGGCCTGGACGATCGGCGTGATCGGCCCGGACACCCGGAGGCGGAGGACGTGGTCGTCGGCCGCGACGTCGCTGACGCCGGGGAGTCGCTGGAACTCGGCAAGCGGCACGTCGCCGACGAACCGGAGCTCCACCTGGTGGTGGGCGAGGTCGCGGAGGGCCTCGGTCCGGTCCACCTTCACGAGCCGCCCGTCGCGGATGATCGCGACCCGGTCGCAGGTCCGCTCGACCTCGCCGAGGATGTGGCTCGAGAGGAAGACCGTCCGGCCCTCGGCCTTCGCCTCGCGCACGAGGGCGTAGAACGACTGCTGGACGAGCGGATCCAGCCCGGAGGTCGGCTCGTCGAGGATGAGGAGCTCGGGCCGGTGCTGGAGGGCGATCACCAGGCCGATCTTCTGCTTGTTGCCCTTCGAGTACTCCTTGAACTTCCTCGTCGGGTCGACGTCGAACCGCTCGATGAGCGCAGCCTGGTAGGCCGGGTCGACGCCGCCGCGCAGGTTCGCGAAGTAGGTGATGTGCTGGCCACCCGTGAGCCGGTCGTAGAGGCTGAACTCACCGGGCACGTAGCCGATCCGCTTGTGGATCGCGATCGGGTCGACGCTCGACTCGATCCCGAACACCCATGCCCGGCCGCTCGTCGGCCGGATGAGGTCGAGGACCGTCCGGATCGTCGTGGTCTTGCCGGCCCCGTTCGGCCCGAGGAATCCGAAGACCTCGCCCTGATTGACCTCGAGATCGACGTCGACGATCCCGCGGTGGGTGCCGTATGACTTGGTCAGCGCCTCGGTTCTGATGATGGCGGTCATGACTTCCTTTCCGATCGGTTCCGTCAGCCGAACCACTGGCGGATGGTCGCGACGTCGGTGAGGACGAGCGACCCGGGACGCGCGCCGAGAATCCGCTCGAAGGCCTCGCTGTAGGCCTCGAACGTCCGCTCGACCTCCTCGAGCGTGACCTCGCCGGCCAGGCGGTCGAAGTAGAGCTCGAGGGCCACGTCGTTGACGCCGAGCATGAGCGACACGAGCGTCGCCGCGGTCTGCTTCGGCGAGCTCGTCTGGAACTCGCCCTCCGCGATCCCCTGCTCGATGATGGTCGCGAAGACCGGGACGAGCATCGTCCGGATCCGACGTTTGAGCCGGTCGCGGACGATCGCGTTCTCGTCGGCCAGCCAGACTTCGAGGATGCCCTTCACGAGATCGGTCCGCTCACCCTTGAACCGCCCGATCCCGGCGAAGACGTCGGCCAGCTTCCGTGTCGCCGAACGCTCCGGATCACGGACGATCGGCAGGATCACGCCGACCGCCCCATCGATCATCCGGTCGATCACCGCGTCGAGGAGCGCCGACTTCGAATCGAAGTAGTGGTAGAAGGCGCCCCGGGACGCGCCGAGCTCCCCGAGGATGTCGCCGATGCTGACCTGGTCGTAGCTCCGGGTGAGGAGCAGGCGCTGCGCAGCATCGACGAAGGCATCGCGCTTGACGGCGTGCGAGGCGACATCGAGCGTCCGGGCCATCTGCCACCTCATTAACAAACCGACTGTCGGTCTGATAATAGCGGTCGCGTCAAGGCGCGGCCGATCACGAACCGGGACGCCAGATGCGGGCAGGCCTCAAGAAACCCTCAAACCGCCGCCGGGGCGGTGCGTCGGGGCACCACAAGATCGTGGGAAACGGGCCGCTCGGCCGTAGGTATCTGCTGCGATCGGCGTATCGTCTGACCATGCGCCGACGGTCGATCCCGGGCCTCCTCGTCGTCCTCCTGGTCGCGCTCGCCGTGGCCGTTCCGGTCCTCGCCGCCCCGGGTGGCGGCCAGGGTCGCGGCCCCAAGGCGGACAAGGCGCCGAAGGTCGAGGTCAGCGTCACGGGCACCGTCGAGTCGACGACTGACGCGGACGGCCGGACGACCTACACCCTCGACGCGGGCGGCACGACCTGGACGCTCCACGCCGGACCGTCGTGGTTCTTCGACGAGCACCCGCTCGCGCGGTTCGTCGGTGACGACGTGACGATCACCGGCGAGCACGCGGAGGGCTCGACCGACCTCGACGTCCTGACGGTGGACGGCACGACGCTCCGCGAGGCTGGCAAGCCGCCGTGGGCCGGCGGCTGGAAGCGGGTCGGCCAACGCCACCCGGGCTGGTCCGCCGAGAAGCACGAGCGGTTCCAGTCGAGGTTCGGCGACTGCTTCCCGCCCGGGCGGTGCAAGGACAAGAACCGCGTCCCGGCGCCGACCGCCGCGCCGTAGTCGGCGCGACATTCGCGCGGCGCCCCGCCGGCAGCGCGCTCCCCTCCCTCGGCCGGTGCCCGGACGCACCGGCGCCGACCGTCCTTCGATTGCCCGATCCGGTGGGGACCGGTACAGTCCGGTGTAGTCGCGCCCCGCGCCGGCCAGCACCTCGGCCCGGCGCCGTCGCCCCGAACAGCCATCGTTCTCTAGGGCACTGAGGGTTCCGACGGCGGGCCCTCCAGGGAGGGTCTGCTCGATGTCGCGCGTCATCCCCCGTCTCCTTGCCGCGGTCATGGCCGCCCTCGTGGCGACCGCCGGCATGTCGATCCGGCCCGCCCCGGTCGCCGCGCTGAGCGCGGACATCGTCATCAGCCAGGTCTACGGCGGTGGCGGGAACACCGGCGCCACGTACACCCACGACTTCATCGAGCTCTTCAACCGCGGCACCGCCCCGGCGAGCCTCAACGGCTGGTCGCTCCAGTACGCCAGTGCGACCGGCACCGGGAACTTCGGTGCGAACAGCGGGCAGCTCACCGAGCTGCCGAACGTGAGCCTCGCCCCCGGCCAGTACTTCCTCGTCCAGGAAGCCTCGACGGCCGCCGTTGGCAGCCCGCTCCCGACGCCGGACGTCGTGGACGCCACCCCGATCAACATGAGCGGCACCGGCGGCAAGGTCGCCCTCGTGAACACGACGACGTCGCTCGGCTGCAACGGCGGATCGACCGCGTGCCCGATCAGCGCCCTGCTCCAGATCGTCGACCTCGTGGGCTACGGGGCGGCGAACTTCTTCGAGGGCCCGGCGGCCGCGCCGACCCTCTCGAACACCACCGCGGCGCTTCGCGGCGACGGCGGCTGCACCGAAACGGACGTGAACTCGGCCGACTTCACCGCGGTTACGCCGGCCCCCAGGAACACATCCACCCCGCTCGACCCGTGCGGCGCCACGCCCGTGAATCTCTCGGTCAACGACGTCACGCTCGACGAAGGCGACACCGGCACGACGGCCTTCGACTTCACGGTCAGCCTCTCCGCGCCGGCCGGCGCCGGCGGCGTGACCTTCGACATCGCCACCGACGACGGGACCGCCACCGTGGCGGACAACGACTACGGTGCGAACGCCCTCACCGGCCAGACGATTCCTGCCGGCAACACGACGTCCACCTTCACCGTGCTCGTGAACGGCGACACGGGCGGCGAGCCCGACGAGACCTTCTTCGTCGACGTGACGAACGTCACCGGTGCGACCGTCACCGACGCGGAGGGGGTCGGCACGATCGTCGACGACGACGTCGACGCCTGCACGCTGCCGTTCACCCCGGTCTACCAGATCCAGGGGAGCGGCCCAAGTGCCGCCACCACCGGCGCCGTGACGACCCAGGGAATCGTCGTCGGCGACTACCAGGGCCCCACGACGGTGGGCATCCAGGGCTTCTACCTCCAGGACGCGACCGGCGACGGCGACGGCGCGACCTCGGACGGGATCTTCGTCTTCACCGGGAACAACGACAATGCGATCAATGCCGGTGATGTCGTCCGGGTCACCGGCTACGCGCGCGAGCGCTTCAACCAGACGACGATCAACGGCTCGAACAGCAACGGCGCGGCGACCATCGACATCGTCGACTGCGGCACGACCGGGACCGTCGCGCCGGTCGACGTCGAGATGCCGTTCGAGAGCGCGACCTACCTCGAGCGCTACGAGGGCATGCTCGTTCGATTCCCGCAATCGCTCGTCATCGCCGAGTACTTCAACTACGACCGCTTCGGCGAGCTCGTCCTGGCCATGCCGCTCGACGGCGAGACACGGCCGTTCACGCCGACCGCGGTGGAGGAGCCCGGGCCGGACGCCCTCGAACGCGCGGCCGAGAACCTGCTCCGCCGGATCACGCTCGACGATGGGCTCGGGAGCTCGAACCCGACCGTGACCCGGCACCCGAACGGCGACCCGTTCGGCCTGGACAACCGGTTCCGCGGCGGCGACACCGTCGCGAACGCGATCGGCGTCATCGGCTTCGACTTCAGCCTCTACCGGATCCAGCCCACCGGCCCGGCCGTCTACACCCCGGCCAACCCGCGGACCCCGGCGCCGGAGCCCGTCGGCGGCAGCCTCCGGGTCGCCGCGATGAACACCCTGAACTTCTTCCTGACCATTGACGCGACCGCGGGCGACACCGGCCCGTGCGGCGCCAGCCAGACGCTCGACTGCCGCGGCGCCGACGCCGACCAGCCCGCCGAGTTCGAGCGGCAGCGCGACAAGCTCATCGCCGCGCTCATCGGCCTCGACGCCGACGTCATCGGCCTCAACGAGATCGAGAACACGCCGGGCGTCAGCCCGCTCGGTGACCCGGTGAACGGCATCGTCGCGGGGCTCGACGACCACTTCGGCGTCGGCACGTACGACTTCATCGACACCGGCGTCATCGGCACGGACGCGATCCGCGTCGGGATCGTCTATCGACCCGGAGCGGTGACGCCCGTCGGGGCCTTCCAGGTCCTCGATTCCACCGTCGACCCGCGCTTCATCGACACGCGGAGCCGGCCGGCGCTGGCCCAGACGTTCGAGGAGAACGCGACGGGCGAGCGGTTCACGGTCGTCGTGAACCACCTGAAGTCGAAGGGTTCGGCCTGCACGCCCGACGACCCCGACCTCGGCGACGGGCAGGGCAACTGCAACCTCACCCGCCTCGCCGCCGCCCGGGCCCTCGTCGACTGGCTGGCAACGGATCCGACCGGCAGCGGCGATCCGGACTTCCTGATCACGGGCGACCTGAACTCGTACGCCATGGAGGACCCGATCGACGCCATCCGCGCCGGGTCGGACGACGTCCTCGGCACCGCCGATGACTACACGAACCTGATCGCCGAGTTCCAGGGCCCGTTTGCCTACTCGTACACCTTCGACGGCATGGCCGGCTACCTCGACCACGCGCTCGCCAATGCAAGCCTGGCCGGCCAGGTAACCGGAGCCACGGACTGGCACACCAACTCCGACGAGCCGGACATCCTCG
Source organism: Candidatus Limnocylindrales bacterium (assembly GCA_036277775.1). Taxonomy (GTDB): domain Bacteria; phylum Chloroflexota; class Limnocylindria; order Limnocylindrales; family CSP1-4; genus UBA5189. The sequence goes on from DASUMJ010000123.1 coordinate 10,781, forward strand.
ACTACGACACGACCTTCAAGTCGACGGCCCAGGACGCCTTCTACGCGGCGGACGCCTACCGGTCGTCCGACCACGACCCCGTGATCATCGGCCTTGAGCTGGACGCGCCGCCGGCGATCGTCGTGGTCCCGGGCGGGACCTGCGGCAACACGATCGGCGGGACGATCTTCGTCTCGCTCAGCGACCTCCAGACCGTGGGCGCGGACCTCGGGTTCGAGCTCGTCTCCTCCTCGAATCCCGCGCTCGTCCCGGCCGCCAACGTGTCGGTCGTCGGCGCGACCGGCAACCGGACCATCACGGTCGCGGCCGTGCCCAAGCAGAGCGGCACGGCCGTCCTGACCTTCGAGCTGAGCGACGGCGTCAACACCGTGCCGTTCACCCTGACCGTCAAGGTCGGGACGGACGCGGCGGACACGCTCACCGGCACCGCGGGGGCGGACCTCCTGATCGGCCTCCAGGGTGACGACACCCTGTCCGGCCTCGGGGGCGCCGACCTCCTCTGCGGCGGGAACGGCAACGACTCGCTGTCCGGTGGCGACGGCGACGACACGCTCGAGGGTGATCGCGGCAACGACGTCCTGTCCGGCGGGGCCGGCCGCGACGTCCTCCGCGGCGGCCAGGGCGACGACTCGCTCACCGGCGGCGCCGACGCCGACGCCTTCAGCGGCGGCAGCGGCATGGACCTGAACGTCGACCGGACCCCGGCCGACGGCGACACCTGGGACGGGACGTGATCTCGGGCGGAGAACGTCAGGGCCGGCGGAAGAGGTAGAGCGCCCAGCCGAGCGTCTGCCGGCCCCAGGTGAGGTACTCGGTCCGGCCCTGGTCGACCCGCGCGACGAGGGTCGGCACGTCCGGATCGTCCGGGTGGGCCGCGGCATAGCGCGCCGCGGCTCGCCACTGGAGCGTCTCGTAGCGGTCCCATTCGTCGTCATTGCTGACGAAGGCGATGAGCGGCACGAGCCCGACCTCGACGCCCGTTGCGACGTTGCCTGCGTGCGTGCCGAAGTCCTCGGCCCGTAGCTTCGCCGACGCGAGGTACGCCGGGTCCGGCTCCGTCCGCCAGAACGGTTCGCCCACGAGGACCTGGCCGCCCGGCCGGACGGCGTCGCGAAGCGCCTCGAGGGTCCCGCGGTGGCCCTCGAAGATCCAGCTCGCCCCGAGGCACGACGCCAGGTCGAAGCTCCCGGGCGCGGCCCGATAGTCGGCGCCGCCCATCTCGAGGATCTCGAGGTCGGCGGCCGGAACACGACGGCCGGCGACCTCCCGCAGCTCCGACACGTGGAACGGCGAGATGTCCACGCCGACGCCGTGGAACCCGGCACCGCCGGGGCCGCCGTACCGCTCCGCCAGGCGGAGCAGCCACTCGCCCTTGCCGCAGGCGAGGTCGAGGACGCGGGGCTCGGGCGGCAGGTCGAGCAGGCCGATGAGTTCGTCGAGCTTGGCGAGGCTCGTCGGGTTGCAGACGACGTGGTCGCGATGGGTGATGTCGAAGTACTTCCAGGTGTCCATGGGCCGGAGCGTCGGCGATCGATCGGTGGCGCGCAAGGGCCGGTCGGCCGGGTCGCAGAGGCTGGCCCGCCGAGGCTGCCCCGCCGAAGCCCGCCGAGGCCGCCCCCGCGGCGGCCGGGCCCGCGAGGCCGACGCCGGCATTCGCCTCAGACCAGCCTCGCCTCGTACCGCGCGATGAGGCCGGCGCCGCTGAGCGCGTCGTCGACGTCGATCGTCGTGCCGGGCTCGCCGAGGACGGTGACGTGGTAGCCCGGCCACGGGGTGTTCGCGCGGGCCGAGAATGCGACCGAACGAACCGAGCCGTCACGCGTCTGCAGGCGATACGGCCCAGCGAGCGAGCCCTCGGCGATGAAGGCCGCCCAGAGCTCCGGGATGCTCGTCCGCTGGTCCGGCGCGGTGATGTCGTCCACCCGCATGCCGCCGAGCCGCGAGATGGGCACGCCGAGGAGCTGCGCGGCGCCCGGCGTCGCGAACGCGAACTCGCGATCGTCGTTGGCGAGGAGGACCCCCACCGCCTCCGAGCCCCGGGCCGGCACGCGCGAGAGCGCATCGAAGGCGACGAACTCCCACGACGTGAAGAGCGGTCGCCCTCCCTCGCGCTCGATCGGGGCACTCCGGGGAACGCCGAGCTCCGGGGTCGGGGCCTGACCGTGGCCGACGCCGACGTAGACCGCCTCCTCGATCGAGCCGTCCATTCGCCGGCCGATGTGCGTGGCCACGAAGGTGCCGCCGTCGAGCTGGTCGCGCTGCCACGCGCGTGCTTCATCGAAGAACCGTTCGCCGCCCAGCGGCGCGAGGACACCCTGGCCGATGTGCACGACGCCGCCTTCGAGGGGGACCACGCCGCGCAGGGCCTCGCCGACGAGCTCGTAGTGGTCGGCGGCGACCGGCGTCAGGCAGGTCTCGACCTCGCGGAACCATGTCGGCCGCCGCAGGTCCTCCCCGATCGCCGCGTGGAGCAACCCGAAGTCGGCCCACGTCGACACGAGCGCCAGCTCGAAGCGCCCATCGTCGCCGACGCCGAGCCCGCACTGGAAGCTGTTCATCCCGGCCGCGCGCGTGGCGACGAGGTAGACGTGATCGCGGATGTGTGCGATCACCTGCTCCCGGTCGGTCGGTTGCAGCGTAGCCCGATAGATCCGCAGGATCACTGGAGCGGGTCCTTCGTGTCGGGGGGAGACGCGCGCCGCCACTGTAGCGAGGCCGGCGCCGAATGCAAGGGCCATGAAGCGTCCGCGGTCACCGTCGTGGAGGCTGCGGTCGACGAAGGCGCGGCCCAGACCTGGCGGTGGCGCCCGACAACGCCGCCCCGGCGGCCCCGATAATCGCGGCCACGGGCTCGCGGAGCCGCACCACGTGGTCGCGCTCGCCCGGACAGAGGTGCAGCCGCGCTCGTGATCCCGGAGGCGCCGTTCCTGTTCTCGATCGCCGCGCTGAGCGCGAGCCTGGCCGGGCTGGCCGGTCTCGTGGCCGGTCTTCGCCGCGGCGCCGACGTGCGCCGGATCGACCTGTTCCGCCTGCGCCAGATCGTCGAGTTCAGCTTTGCGAACGTCATCCTCGCGCTGGCCACCGTGCCGGTCTCCGTGCAGCTCGACGATCCGGCGACGGTCGTGCGCGTCATGGCGGGGATCGGGCTCGCCTACGCGCTGGTGACGGCGACAGTCCTGGTCCTGCGGATGCGGCACTGGAACATCGCCTGGACGGTGGGTTGGCAGGTCGGCGTCGCCGTGCTGAATCTCGCGATCATCGCGGCCGGCGTGGCCGCCATCGCCACCGGCAGCTTCGCCGCCTACGAGCTGCTGCTCATGGCCCTCCTGGGCAGGCCGATGCTGGCGTTCCTGCTCGTCCTCGCGTCCCTCGAGGCCCAGTAACCGCGGTCGGGCCTATGCTCCGCTTGACCGCAGCACGGACGTTCGGAGGCGACCGACCGACATGACCGACACCCTCATCCCCGCTCGCGACGAAGCCCGCGCCGAGATCGAGCGGCTCGACCTCCGGACCCGGCTCTTCATCGGCGGCGAATTCCGGGACGCGACGAGCGGCCGGCGCTTCGTCACCGAGAACCCGGCCACGGGCCGGCCGATCGCCGAGGTCGCCGAGGGCGGCCCGGCCGACGTCGACACCGCGGTCGCCGCCGCGCGGCGTGCGGCCGACGACGGCCGCTGGTCCCGGCTCGGCCCGGGCGATCGGAAGCGGGTCCTCATCCGCTGGGCCGACCTGATCGAGGCGAACGCCCGCGAGCTCGGGCTCATCGAGACGATCGACGCCGGCAAGCCGATCACCGACACCGTGGGGCTCGACATGCCCGAGACGGCAACGTGCATCCGCTGGCACGCCGAGGCGGCCGACAAGGTCTACGGGCAGGTCGCCCCGTCGCCGGAGGGGACGGTCGCGACGATCACCCGCGAGCCGGTCGGGGTCGTCGGGGCCGTGATCCCCTGGAACTACCCGGCGCAGATGGCCGCCTGGAAGCTCGGGCCGGCGCTCGCCACCGGCAACACCGTGGTCATCAAGCCGGCCTCGACGACCTCGCTGAGCCTGCTCCGGATCGCCGAGCTCGGGTCCGAGGCGGGCCTCCCCGACGGCGTCCTGAACGTCGTGACGGGACCCGGCGATACCGTCGGTGAGGCGATCGGGCGGCACCCCGACATCGATGCCGTCGCCTTCACCGGCTCGACCGAGGTCGGCCGCCGGTTCCTCAACTACTCGGCGGAGACGAACCTGAAGCGGGTCCTCCTGGAGCTCGGCGGCAAGAGCCCGCAGCTCGTCTTCCCGGACGTCACGGACGTCGCGAACGTCGCCGCGAATGTCGCGATCGCGATCTTCTGGAACATGGGCGAAAACTGCTCGGCCGGGTCGCGGCTCATCGTCCATCGGTCGGTGAAGGCCCGGCTGCTCGACGCCGTCGCGGCGGAGCTCGAGGCGTGGCGCGTCGGCGACCCGCTCGACCCGGAGACGAAGATCGGCGCGCTCATCTCGAAGGGTCACATGGAGCGGGTGCTCCGGTACATCGACGTCGGTCGCTCCGAGGGTGCCCGGGTCGTCACCGGCGGCTCCCGGATCCTCGAGGAGACCGGCGGCTGGTTCGTGCCGCCGACGATCTTCGACGGGGTCCGGAACGACATGCGGATCGCGCGCGAGGAGATCTTCGGGCCCGTCCTCTCGGTCATCGAGTTCGAGACCGAGGCCGAGGCCGTCGCGATCGCCAACGACACGCCGTACGGGCTCGCGGCCTCGCTCTACACCCAGGACCTCAACGTCGCGCACCGCGTGGCACGGGAGCTGAAGGCCGGCGTCGTCGGCGTCAATGCCTACTCCGAGGGCGACATGACGACGCCGTTCGGGGGCTACAAGCTGTCCGGCTTCGGCGGCCACGACAAGTCGCTCCACGCCCACGACCAGTACACCGAGACGAAGACGATCTGGATCCAGCTCCAGGACGCATAGCCCGGATCCGGGCCGCGGCCGGCACGGGCGCGTCCCGCCGATGGTGCGCCGGTGCCCCGGTGCACCATCGGTAACCCGGCCCGGGTCGACCGATGTGGTGCGGACCGGTACAGTTCGGAGCACATCGAGGGGGGTCTCGGCGCGCCATCGTCGCGTGCCCCGGGCACCCGCGTCGAGTTCCCGGGGCACGATCGGCGTCGCATCACGCGCGCCTGCCCCACGTCAGGAGGGTCGATCGCATGTCGCGCGTCATTCATCGCCCCCGCTCCCGGCCACGCGGCCGGACGTTCCTCGCCGTCCTGGGCCTCGCCGTGGCGTTGCTGGCCGTGCCCGCCGCCGCGGCCGCGGCGAAGGCCGCCGCGGCGCCGTTCGGAGCCCTGTTCGGCCTGTCGACCTCGACGGACGGCAGCCTCCTCGTGGCCGACGCCAGCCAGGGGATCGTCGCGATCCGCGGCGGCCAGCGGACGCTCTTCGCGTCGCTCCCGGGTGTCACCGACGTCGCGGCCGTGGGCAACGGCAACGTCTTCGCGATCACCGGCGGCGGGCCTCCCGGCACGGGCGCCGCCTCGCTCTACCGCGTGTCGCAGGGCCGGGCCCAGCTCGTCGCCGACCTCGGCGCGTTCGAGGCTGCCGTGAATCCGGATCCGGCCGAAGTCGACTCGAATCCCTTCGGCCTGACCGTCCTCAACGGTGGCGGCGTCCTCGTCGCCGATGCCGGCGGCAACAGCGTGATCTACGCCGACGTCACCGGTGCGATCGACTGGATCGCGACGCTCCCGACCGAGCTCGGCTCGACGGCCAACCTCAAGGCACTTTTCGGCTGCCCGGCCGGCCCGCCCGACTTCTGCCTGATGCCCGACATGATCCCGACCGAGGCGGTCGCGACCGACGTCGTCATCGGGCCCGACGGGGCGGCCTACGTGAGCGAGCTGAAGGGCTTCCCGGCGCCGGCCGGCGAGTCGCGGGTCTGGCGGATCGCGCCCGGGTCGCGCCACGTCGAGTGCGGCACGAGCGACGCCTGCCAGGTCGTGGCCGACGGCTTCACCTCGATCGTCGACCTGAACTTCGGGCCGGACGGAACGCTCTACGTGACCGAGCTCGACGAGGGCAGCTGGGCTGCGGTCGAGATCCTCGGGACCGGGGCCGGGGGCACGATCAACGCCTGCGAGTGGGGCTCGTTCCCGCTCGACTGCCAGGCGATCGCGACCGACCTGCCGATCCCGATGTCGACGACGATCGACAAGGACGGCACCCTCTGGACCACGATCCTGTCGCTCGTTCCGGGCGAGGCCAACGTCATCGCGATCGACTGACGCGCGCGGCGAACTCGGAGGGCGCGCCCGGCGACGGCCGGGCGCGCCCTCGATCGTTCCGGCCCGGTCTCTCCCGGCACGCCGCTGCGCCTGAACGCCGCATTGCCCGCCGCGTTTCGCCACCCACCCGCCCGACGACCTGGCCAAACCGACACCCCGGGTCGGTAAGGGCGAGTTGCGCGCCCTCGGGAGCCGCGTGGGACCCGCCACCGAGGCCCGGCCACGCTCGAATCCGGCGCCTCCTTCACGTTGTGGCGGCCGATCCCGGCCCGTTCCGGCGGACGATCTGACCTAACCGTCCGCCCATGTCGATCTGGCCAGGTCCGCGCCGCCGCGCGGCGCCCCGAGGCCGCGTTCGCTCAGGCCCCGGTCGTGGGCTCGGGCAGCGCGATCTCGTCGGCCGCGCCTCGCTTCGAGAACCGCTCCCGGACCGAGCACCCAAGCTCGAGCTTCATCGACGCGACGATCAGGCCGATGACGGCCGTGATGACGACGCCGATCACGAGGATCGGCAGGATCCGCTTGCGCATGGCGCAACCTCCAGCGATGAACGCGTTGACCCACCGATGGGGAGCTCATGGGCTGACGACATCGAAGCAGCCCCGCCGAGGATTCGCCAGAGCCGTCGGGCCTGAACCACCGCCCTCGCCGGCAGGGAGCCGCTGCGGCCGGTGCTTGGGAGCAGTCGTCGCGAACGTGCAAGCGGATCACCGGCCTTGGTTGCCACCGGCCACACCGTGGAGCGCCAGCATCCAATCGTGGCCAGCTATGCCGTCAACGAGGCGGGGCTCGAGCGCGCTCGACGGATGATCGAGGCGCGCCAGTACGTCCTGAACAGCGACTGGGGCGAATCGCAGCCGTACGCGGACGACGAGAACCGCTACCTCCGGTCGCACTC
>DASUMJ010000124.1:0-14984 GCA_036277775.1 Candidatus Limnocylindrales bacterium
GCGAGGATGTTCAGCCGCACGTAGTCGAGGACCGGCTCCGGCATCCTGCGGGCAACCTCGCGGACGAAGCCGGCCCGCTCGGCCTCGGGCAGCCGGGCGACGTGCTCACGAAGGCAGACGGTCTCGAGGTAGGTCTCGAGCGGCGTGCCCGGCTCGAGCCTGGTCGGCGCGTCGGCCAGCCAGACCTCCACCTGTCCGAAGCCCGACGCATCGAGCCGCGCCGCGGTGGCGAGCGGCGTCGCGAAGTTCCGCGCCGCGTCGAAGCCGTCCCCGACGGTCCGGACGATCCGGCGCAGGCCTTCGATGTTGCCGGCCCCGCCGCACTGGGCGACGAGCCGGCCGCCAGGCCGGAGCACGGCAGCGAGGTTCCGGAACAGCGCGTCGTGGTCCGGGACCCAGTGGAACGTGGCGGTCGACAGGATCGCGTCGACCGGGTCGAGGATCGGGATGGGCCGGCCGAGGTCCGCGTGGACGAACTCGATCCGGTCGCCGAAGCGGGCCAGCCGCCGACGGGCCTCGTCGAGCATCGCCGGCGACGCGTCGAGGGCTACGACCCGGCCCCGCGGCAGGCGCTCGGCGAGGGCCTCGGTGACGCGGCCGCTGCCGCAGCCAGCGTCGAGGACCCGCTCGTCGCCTCGGAGCGGCAGCCGGTCGAGGACCTCGAGGCCCCAGCGGTGCATCGGATCCGCGATCCGATCGTAGGTCCGGGCGTCCCAGTCGCGCGCGGTCATCCCCCCGGGTGCGCTCCGTCGGGCGTCGGGTGGGTGCCGGAGGCGTCGCGCGGCAGCCCCAGCCAGCTGACGACCGCGCCGGCGACGAGCAGCCCGGCAAGGACGAGCATCGTCGCGTGGAAGGCCTCGGCCGAGGCCGCCCGGGCCGCGTCGGCGATCGCCGGGGCGACACCGTCCGCCGGGCGGTTGAGCGGCTGGACCGCGGCCCGGAGCTCGGGTGACGCGGGATCCAGGCCCGGGACTCGGGCCCCGAGCGTCGCGTAGAAGCGCTCCGTCACGACGATGAAGATCCCCGCCGACGCGAGCGGCTGGCCGACGCGCGAGAGCGCGTTGTTGATCGCCGATGCCAGCCCCGCTCGCTCGACCGGCGCTGATGCCATGAGCGTCGAGGTGAGCGGCGCGACGACGAGCGCGATGCCGACGCCGAACAGGACGATCGACGGGAGCGGGTCGACGAGGACGGCGAGCGGCGGGACGAGCGAGGCGAGATCGGAGAGCCGCGCGTCCCACGCGGTCGATGTCGCCGGGACGCGCAGCCAGAGCCCCGATCCCGCGGCCATGAGGAGTGGTCCCGCGACGAGGAACGGCCGCGCCCCGAAGCGGCCGGCGAGCGTCCCGGCCCACGCCGACAGCCCGATGAGCGCCAGTCCCGCCGGCAGCCCGACGATCGCGGCCGCGAGCGGCGAGTACCCGAGGACGCCCTGGAGGAAGAGGCTCTGGATGTAGAAGGTCACGTACAGCGCCGCGTAGATGAGGAGCGTCGCGAGGTTGATCGTGCGGAAGGTCCGGTTCCGGAAGAGGGCCGGCGGGACGAGCGGGTCGCGGCGCACGAGCATGAGCACCGGGAATGCGACGAGCGCCACCGCCCCGATCGCGAGGACGAGGAGCGGTCCGGGCTCGGACCAGGCGACCTGCTGGCCGCGGATCGCCCCGAACGACAGGCCCCCGACGGCGACGACGGCCACGACCGCGCCGAGCCAGTCGAAGCGGGTCGGTGCGACCGCCGCCCGGAGGGTGGGCAGGAACCGCCAGGCGAGCAGGATCCCGAGGCCCACGAGCGGCAGGTTGACGAGGAAGATGCTCCGCCAGCCGAAGGTGTCGACGAGGACGCCGCCGATCGGCGGTCCGAGGACCGCCACGAGCGACGTCGAGGCCGTCCAGATGCCGATCGCCCGAGCGCGTGCCGGACCCTCGAACAACCGGGTGATGATCGCGAGCGACCCCGGGACGAGCAACGCACCGGTGATGCCCTGGGCGAGCCGGGCGATCGCGAGGACGTCGAGCGACGGCGCGACACCGCAGACGAGCGACGCGACGCCGAACCCCGCCAGGCCGAGGACGAAGGTCCGGCGCCAGCCGTAGCGGTCGCCGAGGGCACCGGCGAGGAGGAGGAACGCGGCGAGGGTCGCCATGTACCCGGCGACGACGTAGACCTGGCCCTCGAGCACCCCGATCCCGACCGCCGGCAGCGTCGCGCCGATCCGCGGGAGGGCGAGATTCACGATCGTCCCGTCGAGGAAGACGACCGCCGAGCCGATGATCGCCGCGGCGAGCGCGCCGCGCTGGGTCGGGGTCATCGGCGCAGTGTAGAGGCCGGATCGAACGCGGCCCGGCAGGCGCTAGACTCCGAGCCATGCCCGGTCCCGTGGCGCTCGTCGGCGCCGGTGAGTTCCTGCCGGGGATGGCGGCCTTCGACCGCGATCTCCTGTCGTCGGTCCGCCGCGCCCGCCCCCGGGTCGTGATCGTTCCCGCGGCGTCGGCACCCGACGGCGAGGCGGTCTTCCGTCGCTGGGCCGACCTCGGGGTCGAGCACTTCGCGAGCCTCGGCGCGGAGGTCGAGCCGGTCCTCGTCCGGTCGCGTGACGAGGCCGCCGACGAGGGCGCCGCCCAGGCGGTCGGCGAGGCGGACCTCATCTATCTCTCGGGCGGCAAGCCAGCGCACCTGCGGCGGGTCCTCGAGGGCAGCCGGCTCGGTGCCGCCATCCTCGACGCCCACCTCCGAGGGGCGATCCTCGCCGGCTGCTCGGCCGGGGCGATGGTCCTCGCCGAGCGCCAGCCGGAGTTCCGGCGCGGCTACCTCCCGTGGCCGCTGCGGTGGGGCGACGGGCTGGGCCTCGTGGCGGGCGTGGCGGTCCTGCCCCACTACGACGCCTGGCCGGAGCCGGTCGTCGCGCTCATGGCGCTCCAGGCGCCACGGGGCATGGCCGTCCTCGGCATCGACGAGGACACGGCGGTCGTCGGTCGCGACGGGGCGTGGCAGGTCCATGGCCGGGCGCGGGTCACGATCTGGCGCGGCCGCCACCGCGAACGGTTCCGAGGCGGTGACGCGTTCCGGATATGAGCGCGAACCAGCCCGGGACGATGCCCGGGCCGGGTGAGCGGCGGTCGTGGGCGACCGGGGTTATTCGGGGCGGATCTTCCGGAAGCAGTCCGAGCAGTAGACCGGCCGGTCCATCCGGGGCTTGAACGGTACCTGCGCCTGGTTGCCGCATTCGGAGCAGAGGACCGCGAAGTACTCGCGCCCGGCGCCGCCGGTCTCGTAGCCACGCGGGCCCCCGAGGTCCCGGGCATCGAACCCGCCGTCGCGGGCGGCGCGGCGGCTGGCACGGCAGCTCACGCAGCGCTTCGGATCCGAGGAGAAGCCCTTCTCCGCGTAGTACTTCTGATCGTCCGCCGAATGGATGAATCCGACGCCGCAGTCGACGCAGGTGAGCGTCCGATCTACGTAGGTCACTGAGTTGCCTCCGAGCGCGGTGCCTGTCCCGGTGCGTACCGCTGGGACCGGCGACGGGACGCGGGGACGGCGTGAAGCCGGGGCCGCGACCCGTGGTGCCGATGTGGAGTCCCTGGGGCGGGGCGCACCGGTTGTTTCGTTGGTCCCGAGAATACACCGGATCGCCGGGGCGGCTGATTTCGGCGATCCCGGCCCCGAATCTGTCGTCGATGCCGCCGGCTGTGACAGGCGACCTGTCACAATGCGGTGCGACGGTCCGGGCGTCGGGCGAAGAGCAATGGGGGCGCTTCGTTCGATGGGACCCGTGGGGCCGCGGGGGCTGCCGAACCGGCGGCACCCGCCGGCCCGGACGGGTCGGAGCATCCGGGACGCCTAGAGACCCCGCGATCCTGGAGGTCGGCAGACCGAATGCTCCGAGTGCTCCACACGGCCGACGTTCACCTCGGCGCCCGCCATGCGGACCTGGGCGAGCAGGCCGCCGCGCAGCGCGAGCGCCAGTTCGCGGCCTTCCGCGCGACGGTGGACCTCGCCCTGGCCGAGCCGGTGGACCTCGTGCTCATCGCCGGCGACCTCTTCGACTCGAACGTCCAGCCGCGCCGCTCGGTGGAGCGCGTCGCCGCGGAGCTCAAGCGCCTCGTCGACGCGCGGATCCGGACGGTCCTCATCCCGGGCACGCACGACGTCTGCGACCGGGCGTCGATCTACCGCTCGTATGACCTGCCCGCCATGGCCGGCGCGGTCGGCTCGGACCTCCTCACGGTCCTGACGCCGGACCGGTCGTCGGTCGCGCTGGACGCCCTCGACACCGTGGTCCACGGCCCGGTCTTCGCGACGAAGCGGGCCCCGCACTCACCGCTCCGGGACCTGGACGTCGCCGGGTCCGGCGACGCCACGTGGCAGCTCGGGATGGTCCACGGGGCGATCGCGATCCCCGGCCAGACGGACGGCGACGAGGTCGTGATCACGACCGAGGAGATCGCGGCGAGCAAGCTCGACTACCTCGCGCTGGGCCACTGGCACTCCACGAGTCGCGGCAAGGCCGGCGGGACGACCTACGCGTACTCCGGGGCCCCGGAACCGGTGGCCATGGACCAGGATCGCGCCGGCAAGGTCCTCGTCGTCACGCTCGACGAGCGGAACGGCACGAAGAAGGTGGAGCTGGACGAGCGGCAGGTCGGGCGCACCCGCTTCGAGAAGCTGGAGCTGGACGCGGCCCGGGTTTCGACCCAGCCGGCGCTCGTCGAGCAGCTTGCCGGTCGCGCCGATCCGGACCTCGTGCTCGACGTCCGGCTCATCGGCGTCCGCCCGGACGCCCTGGACCTCCACCCTGACGAGGTCGAGGCAGCTCTCGCGGGCCGCTTCCTGAAGGTCCGCGTCCGTGACCGCTCGGTGCCGCCGCTCACCGAGGGGCCGATGCCGCCGCAGGACACGATCCTGGGCGCCTTCATCCGCGAAGTGGAGGCACGCGTCGCCGAGCTCGAGGCTGCCGGCGACGACGGCGCGGCGACCGAGCTCCGGGACGCGCTCCGGCTCGGGCGGCTCCTGCTCGCCGGCGAGGAGGTGACGCTGTGAGGATCACGCGCCTCCACGTCAGTGACCTGCGTCGTCACGCCGACCTGGAGCTGGAGCTCGCCCGCGGCCTCACCATCGTCCGCGGCCCGAACGAGTCTGGCAAGACGACGATCCAGCGGGCGATCGAGCTCGGGCTCACCCGCCGCGTGACGTCCGCCTCGGCAGATGTCGACGGGCTCCGGCCGTGGGGCGCCGCCGAGGACGTCCGGCCGGTCGTTCGGCTCGACTTCGAGCAGGAGGAGGACGACGGGGTCCATACCGGGTTCGTCGAGAAGGCCTTCCGGGGCGCCAAGGGCTCGGTCCGGATGGAGTACGAGGGCCAGACGATCAGCGACCCGGCCCTCGCCGACCAGGTCCTCGCCGAGCTGACCGGCATCCCGACGGAGGCGTTCTTCCGGTCCACGGCCTCGGTCCGACACCACGAGGTGGACGACCTGGCGCGCGACGAGGGCGCGCTCCGCGACCGGCTCCAGGCCTCGATCTCCGGCGCCGACCGCGGGACGAGCCGAGCGCGCAAGAAGCTGGACAAGGCCCTCCACGAGCTGAACACCCGGGGTGACAAGAACCCCGGGCGCCTCAAGATCGCCGAGGCGGAGGTCGTCCGCCACGGTGCCGCGGTCGAGCAGGGCGAGCTTGCCCTTGCCCAGCTCGAGCGGGATCGGGACCGCCTGTCGCTCGCCCGCGAGCAGCGTGCGGACGCGGACGCGGCGCTGACCGAGCGCCGGGCGCTCCTCGAGAAGGCTCGGCAGGCCGAGCGGCTCATCGCCGAGCGCGACGCGGCCCAGGCGAAGTTCGAGCGCTACCGCACCGCGACGCAGGTCTCCGAGGAGATCGCGACGCTCGGCGAGACCCATCCCTCCCGGGACGCGCTCCCGGTGCTCCGCCAGTCGGTGAACCGCCTGCGCGAGATCGACATGCGGATCCGGGAGCTCCGGGCGATCCTGTCGGGCGAGGTCGAGGTCAAGTACGAGCTCGAGGCGCCGGAGCCGCGTTCGTGGCGGCCGACGGCGATCGCGGCCCTCGGCCTCATCGGGATCGGGATCGTGCTGGCGGCCGTCGTCCAGCTCGGGGTCCTCTCGATCACCGGCGGCCTCGGCGTCCCGCTCGCCATGGTCGTGGGCGGTTTCGTCCTCGCGTTCATCGGGCGGCGACAGCGGATCTGGGCCCAGAGCTTCGAGCGCCAGAAACAGCTGCGGGACGTCGAGATCGACCGCCGCCTGCGGGGCCGGTCGCAGCTCGAGCAGGAGCTGCAGCAGGCGGAGCTCGACGCCGCGAACCAGCTCTCCGGCCTCGAGCTTCCGGACCTCGCGGCCGCGGAGGCGCTCCTCGAGGCCGAGGAGATGCACGTCTCGAAGATCGAGGTCCTGTCGGCGCAGCTCACCGGGCTCGTGGGTCGGGAGCCGCCGGACGCCCTCCCGGGGATCCGCGACGCCGCGGCGCTCGAGGTGGACCAGAAGACCGGTGCGCTCGAGGCGCTCGGCCCGATCGCGAAGGAGCCGCGGGCCCGGGAGCGCCTCGAGGTCGAGGTCCGGGATGCCGAGCACGCCGTCGAATCCGCTCGCGACGAGGAGGCGAACGCTCGCGCCCGCGTCGAGCAGAACGCGGTGGACGCCGAGGAGGTCGCGTCGAACGCGGAGCGCCTCGCGATGTGGGAGGAGCAGCTCGCCGAGCTGCAGCGGCGCGGCCGCGTCTACGACCTGACGCTCAAGGCCATCGACGCCGCCGAGCGAGCGACGATGCGGACCGCGACGCGCTACCTCGAGAAGCACATGGTCGGCGACCTCGAGCGGGTCACCGACGGCCGCTACCGCCGGGTGCGCGTCGACGATGCGACCCTCGGGATCGAGCTCTTCGCCCCGGAGCGCGGCGACTGGGTGGACGTGGCCGCCCTCAGCCAGGGGACCCTGGACCTCGTCTACCTCGCGGCCCGGATCGGGCTCGTCCGGCTCGTGACGGGAGATCGGCGCCCGCCGCTCGTCCTCGACGACCCGTTCGTGACCCTCGACGACGACCGCGCCCGCCGCGCGCTCGAGCTGCTCCGCACGATCAGCACGGACTTCCAGGTGATCTACCTGACCTGCTCGGACCGCTACGACGGGGCAGCGGACGAGGTGCGCATCCTCGAGGGCCCCACCGCGGCGGACACGGAGGCCGCCGGGGCCGCCTGACCGGCCGTCCCACGCGCTCGCCCGGTGCCGGAGCTCGCCCTGCCGTCGTCGCTCGCAGTCGTCGCGCTCGGACTCGCAGCCGCGGCGGCGTGGGGTACCTCGGACTTCGGCGGCGGCCTGCTCGGCCGGCGTGCGCCCCTGCTGGGCGCGCTCGCCGTGACCCAGGGCATCGGCTTCGTCCTCGCCCTGGCGATCACGGTCCTCCGGCGCGAGCCGCTCCTCGCGGGCCCGGACCTGCTGCTCGCCCTCGGCTCCGGCCTGCTCGCCGCGGTCGGGATCGGGTCCCTGTACGGCGGCCTGGCGCTCGGCCGGATGGGGGTCGTCGCGCCCGTGGCCGCGGTGCTGACCGCGCTGACGCCCGCCCTCATCGGGATCGTCCTCGAAGGCGTCCCGAAGCCGCTCGCGATCGCCGGCATGGCCCTCGCGATCGTCGCGGTGGTGATCGTCTCGACCGTCCGCGACTCCGGCCCCGATCGCCCCTCGGGGCTCCCGTTCGGCGTGGTGGCCGGCCTGTCGCTCGGAGTGCTGAGCTTCGCCCTGTCACGGATCGACGACGCGTACCTCATCGCGCCGCTGGCCGCGATCCGGGCCGTCCAGCTTGCGGTCTTCGCGACCATCGTCCTGCTGGTTCGCCGGCCATGGCGACCGCCGCGCGCCACGTGGCCGCTGGCGTTCGGCGTCGGGGCGATCGACCTCCTCGGGAACACGCTGTTCCTGACCGCGTCGCGGATCGAGCTCGCGCCGGCGGCCGTCGTGTCGTCGCTCTACCCGGTCGTGACGGTGCTCCTTGCGGCCGCCGTCCTGCGCGAACGGATGACCGGCTCGCACGTCCTCGGCATCGGGCTGGCGCTCACCGGCGTCGCCATGATCGCGGCCGGCACGACGACCTGAGACGAAGCGCCGCGGCGTGGCCGGCGGCGGCGACCGCGCCGGGCGTCGCGGTACCGGAACCGGCGCCGCTTCGCCCGACAGCCGCTACCCTGAAATCGCCGCCACGTACCGAGGAAGCCACCGTGTCCGAGCCTGCTGAGCCCGCGCCGCCCGCTCCGGCCGCTCCGATCGAACCTGTCTGGCACGTGCAGGCGACCTACGCGCCCGATGCCGCGGAGACGCGCGTCCCGTTCCGGGCCGAGCACATCGCCCGGATGCAGGCCCTGAAGGCCGCCGGCGTCGTCACGGAGGTCGGCGCCTTCCTCGACGTGTCCGCGACGGTCGCGGTCGTCCGCGCCGGATCCGAAGCCGAGGCCATCGAGCTCTTCCGGCAGGACGTCTACATGCGCAACGGCGTCTGGGTGGAGGTCCGGGCGCGACCGTTCGGCCGGGTCCGGGACTAGGGGCCGGCGCCCCCCGGGGCCGTCGGGGTCGTGGGCACGATCCGGATCCTCGTCGCCTCCACTGCCGCCGCATCCCGGAGCCGCACCACGAACGCGTAGCCCTCGGTCGCGAGGTCGCCCCGGGCGAGCGTCGCCGCGAGCCGCGCCAGCTGATTCGCGACCGCACCGTCGGGGACCTGTCGCTCCACCCGCGCGCCGTTGCGCGCCAGCACGACCTCCGGCTCGAGGTCGAGGACGATCGCGACGACCGGCGCGCCGTGCCGCCGCGCGATCCGCCGGATGGCAGCCCGAGCGTTGCCCCCGATGTTCGTGGCATCGACGACCGAGAGGAGGCCGGCCGCGAGCCGCTGCTCGAGCGCCCGGTGGAGGGCCGCGAACGCCGCCCGGCTCACCGCCTGGTTCGCGGCGTCTCCCGAGATCGCCTCGCGGAGATGGTCCGACGAGAGGACCGAGCCGGCCGGGAAGTGCCGGGCTGCGAACGTCGACTTGCCCGATCCGGCCGCCCCGACGAGCAGCACGACCGCGGAATCGGGGACGAGGAGCTCGGTCATCGGCGCGATGATCCCATGCCGATTTCGGGGCTTGCGCGCGGTTCACGCCGCGGCCAGAATCCGGGCGCCAGCGTCCCTGACCGTCGGGACGACCGAGCGCGCGCCCCGCGGAGACGCCGCATGGCGGTCGATGTCGAACGGATCACCTCCGGGTTCCTGCTCGCCCTCGGCGCGCCCGACGGGCCCCTCATGCGCGCCGCCGTCCACACGTGGATGCGCAAGGAGGGAATCTCGTCGGTCAAGCGCAACAATCCCTGGAACCTCCACGGCGGAAAGGCCTGCCTCGACCCCTCGGGGCTCTGCCAGGGCGGCGGGACGCACAAGGGCCAGATCGCGCGGGCGAACGTGGGTCCGGGCGACAAGAACGTCGCCGTCTTCGCGACCCTCGACGACGGCATCGCGGCGAGCGCGGCGAACCTCGTGCGGCTGCGGAACTCGGGGTTCGGGTACGACAAGGTCATCGAGGCCGCCCGCGCCGGTGACCCGGTGCGGTTCCTCCACAAGCTCGCGCGCTCGTCCTGGTCGGCCGGGCGCTACGGGACGAAGAACGGCGGCCCGAACTCGCTCATCCCGATCTGGAACGGCCTCACCGGCCGGAACGACGACCCGCTCGGCTACAAGGTTGACGGGCCCGGCCCGATCATCGAGGAGGACGGTGTGGATCCCCGCACGCACATCCCCGTCGCGGTCTGCGACGTTGCCGGGCCGACGACGGTCTTCGGTGATTCCCGCGGCCTGAGCCTGCTCATCGGGAGCTGGGTCGGCTCCACGAACGTCGGGCTGTACGCGCGCCCCAGCGCCCCGACGACCGCCGGCAAGCCGTCGCTCGTCCCGATCCGGATCGACCTGAAGTCGGGCCCGCCGGAAGACCTGCGCGTCGGCTGGGTCGGGGTCGACCGGGTCGCGAACATCCGGCTCGGCTGATGGCCCGTCGCGGTGGCAGCGGGGCCTGGGACACGCGCGTCGGCCGCCGGAGGTCCCGGCCGGCGCCCAGTCCGGCCCGGTGACGTTGTCCGTGGGGTTCGTTCACGGCGGCGAGCCCGACCGACTTCGAGGTGACCGAGACGTAGCGCCGGGTGGCCGGAGGCCCGACGCGGCACCGACGACCGCCGCGCTCAGCTCGCGCGGCGGCGGGCCTCCCAGCCACCGGCATCGGTCCGGCGGACCTCGTAGGCCGGCTGGTCGTAGACGGTCGGCCCGCGACGGGCGCGGCCGTCGGTCAGGCGGTACTTCGAGAAATGCCACGGGCAGACGAGGCAGCCGTCCTCGATCGTGCCCTCCGACAGCGGGCCGCCGGCGTGGGCGCAGGTGTCGTGGAGGGCGAGGACCGTCTCGCCCTGCCGGACGAGGGCGAGGGTGTTGATCCCGAGCTTCGCCTTGACCGGCCGGCCCTCGGGGATGTCGCCGGCCTCGTCCTTCTCGGCGGGTTCGAGGGCGATCCACTTCGTCCCGGCGCCCCGGAACGCGTGCCGGCTGACCATGTTGCCGAGGCTGTAGACGACCTCGCCACCGACGTACGCCCCGGCCGCCATCACGAGGAAGGCGATGGCCGAGGACCAGACCGCCGCCGTCCGATCCGTCTCGCCGTCCCCGAGCCCGCCGCCCGCCGCCCGAATGGCGAGCGAGATCACGTACCCGAGGAGGGCGACGACCATGAGCGTCGAGTGCACGGTCGCTCGCTCGCGCGGTGTCCCGTCGGTGTCGGCATAGTCCGCGGCGCCGGCGAGGGCCGAGGCGAGCATCGCGAGGATCCCGACGACGAGAGCCACGTCCGCCGCCGCCCGCAGGTCGAGGACGTCGAGGACGATGACGAGGAAGAGGATCCCGATCGGCGCGTCGGTGAGGACCGAGTGGAGCGGGTGACCGAGCCATCGGCCGTTGAGCAGGTCCCGGACCGGCGTCATCGCGTGGAAGAGGGCGTGGAGCCAGCGATGGTTGAAGTCGCCGAGCGGTTTGGCCCACCGTCCCTGCGCGGCGATGAGACGGGCCAGCCAGCGGTCCATGGGCACCTCCGCGGCGAAGCCTAGCGCGATCCCGGGCGCATGCGCGATTCCGATAGGCTCCACGGGATGTCAGCGAGCGAGCGGTTGCGAACCGGTCGACGGGGGTGGCCCACGCTCGTCGCCGTCTTCTGGATCACCTCGATGATCGAGGGCCTCGGGGTCAGCCAGGTCTTCGCGCTCCTCCCGTCGCAGCTCTCCGCGATGGGGGTCCCGGACGGCGACCGGCTCCAGTTCATCGGCCTCTTCAGCGCCCTGCTCTTCGTCCTCGGCATGCCGCTCGTGCCGCTGTGGGGCGTCTGGGCCGACAAATACAGCCGCAAGGCGGTCATCGTCCGGAGCGCGATCGTCGAGGCGGTCGTGTTCACGGGCATGGCCCTCGCCCGGGAGCCGTGGCACGTGGCGGTGAGCGTGCTCCTCATCGGCTTCCAGCTCGGGAACACCGGCGTGATGCTCGCCGGGATCCGCGACGCGACGCCGACGCGCCGTCTCGGGACGGTCATCGCGATCTTCGGCGCCTCCGGACCGGTGGGCTTCGCCGCCGGCCCGACCCTCGCCGGGATCCTCATCGACGGCCTCGGCTGGTCGGTGAGCGGCGTGTTCGGGCTCTCGGCGGCGCTCTCGCTCGGGACAGCCGCGCTCGTCGCGTTCGGGAGCCGCGAGGTCCGCCCGGAGGTCGTGCCGGAGGGCCGGGTGCTGACCCTCGCGTTCGGGGCCGTGCGCGGCGTCCTCGGGGATCCTGCCGTCCGCGGGATCTTCGTGATCTTCGGGACGGCGTTCCTCGCCAATCAGATGTCACGGCCGTACGTGCCGGTCGTCGTGGAGGAGATCGTCGGGCGGGGGCCGGGTCTGGCCAGCGGGATCGCGCTCGTGGCGGGGACTGCGGCGCTTGCGGGGGCGCTGCTCTCGCCGCTGACCGGCGCCCTCGGCGACCGGATCGGGTTCCGCCCGGTGCTCGTGGGGGCGCTCCTGGGCGGCGCCGTGGCGCTGGCCCTCATGCCGCTCGCCCCGGCCGTCGGCGGGATCGGGCTCCTGGCCCTCGTCGCGGTCGCGTTCGCGGCCGCCTCGTCGGCCGTCAGCGCGATGGTCTTCGGGCTGCTGGCGACCGAGGTCCCCGCAGCGCGACGGTCCCAGACGCTCAACCTCGTCTACCTGCCCCTCTACGCGGCGGGGATCGTCGGGCCGGCGCTCGGCAGCGTCGTCGTCCTCGCGGGGCTGCCGGCGCCGTTCTTCCTCGGCGCGGCCGTGTTCGTCGCGGGTGCAGTGATCGTCCTGCGGCGGCACGCCGCCCCGGCCATGGCGGCGGAGCCCCCGGCCGCGACTCCGCTCGGTTAGCTCGGACGGCGCCGCTCGACGATGGCGGCAGCGACCACGATCCCGCCGAGCCCGAGGGCGCCGAGGATCACCGCCATCCGCCATTCGGCGATCGGGTAGAGCTGGCCGGGCGTGACGAGGTAGGCCGAGCCGAGGCCCGTCGACGGGTCGTAGCCGGGGCTGCCCGGATCGAGCTGCTCCCAGAACGTCGAGCCGTACCGGATCTCCGCCTCGAACCACGAGATCAGCTCGCCCTCGGGCGTTCGGACAAGCGAATCGAACACCCGGCCGCTGGCGAACGCCCGGACTTCGAGCATCCGCGACTCGTCGATCGCGACGGCCTCGCTC
Organism: Candidatus Limnocylindrales bacterium; assembly: GCA_036277775.1. GTDB lineage: Bacteria > Chloroflexota > Limnocylindria > Limnocylindrales > CSP1-4 > UBA5189. The sequence continues at coordinate 12,753 of DASUMJ010000124.1, forward strand.
CGGAGCATCGCGTCGACGACCGCGGTCGTCCCGAGGGCGGCGCCGAGCGTGAGGGCCATCGCGAGGAGCAGCGCCGGCAGGACACGGCCGAGGCGCGCGCCGACCGCGAGCGCGATCCCGAACGACGCGAGCGCGTAGGCCGGCAGGACGACGCCCCGCAGGCCGAGGTGGTGCAGCGATGTCGCCGGGTCGATCGCCGGATCGCGGGCGAGCTCGAGGCGGTCCGCGAGGAGGCCGGCCACGAGACTCACCCCGACCGCTGCCACGAGGACCGGCACGACCACCCCGAACAGCCACCGGCGCCTCGACGGCCCGACCGACCAGGCCAGCCCGATCGTGCCGCGCTCGATCTCCTTGCCGACGACGGCGACGCCGAGGACGAGCCCCAGGAGGCTCGGCAGCAGCGCCAGGGCGAGCACCGCGTACATCCCGAGGTCGCTCGCGAGGGCCATGTAGTCGCCGAAGTCGGACCGCCCGGCGCAGCCGGAGTCCATCCCGTCGCCGGAGTAGGCGCTGAGGAAGCACGACAAGGGCAGGTTGAAGGCGAGAAGCCGGAGCCACAGCCCGCCCGCGAAGGCGAGCGCCGCCCCGCCGACGAGGGCGAGCGCGACGGCCTCGAACCGATGGATCCGGAAGGCGAGCGCCGCGCGCGTCACGACGCCACCGCCAGGGCGGCGCCGGCATCGAGGCGACCAACCGTCGACGGGTCCGCCCGTCCCGCTGAGAGATAGCCCATGACGATCTCCTCCATCGTGGCGGGGCGGGTTGCTGCGACGTCGACGGACGCGGCATTGCGGACGAGGGCGTGGAAGGCGCCGGCCCGATCCGGGAAGAGCGCGACGAGCCCCGGCGCATCGACCGTGCCGTCCGGTGCGACGCGATGGCCGCCGAGCGCCTCGGCCACCGTGACGTGGAGGAGGACCCGCCCGAAGCCGAGCACGAGCAGCCGGTCGCAGACCGGCTCGACCTCGGCCACGACGTGCGACGCGAGGACCGCGGTCACGCCGTCGGCCCGGACCGCCTCCCCAAGGACCGTCAGGAACTCGCGACGGGCGAGGGGATCGAGGTTCGCGAGCGGCTCGTCGAGGAGCAGGACCGGCGCCCGCGTGCCGAGCGCGATCGCGAGCGACACCTGGGCCTGCTGCCCGCCCGAGAGATCGGTGGCCGGCGCGGCGAGCGGGATCTGGAGCTGGCGGAGGCGGCTCCTGGCATGCGCCGCGTCGAAGCCAGGCCGGAGCGATCCGGCGAACCGGAGGTGCTCCTCGACGGTCAGCTCGCGGTAGAGCGCCGGGTCCTGCGGGACATAGCCGACCGACCGGACGGCACCGGCACGATCCCGGGTGGGATCGATGCCCCAGATCCTCAGCCCGCCCCGGGTCGGGCGCTCGAACCCGACGCACAGCTTCAGGAGCGTCGATTTGCCGGCTCCGTTCGGGCCGACGAGGGCGGTGATCCCGCCGGCCTCGACGACCAGGTCGACCTCCGACAGGGCCCACGTCCGGCGGTATCGCTTCGACAGCCCGCTCGTCTCGATCGCGGCCACGATGCCTCCCTCCCGCGACGGCATCGGAGCCGCTCGCCGGGCCATCGTCGGAGCGCGGCGCCGGCACCGGGCAGCCACGGGGTCCCGGGCCGCCGTTCCGGGATTCCCCGGACATCCGCGGACCCGGCCACCTGCTACCGTCCGGCCCGTGGACCGCATCCGGGCCCTCCGCCGCGCCGACCTGCCCGATCGGGCGGCGGCGCTCATCGCGGCCGTCGCGTTCGCGCTCGGGTTGATCGCGATCACGACCGCTCGGGTCGACTACGGCGTCGCGGTCTATTTCGACGGCACGTATGCCCGGATCGCCGAGGTCGAGCCGTTCAGCCCGGGCAGCCGCGACGGGTTCGAGCCCGGGATGATCGTGGTGCGGCTCAATGGCTTCGAGCTGCTTCGGCTGCCCGGATATGAGTACATCGAGATCGACGAGCTCGGCAACGAGGTCGGCCCGGGTCCGGTCACGGTCGACGAGCCGACACCGGTCCTCAGCGCCGGTCAGATTTCGCAGCTCCCGGCCGCCCCCATCAGCGATCTCCAGGCCATCCGCGAGGCGGACCTCCTCAGTCCCTACCTTGGGGAGTTCTACCCCACGGTCGGGCTGAGCTATGCCTACGACTACGAGCTCGAGGAGAGCGGCTTCTACCTCCTCCTCGGGGTCGTCGTCGCGCTCGTCGGCGCGTGGCTCGTCGCCG
>DASUMJ010000125.1:0-10053 GCA_036277775.1 Candidatus Limnocylindrales bacterium
CGGCATCACCGGGATCTTGCCGCCGCCGCCCGGGGCATCGATCACGTACGTCGGGACGGCGTAGCCCGAGGTGTGGCCACGGAGGCCCTCGATGATCTCCAGCCCCTTGCCGACGGGCGTCCGGAAGTGGCCGGAGCCCTCCACGAGGTCGCACTGGTAGAGGTAGTAGGGCCGGATCCGGTTCTCGACGAGCTTGTGGACGAGCGAGCGCTGGATGTGGACGCAGTCGTTGACGCCCGCGAGCAGGACGCTCTGGTTGCCCACGGGGAGGCCGGCCTTCGTCAGCTTGTCGACCGCGCGCGAAACCTCGGGCGTGATCTCGTTCGGGTGGTTGAAGTGGAGGTTGATCCAGAGGGGGTGGTACTGCTCCAGCATCGCGCACAGCTCGTCGTCGATCCGCTGGGGCAGGAAGACCGGCACCCGTGACCCGATCCGGATGATCTCGATGTGGGGGATGTCGCGGAGGCCCCGCAGGATCCGCTCGAAGAGCTTCGGGGCGAGCGTCAGGCCGTCGCCGCCGGAGATGAGGACGTCACGGACCTGGGGCGTCCGGCGGAGGTAGTCGAGCTGCGCCTCGTGCTCCCGGCTGTTGAAGTTCTGGGTCGCGTCGCCGACGATCCGGGACCGGGTGCAGTAGCGGCAGTAGCTCGCGCACTGGGTCGTCACGAGCATGAGGACGCGGTCGGGGTAGCGGTGGACCAGTCCCGGGACCGGCGAGTGGCGGTCCTCGGCCAGGCTGTCCTCCATCATCGCCGTGAACGCCTGCTGCTCCCGGCCGACGGGGATGACCTGGCGCCGGATCGGATCGGTCGGATCATCGGGATCGATGAGGCTGAGGAAGTACGGCGTCACGTCGACCCGGAACTTGTCCGGCGCCGAGAGCCCCTCCTTCTCCTCGTCGGTCAGGTTCAGGACGGCCCCGACCTCCTCGAGCGTGTTGACCCGGTTCGAGAGCTGCCAGCGCCAGTCGTTCCACTTCTCGTCGGGAACGTCCTCGTAGATCGGCGCGCGGCGGCTGACGGCCGGGCGGCCGTCGGGCCCCAGGGCCTTCGCGGGGTCACGCCGGTTCACCCACGGCCCATCAGCGGCCGCGGCGACGGCGGCCTGGTGCGCGACCGCGGTCTGGATCTCCCTGGCGTCCACGCGATTCGATCTCCTCGAGGGACTGGCGGCCCCGGCGATCGCCCGGGCGACGCATAAAGTCTATGCACTCTGCAAGTCCGCGGATCATAGCGCGAGGGTCCTGCCGGGGTCCAGCCGAACGGCGGCATGCCGCACCGCACGCGTGGGCGCCACTCCCTATGATCCGCCGATGCACGATCCATCCAGCCCCGAGGCACTCCCCGAGCACGTCGCCGCGAACCGCGAGGCCTGGGACCGCTACGCCACGGAGTACGTCGAGCCGGGCCGCCGGGCGTGGGCCTCGCCGGAGCCGACGTGGGGCATCTGGGGCGTCCCGGAGTCGGAGCTCCGGCTCCTTCCCGACGACCTCGAGGGCAAGGACGCAGTCGAGCTCGGCTGCGGCACGGCCTACGTGTCGGCCTGGCTGGCCCGGCGCGGAGCCCGGCCGGTCGGGATCGACAACTCGCCGAAGCAGCTCGAGACGGCGCGCCGCTTCCAGCGCGAGTTCGGCCTCGAGTTCCCGGTCCACCTCGGCAACGCGGAGGCGACCCCGTTCGAAGACGCGAGCTTCGACTTCGCGATCAGCGAGTACGGCGCAGCCCTGTGGGCCGATCCGTACGCCTGGATCCCCGAGGCAGCGCGGCTCCTCCGGCCGGGCGGCCGCCTCGTCTTCCTGACGAACGGCCTGATCCTCCACCTCTGCGTCGAGGAGTACGAGGCGAACGATCCGGCCAAGGAGGCGCTGCGGCGCCCGCTCTTCGGCCTCCATCGGACCGTCTGGCCAGACGACACCTCGGTCGAGTTCCACCTGCCCCACGGCGAGTGGATCCGGCTCCTCCGAGCGCACGGCTTCGAGATCGAGCGGCTCGTCGAGATCCAGGCACCGCCCGATGCCGTCGACGGTCCGGGCAATCCGTTCGTCTCCGCCGATTGGGCGCGAAAGTGGCCGTCCGAAGAGGCCTGGGTCGTCCGGAAGCGCGGATGAAGCTGCTGCGGCCGATCAGCTCGGCTGGGGCTGCTCCAGGCCGTCGACCTCGGGGCAGGTGACGGCGATGTCCATCGACCACAGCGTCCGGGGATCCGTTCCCGTGTACCACGTCGCGGTGAGGACGAACGTGACCGGCGCCCCTGGCCGCGGCAGCGCCGGGTCGAACCTGAGGTCGACGACGGCACCGGGACGATTCGAGTCGACGTGCCAGGCCATCAGCTCGCCATCGCCCGCGGCCACGCTCGCCGAGACTCGCCCGTCGGCCTGCTCCCCGATGGAGATGTGGAGCACCTGCGAGCCTGTCGGGCTCAACACAGCCGTCCACTCCCGGTACGGAATCGTCGGCGGCGCGACACAGATGACGAGGTCGGCCACGCCGCTGTAGCGGCCGGCACCCGGCGCGGGTCCCTGGAGCTCGACGGCCCACGCTCCGGGCCCGAAGGTCGAGGTCGGGTGGTCTTCGTGCCACGACACCGCGACGCTGACCGGCACCACGCGCTCACCCGAGCCGAGGAACGGCCGCAGCGGCGGCGGCACGTCGAACTGGTGGGTCACGAGGTCGGCCAGGCCGACCGTCACCATCACGGCGGTGGCCGCGAGCTCCTCGTCACCGATCCCGTCGGCCGGCTCCTGCCGCAGCTGGTAGTCGAGCGTGGCGGTCCCGGTCGCGTCGGTGACGGCCTGCCCGGTCGGGGGATGGAGCGACCCGTGGGCCGCGAGGATGGCGGGATCGACGGGTCGGAACTCGACGTCGAGGCCCGCCATGGAGGATCCAGGGCGCCGCATGAGGAGCGGCACCCCGGTCACGGGCGAGACGATCGGAGCGCCTCCCGGCAGCACGCGCGCCGTGATCGTCACGAGATCGCCCGGCCCGCCGTGGCCCTCGTGCCCGGTGGCCCCACCCGGGCCGACCGTGAGCGGGATCGTGAACCCGAGGAGCGGCAGGTGGGTCGCCACCACGGCCAGCTCCTCGACGGTCAGGCCGGCGATGCCGGACGGGATCCCGAAGATCGGGGCTCCGCTCGCCGCAGCGACGGCCGGACCCGGTCCGCCGAGCGCCGCCAACCCGGCCGCCGCCACGGTCCGGTCAGCCAGGCCGACGATCCCGTCCACGAGCAGGAACCAGGCGACGGCTCGGGATACCGGCTCGTCCTCGACGAAGACGAGCCCACCGGCGACGCCGGTCATCAGGCGGTCCGGCTGGAGCGCGTAGGTCTCGCCGTACGCATCCAGGACGGACCGGACGGTCGCGCCCTCGCCGAGGAGCGCCGCAATCGGCGTGGCAAGCTCGTCGAGAGTCGACGGCGTACCGCCGGCGGCGAGCGTCGCGGCGTCCTCGGCCGCCATGGCGATGAGGCCACGGACCTCGTCGTCGAAGAGCCAGGGATCGCCTCGGCCGGCATCCGGGCCTGCGCGCACCACCGAGCCATCGAGCCCGTAGATCCCGATGCCTGCGAGCGCGAGGAGCGACACGACGGCCTGGGGCGCGCGATCCGGATCGGTGAAGCCGAGGCCGATCGCCTCGGGGTCGTTCAGGGTCGGTTCAGGGATCTCGATCGGCTCGGCCGTCGCCAGGGGCCCCGGCGTCGACCCTCGCGGTGTCGAGACGGGTGACGCGAGTGGCGCGACACCGTCCGTCGCGCCGGATGGGAGCGCGGTCGGGGCGCCGCCGCAGGCGAACAGCATCGTGGCAGCGACGAGCCCAAGGGCGGCACGGCGAAGCATGCCCCGGATCGTGGGTGCATGTCGCGGTCAGGTCATCGTCCAGTTGCGCCACGCCGCCCATTGCCGGCTCGCGGCGCGCGAGCCGGTCGCGGCGCGCAAGGTGCCGTCAGCGCAAGGCGGAGGCGAGCACTCGAGCGAGCCCACCCGACCGTGCGTGAGCGAGGACCGCAGGCGACAGCGCCGCGATGGCGGCGCATCGCGCGCCGCCCCTATTCCCCGATCACGCTCCAGATGAAGCCCATCATCACGAAGAAGCCGGTGAACATCGCCACGAGCCCGATGCCGCCGTATGGCGAGTTGGCACCCTCGTGCGGGACGAGCTGGAGCCCGACCCCGAAGACGACGGCCCAGCCGACGAAGAGGAGTCCGAACAGCCACTTCCCGTTCGGGCCGGTGATCCGGCGGGTCCAGGTCGAGCGGCCGTCGGCGGCGAGCGCGGCGCGCGCCAGGATGAAGATCATCAGGGTGACGATCGCCACCGATGCGCCGAATTCGACCGGGTGCTCGAAGGCCAGGGTGAAGAGCTGCACGTCGGGCCTCATGGGGCTGGAACGACGGCCGAAATGCTAGCACGCGGGCGCGGGGCTACGATCGGGTTCCCGTGACCATCTTCGCCCGCCTCGGACGCTGGGCGGCCCGCCGTCGCACGTGGATCGTGCTCGCCTGGGCCGTCCTCCTCGTGCTCGCCGTGCCGCTGGCCGTCCGGACGAGCGACGCCCTCCGGGCGGGCGGCTTCATCCGCCAGGACCTCGAATCCGCCCGCGCCAAGCAGCTCCTCCACGACGAGATCGGCGTGCCGGAGGCGGCGGTCGCGATCGTCTTCCACTCGGACACGCTCCGGGCCGGCGATCCGGCATTCGAGCTCGCCGCGCAACGGGCGACGGCCCGGGTCGCCGATGCCGAGTACGTCCTCGCGATCGTGTCGCACGTCCTCTCGACGCACCAGGTCTCGGCCGACGGCCACACCGCCTACGACATCGTCACGATCGATCTCCCGGCCGACGACTCGCCCCTGGCCCTGCCCGGGATCCGGGCCGCGCTCGTCGACGTCGAGGAGATCGAGGTCGGCCTCGCCGGCGGTCCGGCGTTCTACGGCGACGTCCAGGAGGTCTCGGAGTCGGACCTCCGCCGGAGCGAGCTCATCTCGCTGCCGCTCGCCGCCCTGGCGCTGCTGCTCGTGTTCGGGTCGGTCGTCGCGGCGGCGCTGCCCCTCGCCGTCGGCGGCGCGGCGGTCGTCGCGGCGCTCGCGGCGATCTTCCTCGTCGCGTCGGCCACGCCGATGAGCATCTTCGTCCTGAACCTCGCGACGCTCCTGGGGCTCGGGCTGGGCGTGGACTACTCGCTCCTCATGACGAGCCGGTTCCGCGAGGAGCTGGCCGCCCGGGGGTGGCAGCCCGGCGCGGTCGAGGACGCGGTCGCGGCGACGGTCGAGACCGCGGGGCGGGCGGTCTTCTTCTCCGGGCTGACCGTCCTCCTCGGGCTCCTCGGGCTCGTGCTGTTCGAGTTCATGATCCTGCGCTCGGTCGGGATCGCCGGGGCGATCGTCGTGGGGCTCGCGGTCCTCGCCGCCCTGACGCTGCTGCCGGCGCTGCTCGCGTTCGCCGGCACGCGGCTCGACGCGCTGCGGGTCCGGCGGGTCCGCGCCACCGAGGTCGAGGACGGGCCGTGGGCGCGCCTCGCAAACCGGGTGATGGACCACCCGATCCGGGTCCTCGTCCCGACCCTCGGCGTCCTGCTGCTCCTCGGGGTGCCGTTCCTTCACGTGCGCTTCAACGCGCCCGACTCGACGATCCTCCCGGACCACGTGCCGTCGCGCCAGGCGTTCGACCGCCTCACCGAGGCCTTCGGCCCCGGGCCGTTCGCGCCGATCGTCCTCGCCATCCGGACCGACGGACCCGCGACGGACCCGGCGAACCTGGAGCGGCTGCATGCGTACTCGCGGCGGCTTGCCGCGGACCCGCGGGTCGCCCGGATCGACAGCCTCGTCGACGTCGACCCCCGGCTCACCCTCGAGCAGTACCAGCTCCTGTACGGCAGCCCGTCCGGTCCGCCGGACCGGTTCGTGGCCGAGGCGCTGGCCGCGACGACGAACGGCGACCTCACGGGGTTCACGATCACCACGCCGTACGGCCCGAACGAGGATCCCGGGCGGGCCCTCGTCGTCGACCTGCGGTCGGACGCGGGACCGCTCGCGCCGCCGCCCGGCCTGGAGGTCCTCGTCGGCGGTGGCGCGGCCGACGTCGAGGACGTCGTCGCCGGGATCGCGGCCGACTTCCCGAGGACCGCGGTCTTCATCCTCGTCTCGACGTACGCGGTCCTCTTCCTCCTGCTCCGCTCGGTCCTCCTCCCGCTCAAGGCGCTCGCGATGAACACGCTCTCGATCACGGCCTCGTTCGGGGCGCTCGTCTGGATCTTCCAGGACGGCAACCTCTCGGCGCTCCTCGGGACCCGGCCGCTCGGATTCGTCGAGACGACCCAGCCGGTGATCCTCTTCTGCGTCCTGTTCGGGCTGTCGATGGACTACGAAGTCTTCCTGCTCACCCGGATGCGCGAGACGTGGGACCGGACCCGCGACAACCGGGCGGCCGTGGCCCACGGCCTCGAGCGGAGCGGTCGAATCGTCACCTCCGCGGCGCTCATCGTCGTGCTCGTGGCCGGGTCCTTCGCGTTCGCCGACATCGTCCTCATCAAGGCCCTCGGGCTCGGGATCGCGATCGCGGTGGCACTGGACGCCACGGTGGTCCGAGCGCTCCTCGTCCCGGCCACGATGCGGCTCCTCGGCCGCTGGAACTGGTGGGTCCCGAGCCGGATCGCGGGCCGGCTGCCGGACATCGCCGAGCACGAGGTCCGGCCGTGAGCCGGGCGGCAACGGGCACGGCAGTCGTCGCCCTCGCCCTCATCCTCGCGGCCTGCTCGGGCCCGATCCTCGCGAACCCCGCGCTCTCGCCGGCCGTGCCGCCCACGCCGTCCCCGGCGCCCTCGCGCCAGCCCGACCCCCAGCCGGTCACGTTCCCGCGCGACGACGGCCCGCACGACCGCCTGACGGAGTGGTGGTACTTCACCGGGCATCTCGCCGACGGGGACGGGCACCGCTTCGGGTTCGAGGCCGTCGTCTTCCGGGCCGAGCGCGGCGGCGCACCCGTGACGTGGGCATCGCACGTGGCCCTCACCGACGAGGGCGCGGGCCGCTTCCTCTACGGCCAGCGCGCCGCCCTGGGTCCGGACGTCGACCGGTCGCCCCGCGGCGAGGAGGACACGCCCGTCGGGTTCGACTTCGTCATGCCGGCGATCGACCCGGCCTCGGGCGCCCCGATCGAGGGCGAGCCCTGGCGGCTCGCCGGCCGTGCCGGCCGGCACGCGGTGGCTGCAGGACTCTCGCCGCTCGAGGCGGCGGCCGCGGGCGGATCGTTCGCGCTCGACCTCCAGCTCGTCGAGGAGCGGGCCGTGGCGCTCCACGGCGAGATCGGCTGGCTCGACTTCGGGCCGGCCGGGAGCTCGTACTACTACTCGCGAACCCGGCTTTCGACGGCCGGCACCCTCGTCCTCGACGGCGAGGTCCTGTCCGTGACCGGCACGGGCTGGTTCGACCACCAGTGGGGCGACTTCATCTCGGTCGGCGGCGGCGGCTGGGACTGGTTCGCGGTGAACCTCGACGACGGCACGGACCTGACGATCTCGCTCGTTCGCGGTGCCGACGGCTCCTACCCGCTCGTCTACGGCACGCTCGTCGGGTCCGACGGGCAGTCACGGCACCTCGAGGCCGGCGACTTCACCGTCGAGGCCGACCCGGCCCGGACCTGGACGAGCGACCGCACCGGCGCGACGTACCCCGCCGGCTGGACGATCCGGGTGCCGTCGGCAGGCCTGACGATCGACCTCGAGCCGACCGTCGCGGCCCAGGAGCTCGACACGAGGCCCACGACCGGGGTCGTCTACTGGGAGGGATCACAGGTCGTCGTCGCGACCCGCGACGGCCGGCCGCTCGGCGGCCGGGCGTATGTCGAGCTGACCGGCTACGGCCCGGCGAGCCCGTGAACCGGCGATGATGCGTCGATGCGCATCGAGCTGACCCGCCGCGGGGACTACGCGGTCCGTGCCGCGCTGGCGATCGCCCTCCTCGAGGACGGCCGGCCGGTGAGCGCCCGCCGGATCGCCGAGCGGATGGACATCCCGGGGCGGTTCCTCGCCCACGTCCTCACGGACCTCGTCCGGGCCGGGATCGTCGCCGGCACGACCGGCCGCAACGGCGGCTACCGGCTCGCGGCCCCGCCCGCCGCGATCGACCTCCTCCGGGTCGTCGATGCGGTCGAGGATCGCGGCGACCCGCCGCGCTGCGTCCTCCGCGGCGGTCCCTGTCGGCTCGACGGGACCTGCGCGGTCCACGATGCGTTCTTCGCGGCGACCTCCGCCATGCGCCGCGAGCTCGCGGCCGTCTCGCTCGCGGACCTCGTTGCGGACGGCCTCGCGACCCGCCGCCCGGAGCCCGCCCCGCCCGACTGACGCCGGCGCAGCACCGCGTGCCGGCCGGCGGACCCGTGACCACGGTCCCGGTCGCCATGGGCCGAACGGCCCTCCCGCGAAACGCGTATCATTGTGATATTCGTATCGTCACGGTATGAGTTTCGCCGGCAAGCGACCGGCGCCCGTGGCGAACAGGGGTCCTCGGACGGCCCCGGGAGTCGAACGATGCAGCGCTCACGATCCATCCTCCTCGTCGCCGCGGTCGCGCTCGTCGCGGTCGCGTGCGCGCCGGCAGCCGGTGCCCCGACCTGGACCTACACGCCGGGCGGCGCCGACGGGGGATCGGGCGCGACACCCGCGCCGTCGCAGGGCGGCACGGCCGGCGGCGATGTCCTCGGCAAGCTCGAGGTCGACGCGGTCGACCTCGGCTTCGCCCCGAAGGAGCTCTCGGTCCCGAAGGCCGGCCGCTATGAAGTCACGTTGACGAACACCGGCGCCCTGCCGCACGACCTCACGTTTTCCGACGGCACGAAGTCGCCGACGGTCAACGGCGGCGGCTCGGCGACGTTCGAGGTCGAGGTTCCCTCGAGCGGCCTCACGTTCCTGTGCTCGATCCCCGGGCACGCCGACGCCGGGATGACCGGCGCGGTGACGGTCGCCGGCAGCACCGCCGGCGGCGAGAATCCCGACGACCACGGCGGACCCGCCCCGGCGACCGACGTCCAGCCCGATCCGAACGCCCCCGCGTACACGCTCTTCCCGGCGGCCGCGCCGCCGCTCCTCGAGGGCGAGACCCACGACATCGACCTCGTCATCGAGGAGAAGCTGATGACTGTGGGCGAGGGCTTCGTGCAGGCCGTCTGGACGTTCGGCGGCACGGTCCCCGGCCCCGTGATCCGGGTCAAGGTCGGCGACACGATCCGGATCCACCTCATCAACCCGGCCGAGAGCCAGCTCGCCCACTCGGTCGACTTCCACGCCAGCCAGGTCGCCTGGAACGACGAGATGACCTCGATCAACCCGGGCGAGGAGAAGGTCTACGAGTGGAAGGCCGACTACGCCGGCGTCTGGATGTACCACTGCGGCACGTCGCCGGCCCTCCACCACATCGCGAACGGGATGTACGGGATGGTCATCGTCGAGCCTCGTGAGGGCCTGCCTCCGGTCGACGCCGAGTTCGCCTTCGTCCAGAGCGAGTGGTACCTCGGGCCGCAGGGCCAGCCGGCATCGCTCACGAAGGCCGCGGCGGGCGCGCCCGCCCCCGACTTCGTCGTCTGGAACGGCGTCGCCAACCAGTACCTCGACAACCCCGTCGCGGTCGGGACCGGCGAGCGCATCCGGGTCTTCGTCCTGAACGCCGGGCCGAGCATCGACAGCTCGTACCACGTCGTGGGCACGATCTTCAGCTCCGTCATCAAGGAAGGGGTCCGGCTCGACCTCGGGAATCCCGGCAACTACGGCTCCCAGGCGGTCGACCTCTCGCCCGCCCAGGGCGCGATCATCGAGTTCGAGATGCCCGAGGACGGGCTCTACCCGATGGTCACCCACGCCTTCAACTTCGTCGGTCGCGGCGCCCTCGGCCTGTTCCAGGCCGGCGACGGCGACCCGCTCAACTGAGCGTCCTTCCGGCCCCCGGCCCGCTCCGCGAGACGGGTCGGGGGCCGTCCCTTCGCCAGCTCCCGGTGCTCACCGGGGAGGCGTCGTCGACGGGGTCCGAACCGGCCGGCGACTGCTGCGAGGCGTGGGCCGCGGGCCGG
>DASUMJ010000126.1:0-5343 GCA_036277775.1 Candidatus Limnocylindrales bacterium
GTCGCCGGCGCGTCGGGCCGCGGCAGGTCGCCCGCCCGGCGGTCGACGACCGACAGGTGGCGCCCGCGGCTGGCCACGAGATTCCCGCCGACGCGATGGAGCCAGGCCCCGGGATCGTCGGGGGCACGGCCGGCCTCGATCTCCCGGGCAAGGCGGAGGAACGCCTCCTGGGCGAGGTCCTCGGCGACGTCCGGGTCGCGGGTCAGGACCGTGAGCCGGCGGACGAGCGGGCCGCGATGGGCGGCCCAGGCCGCCTCCACCAGGCCGTGCGACTGCTGCATCGAACTCCCTCCGGTGCCGCCGGCCGCTTGCCGGCATGGCACGACGCTCGCCCTAAGGCGGGCTGGGAGGGATTGGGCTGTAGCCCAGAATCGAGTCGAGAACCTTCGACGGGCGGGGAGCTGCGGACCAGGCTGGCACCGGCGGCGACGCGGTGCGCCGGGCCTGCGGACAGGGCGGAGCCGCGACGCTGAACGCGGCGGCAGGCCGTGCGCCACGGACCGACTCTCTTCTCCTCCGGACGCGCAAGACCGAACGGTGCCGCCGCGCGGCCGCCACCGCAAGTGCCGTTTGGCGGATCCCGCGAGCGAGGCGGCCGATCGGTCAGCCGACCCCGCGAGCCTCCTGGGCGCTCACCAGCTCGCGAGGAGCGCCAGCGCCAGCGCGACCGCCGCGAGGACGAGACCGGCCATCAACGGCACGTTCCGTGGTCGCGGCGCGGTGGCGAGGAAGTTGTGGGTCTCCTCCTCGACGGGAAGGGTCCGGCGGAGCCATGCGAACCCGACGAGAGAGAGGCAGACCGCGGCGACGAAGACCAGCGTCGACGCGTCGAGTCCGAACCACGAGATCGACAGCGGATCCCACATCGGGGCGAACATGCGGGAAGCATGCGCTCTGGTGGCGCCCCACCGCAATGGGCGGCATCGGTGCCGCTTCGCGGCGGTCTTTGGTCAATTCGGCACTCGCGCCCGCCGGCGCCCGGCACGATCGTGGGCCCCGAAGAGGAGGCGGCACATGCGGAGGACGCTGTTCATCGTCGCGGCGTGCGCAGCGGCGGTCACTGCCGGGGTGGTTGCCTGGCGCCGCAACCCGCGGATCGGGACGCGGTTCGTCAACGACGTCGTCAATCCGGCGTTGCTGCGGAAGGGGTTCGCCGGTCGCGGGCGATCGGAGCTCGGGACGCTCGAGCACGTCGGGCGCCGGTCCGGCGTGCGTCGGCTGACGCCGGTCCACCCCGAGCCAACGGCCGACGGATTCCGGATCGTCGTGCCGCTCGGAGCGCAGTCCGCCTGGGCACGGAACGTGCTTGCGGCAGGCCACTGCCGGCTCCAGCTCCACGACACCGTCTACGAGCTCGACGAGCCGGCCCTGGTCCCGCCGAGCGAGGTCGACCGGCTCCCGACCGCCATTCGCGGGCTCGAGCAGGCCCTCGGGTTCCGGTACCTCGTGCTCCGGAAGTTCGGCGCCGCGCCGGGCAGCCTGGAAGCCGAGTCAGCCGAAGCCTCCGTGGTGCCCGCACCCGCGGACGCCGGTGTGGTTCCCGTCGGGACACCGCTGGCGGTGGGCGCCTGAGGATCGCGGCGCCAGCATCGGGGGCCATCAGGGTTCCGCGAGGGTGTGAACCCGGGAGACACACGAGACCCCCGGACCGGCCGGGGGTCGCAGGTCTTGTGCCGATTGGGTGGTGAGCCCGGAAGGACTTGAACCTTCAACCCGCTGATTAAGAGTCAGCTGCTCTGCCATTGAGCTACGGGCCCGCGATCCGGCAGGATACCGCACACCCGGCGGGTTCGCCCCCGAGCGCAGGTCAGGCGCGGCCGACCAGCGGGATGCGCTGGCCGCTCACGGCGGCGGCCGCCGGAGAGGCGAGCCAGGCGAGCGCGGCAGCGATCTCATCGGGCCGGGTGTGGGTCGGCTTCTCGTCGCCGATCGTCCGGATGAGGACGACGTTCGCCGTGGCGGCTGTCCCGGCCAGCTCGCGCGCGAGCGTCAGCGTCAGGGTCTCGACCGCGCCCTTCGAGGCCGCATAGGGGCCGATGTTTGCGACCGGTGCGCCGGCGAGCGGTGTCGAGACCGTCACGATCCGCCCGCCATCGGCCGACCGGATGTCGGGCAGGAACGCGCGCAGGGTGTGGAAGGTCGACCAGAAGTTCAGGTCGAAGAGGTCCCGCCAGAGCGCGGGATCCGCGTCCTCGATCGAGGTCCCGCCGGCATAGCCGCCGACGAGGTGGAGGAGGACCTCCGGCGCCCCGAGCCGCTCGCGGACGGCCCCGGCCGCTGCCGTGGCGCCGGCCTCGGTCAGCAGCTCGGCGGCGATCCCTGTATGCCGACCACTCCCACCGGGCAGCGATGCCGCCAGGGCCTCGAGCTCCGCTCCGTCGCGAGCCAGCAGGGCGAGCCGGTCCCCGCCCTCGGCGAAGGTCCGCGCCACCGTGGGTCCGAGCTTGCCGGTCGCGCCGGTGATGACCACGACCCGGCCGGTCGCTTCCATCCGTCCTCCATTGTCAAGCGCCGCTTTGTGGATCGGGCCCGCGTGCGCCGCCCCGCCCCCGGCGTCGCCCGCCCCCGGAACGACGTGAACCGCGACGCCAGAGGGAGCGTACTCCTCGGTCGAATGCCTCGGCTCCGACGCCGACCCCTCCTCGCGGCGGCCCTCTCGGCCGTCGTCATCGCGTGTGCGCCTGCGAGCACGGCATCGCCGCCGGCGGCGTCACCCGCCCCGACCTCGACCCCGGCCCCGTCCACGCCGGTGCCGACGCGGACCCCGAGCGCCGTCGTCCCGACGCCGGAGCCGTCGTTCGACGTCGCGGGCACGTGGACCGTCGGTCCCGCGCTCCCGGAGGCCCGGAGCGAGCACGCCGTCGCGACGCTCGACGGCTGGATCTATGCGGCGGGCGGGTACATCGACCGGCAGACGTCGGACTCGTTCGTCGGCCTCGACGTCGCCGAAGGAACCTGGTCCGAGCTCGCGGCCCTCCCCGAGCGGCGCGATCACACGGCGATGGTCGGCCTCGACGGTGCCGTCTACCTCGTCGGCGGGATCATCCAGGGCCTCGGCGCGTTCCGGGCTGACGTCTGGCGCTACGACCCCGCGACCGGCGCCTGGACGGCGGTGGCGCAGCTGCCGCGGCCGCGGGCCTTCCACGCGGCGACGGTCCTCGACGGCGCGATCTACGTCGTCGGCGGGATCGAGCGGCCACGCGATCGCCCGACCCCGACCCTGCGCTACGACCCCGGAGCCGACGCCTGGACGGAGCTCGCTCCCATCCCGACCGAGCGCGAGCACCTCGCCGCCGCGGCCCTCGACGGGCTCGTCTACGCGATCTCGGGACGGCTCGCCTCGAACCTCGGCGCGGTTGAGGCGTTCGACCCGGCCACCGGGACATGGAGCCGCGTCGCCGACCTGCCGACTCCACGGAGCGGCCTCGCGGCGGCCATCCTCGATGGCCGGCTCCACGTGCTCGGCGGCGAGTCCGCCGACCCGGCCCGGATCTACGCATCGCACGAGGTCTTCGACCCGGCGACGGGGACCTGGATCACGGCCGTGCCCCTGCCGCGCGGCCGCCACGGCTTCGGGGCCGTCGTCCTCGACGGTCGGCTGTGGGTCGTGGGTGGCGGCCCGAACCCCGACCTCTCGGCGTCGGACCTCGTCGAGCGCTTCGATCCCGCGGGCGGCTGAGCGCCGCAAACGCGGCCTGCCGGCGCCGGACGGTCGCGCCGACCATCGAGCACCGACGGCCCGATGTCGCGCGTCAGCGACAACCCGGCCCCGGGAGAGGGCTCTGCCACCCCGCGAACCGCCATCGGGGGGCCGTGATGCCGTCCTGGGGCAACATTCGGGCACTGAATCGGTCGTGAACCGGCGCCAGCACCGCTCGCGGCGCCAGCGAAGGCCGAGTTGTCGTCCCCGGGCGACACGAGGCCCCGCGAGACGCGCCCGCTGCTGGGCTCGCCCGGCGCTGGGCGCGCCCCGGCGAACTACTGCGGCTGGTTGTCGATCTGGGCGCGCTGGAGGCGGCCCGAGAAGTCGACGTAGATCGACTTCCACTCGGTGTAGGTGTCGAGCGCGGCGTGGCCGGCCTCGCGGTGGCCGTTGCCGGTCTCCTTCCAGCCGCCGAACGGGAGGTGGGTCTCGGCACCGGTCGTGCCGGCGTTCACGTAGACGATGCCGGCCTCGAAATCGCGCATCGCCCGGAAGGCGGTGTTCACGTCGCGGGTGAAGATCGAGGCCGACAGGCCGTAGCGCGTCTGGTTCAGGGCCGTGATCGCCGCCTCGAGGTCGTCGACCGGGATGACCGACAGGACCGGCCCGAAGATCTCCTCCTGGCCGATCCGGTCCATCGGCTTCACGCCGCTGAAGATCGTCGGCTCGAAGAAGTTGCCGTGGGCAAGCTCCCCGGCGGTGGCGGCGCGCCCGCCGAGGACGAGCTCGCCCTCCCCTCGCCCGATCTCGACGTAGCCCGCCACCTTCTCGAGCGCGCCGGGGTTGATGAGCGGTCCGACGTCGACCGTCTCGTCGAGCCCCGACCCGAGCCGCAGGGCCCGTGCCCTCGCCTCCAACCGTTCGAGCAAGGGTCCTATGACCGGCCGCTCCACGATGACGCGCGAGCAGGCCGTGCAGCGCTGTCCGGTCGTCCCGAAGGCCGACCAGAGGATCCCGTCGACCGCGAGGTCGAGGTCGGCGTCGCGCAGGACGACGACGCCGTTCTTGCCGCCGAGCTCGAGAGAGACGCGCTTCAGGCGTCGACCGGCGCGCTCGGCGATCCGCTTGCCGGTCGCCGACGAGCCAGTGAACGAGATCACCGGCACGTCCGGCGAGCCCACGATCGCGTCGCCGACATCGGCGCCGGAGCCCGTCACGAGGTTGACCGTCCCGGGCGGGAAGCCCGCTTCGGCCATGAGCTCGACGAGGAGCGTCGCGCAGTGGGGCGTGTCGCTGGCCGGCTTGAAGACGACGGTGTTGCCGGTGACGAGGGCCGGCATCATCTTCCAGCACGGGATCGCGATCGGAAAGTTCCAGGGCGTGATGATCCCGGCAACGCCGATCGGCTGGCGGATCGACATCGCCCACTTGTCGGGCAGCTCCGAGGGCACCGTGTCGCCGAACATCCGGCGACCCTCGCCGGCCATGAGGTAGGCGATGTCGATGCCTTCCTGGACGTCGCCGCGGGCCTCGGCCAGGACCTTGCCCATCTCGCGGGTCATCGCCCGGGCCAGGCGCTCCTTGTGCCGGGCCATGAGCTCGGCGAAGGCGTAGAGGATCTCGCCGCGCTTCGGGGCCGGGGTCGCGCGCCAGGCCGGGAACGCCATCTCGGCGGCCTTGATCGCCATCGCCGCGTCGGC
>DASUMJ010000127.1:0-3146 GCA_036277775.1 Candidatus Limnocylindrales bacterium
TCGGCCGGCCGGATCCCCACCGACGAGGGCTACCGCTGGTACGTCGAGTCGATCATCGACGCCGCCCCGATGCCCGAGGTCGAGCAGCTCATGATCCGGCACCAGTTCGGCCAGGTGGAGTACGCGAGCGAGCACTGGTTCCGCCTCGCGGCGTCGACGATCGCCTCGATCACCCGGGCCGCCGGTCTTGCCACCCCGGCGAAGCCCGCCTCGGCCCACGTCCGCCGGATCGACCTCGTCTCGATCAGCGACCGGCTCGCGAGCCTCGTCCTCGTCCTCCGGGAGGGCGCCCTGAAGCAGGTCCTCCTGACCCTCGACGCGAGCGCCGACCAGGGCACCCTGACGGCGGTGGCGGCCCTGCTCAACGACCTGGTCGACGGCCGGACAGCGGCCCAGATCGAGCGCGCGCTCGGGGCGATCCCCGACGACCATCCGCACGCCGGCATCGCCCGCCGGGTCGGCGAGCGGATCGTCCGCACCCTCCGCGAGTACGACGGCGAGGCGGTCGAGGAGGTCTTCAGCGACGGGCTCCTGAACGTCATGGGCGCCCCCGAGTTCGCCCAGAGCGACAAGCTCCGGCGGGTCTTCTCGGCCCTCGAGAACCGGACCTATCTCGGCCAGCTCGTGGGGTCGGTGGCGGCCGCCGGCCGGATCCGTGTCTTCATCGGCCACGAGAACGCCGCGGCCGACATGCAGGAGGTGGCGCTCGTCCTCGCCCCGTACGGGCGGCCGGGTCGCGCCGTCGGCGTCGTCGGGGTCCTCGGGCCGACGCGCCTCGCCTACCCCCAGGCCATCGGGACCGTCCGATTCGTGTCCGGGCTCATGAACGAGCTCGTCGACCACCTCTACGCCTGACCGACGATGCCGCAGCACAGGGACCCCATGGACCGACGCACCCGCGCGCAGCAGCGCGCCGACGAGATCGACATCAGCCCGACGAAGCTCCTGGCCCAGATCGAGGCCCTGTCAGCCGAGCGTGACGCCGCGGCCGGGGAGCGCGACGAGTTCCTCGCAGCCCTCCAGCGCGAGCGGGCGGAGTTCGTCAACTTCCGGCGCCGGACCGCCGAGGAGCGCCAGGCGATGCTCGGCCTCGCCGCGGAGGGCCTCATCAGCAAGGTCCTGACCCTGGCCGACGACTTCGACCGGGCGATCGAGGCCCGACCGCCGACGATCGCCGACGACCCGTGGGTCGAGGGCATCGCCGCGATCGACCGGAAGCTCCGCCAGCTGCTCGAGAGCGAGGGCGTCTCGCCGATCGAGGCCTCGCCCGGGACGCCGTTCGACCCGCGCCAGCACGAGGCCGTGGCGAGCGTCCCCGGCAGCGGCCAACCGGACGGCGCGATCGTCGACGAGCTGCGGCGGGGCTATCGCCTTCGCGAGCGCGTCCTCCGGCCGGCCCTCGTGGCCGTCGCGGCCCACGACGCCGGCAGCGGCGCGGACACCACCACCGACCACCCCATCCACTGAACCCGACAAACACCGACAGGAGCCAGCAGCGTGGGAAAGATCATCGGCATCGACCTCGGCACGACGAACTCGGTCGTCGCCGTCATGGAGGGCGGCGAGCCCACCGTCATCGCCTCGGCCGAGGGCGGGCGGACCGTCCCGTCGGTCGTCGCGTTCACGAAGACCGGCGAGCGCCTCGTCGGCCAGCTGGCGAAGCGCCAGTCGGTCACGAACCCGGGCAACACGATCTTCTCGATCAAGCGCTTCATGGGCCGTCGCTGGGACGATCCCGAGGTCCAGCGCAGCAAGACGCTCGTGCCCTACACGATCCAGAAGGACACGAAGTCCGACGGCGTCATGGTCAAGGTCGGCGACAAGACGTACTCGCCGCCCGAGATCAGCGCGATGATCCTTCAGAAGCTCAAGGCCGACGCCGAGGCCTACCTCAACGAGAAGGTCACCGAGGCGGTCATCACGGTCCCGGCCTATTTCGACGACACCCAGCGCCAGGCGACGAAGGACGCCGGCCGCATCGCCGGCCTCGACGTCAAGCGGATCATCAACGAGCCCACCGCGTCGGCCCTGGCCTACGGCCTCGACAAGAAGCACGACGAGAAGGTCGCGGTCTACGACCTCGGCGGCGGCACGTTCGACATCTCGATCCTCGAGCTGGGTGACGGCGTCTTCGAGGTCAAGGCCACGAACGGCGACACCCACCTCGGCGGCGACGACTTCGACCAGCGGGTCATCGACTGGCTGCTGGCCGAGTTCAAGAAGGACCAGGGCATCGATCTCTCGAAGGACCCCCAGGCCCTCCAGCGCCTCAAGGAGGCAGCCGAGAAGGCGAAGATCGAGCTGAGCTCGACGATGTCGACCGAGATCAACCTGCCGTACGTCACGGCCGACGCCACGGGGCCGAAGCACCTCGTCATGACGCTCTCGCGGGCGAAGCTCGAGGACCTCGTCGGCGACCTCGTGGAGAAGACGAAGGGCCCCGTCCAGGCGGCCCTCAAGGACGCGGGCCTCAAGCCGTCCGACATCAACGAGGTGATCCTCGTCGGCGGGATGACCCGGATGCCGGCCGTCCAGGAGCTCGTCAAGGGCCTCTTCGGCAAGGAGCCGCACCGCGGCGTCAACCCGGACGAGGTCGTGGCCGTCGGCGCGGCCATCCAGGCCGGCGTCCTCGGCGGCGAGGTCAAGGACGTCCTGCTCCTCGACGTCACGCCGCTGTCGCTCGGGATCGAGACCCTCGGCGGCGTCATGACCCGGCTCATCGACCGGAACACGACGATCCCGACCTCGAAGTCGCAGGTCTTCTCGACGGCCTCGGACAACCAGAGCCAGGTCGAGATCCACGTCCTCCAGGGCGAGCGCGACTTCGCCCAGGACAACAAGACCCTCGGACGGTTCATCCTCGACGGCATCCCGCCGGCTCCCCGGGGGATCCCCCAGATCGAGGTCGGCTTCGACATCGACGCCAACGGGATCCTCGACGTGAAGGCCCGCGACCGGGCGACCGGCAAGGAGCAGCAGGTCCGGATCACGGCCTCGTCGATGCTCGACAAGGCGGCCGTGGACCAGATGGTCCGCGACGCCCAGGAGCACGCCGAGGAGGATCGCCAGCGGCGCGAGGAGGTCGAGACCCGCAACCAGGCGGAGCAGCTCACCTACCAGGCGGAGAAGACGCTCAAGGACCTCGG
>DASUMJ010000128.1:0-4703 GCA_036277775.1 Candidatus Limnocylindrales bacterium
GGCGTGGACGAGGCCGGCCGCACGTCGGCACGCCAGGCAGGTGACCGACCGGACCGACCGACGGCCTGACCGACCAGGCGTGACCTGGCGGCCACCCGGGTAGGACGATCGGGTCCGCGGCCGGCTGGCCCTCTTGGGTCGTGGCGGGGGCGGTGCGTCGAGGCCACGCTGGTGCCCGATGAAGCCTTCGATGCCCGGCGCCTTGCCGTCGGCCGCGATCCGAACGCCGCGACGGCACTCCGTCGCGCGGGCCGTTGCCGCGATCCTCGTCGCCCTGCTCGTCGCCACGCTCACCGCGTCGACGACCGTGGCCGCCTCGCAGGTCCTCGTCCCGGCCTGCGACGGGGTGAACATCCGGACGGCGCCGTCGACCAGCGCCACGATCAAGGTCCGGCTCCCCCTGAAGGCATCGGTGACAGTGACCGGCACGGTCGCCGGCGGTTCCTGGGGCACGAGCTGCCCGACCTGGAAGTCGGGCGCATCGTGGTACGCGGTCTCGCACGTCAACGGCACCGCGGTCGCGACCCTCTACGGCGTCGCGACGCTCTACGCCGCGACCGGCGTCCTCGCCGCACCGGCCGTCGCTCCGACGCCGACGGCCGCGCCCACGACGCTCCCGTCGCCGACGCCCACCACGACCCCGACCGCGACACCGGTGCCGACGGCCACGGCCGCGCCGATCGCCGCGCCGACCGCGCCGGTCGTGACGCCGGCCCCGACCGTGACGCCGGCCCCCACCGCCGCCCCCGCCACGGGCATCGTCCTCGCGCCCGCGTGCGACGGCGTCAACGTCCGGACGTCGACCTCGACCGCCTCGACGATCAAGGTCCGCCTGGGGATCAACGCCACCGTCACCGTCAGCGGCACCGTCGCCGGCAGCGCCTGGAGCACGAGCTGCCCGACCGCGAAGTCGGGTAGCGGCTGGTACCGGGTGACGCACGTGAACGGCAAGACGACGTCGTCGCTCTACGGCGTGTCCGCGCTCTACGCCGCGACGGGGGTCCTCACGACGCCGACGACATCGGGCACGGCCGGGGTCACGCCTCTCGGTACCTGGACGACCTTCCACGGCCGGGGCTACGGCCACGGCGTGGGGCTGTCGCAGTACGGGGCCCGCGGCCGCGCGCTCGCCGGCCAGACCGCGGCCCAGATCCTCGCCCACTACTACCCCGGCACGACGCTCGGCTCGATCCCGGTCGAGACGCAGATCCGGGTCCTCGTCCTCGACGACATGCTCCCCTCCGCGACCACGCCGCTCACGATCCACGGCCGCGGCGGGGCGTGGTCGGTGTCCGGTCTGGCGCTCGAGCTCCCCGCCGACGCCCGGCTCCGGGTGTTCCCGCCGTCGACCTCGACCGCGCCGTGGCGCCTCGTCGTCGATGCGGCCGGCACGATCCTCCACGACGGCCCCGCGGCCACGGACCTCCGGGTCTCCGGGACGACGGCCGCGACGACGTTCCAGCTCGCGTCGAAGTCATCGCAGTACAACGTCTATCGCGGATCGCTCCGGGTCCTCCGGGCGGGGAGCCGCATCGACGTCATCGACGAGCTGCCGCTCGAGACCTACCTCCGGGGCGTCGTCCCGGCCGAGATGCCGTCGTCGTGGCCGCTCGAGGCCCGGATCGCCCAGACGATCGCGGCCAGGTCGTATGCGGCAAACCGGCTCCACCCGGCGACGGGGACCTTCGATGCCTACGACGACACGCGGTCCCAGGTCTACGGCGGCGTCGGCCGCGAGACCGCGGCCTCGGATGCGGTCGTGGCGGCAACGGCCGGCCAGGTCCTCCGGAGCGGCGCGACGATCGCGAACACGCTCTTCCACTCGACCGGTGGCGGCGCGACCGAGCACAACGAGAACGTCTTCGTCTCCGCGACGGGCGCCATCGTGGCCGGCCCGGTCTCGTACCTGCGCGGCGCGCCGGATCGTGACGCGGCCGGCGTCCCCTTCGACGCGGCGGCGCCGTACGCCACGTGGCGGACGCGCGCCTACTCGATCGCCGAGCTGTCGGCGATCTTCGCGAAGGACGCCAGGACGAACGTCGGGACGCTCTCGGGTCTCGACCTCCGGCGGCGCGGGGTGTCGGGCCGGCTGATCAGCGTGACGCTCGTCGGCTCCGGGGGAACGAAGACGGTCTCGGGCGCGGTCTTCGTTGCGGCCTTCAACGCCGGGCGCCCCGCCGCCGACGCCCCGCTCCGCGGGCCGCTCCTGGACGTCAAGCCGCTCCCGTAAGGCCTACGGCTCACGTCCGCGGCATCGGGACGGGGCCGCCGCGCGATGTCAGGAGGGTCAGGAGGAGCGCTCGACGCTCCCGTCCGTTCCGATGCCGGCCCGCAGCACGCCCTCCGCCTCGTCTGCGCCGCTTGCGGCGATCGCCGCGAGGAGCGTGTCGGCGACCTCCCCGCGGTCTCCGTCCGGGGCGTCCACGACGAACCGCTCATCCTCCTCAGTGAAGATGACCTCGATGCGGCGGCCGGGCTCACCCAGATCGGCCATGCGCACAGCGTGCGCCCGACGGCATCGCAGGATCGTCACGGCCGCGGGCCGCGGCGTCGCAGCTGACCGCCGCTCCGGCGTCGAGGCGGTCCCGGATGGGGCATGATCGAGCGCGTGAACCGCCAGTCGCTCCGGGTGGTCATCGCCGAGGATTCGGCGCTCATCCGCGAGGGCCTCGCCCGGCTCATCGAGGAATCGGGTGGCGAGGTCGTCGCGAAGGTCGGCGATGGCCCGTCGTTCGTGGCGGCGGTCGAGGCCCATCGGCCGGACGTCTCGGTCGTGGACGTCCGGATGCCCCCGAGCCAGCGCGACGAGGGCCTCCGCGCCGCCATCGAGGCCCGCCGCCGCGTCCCGGGGACGCCGGTCCTCGTCCTCAGCCAGTACGTGGAGCGGGCCTACGCGACGGAGCTCCTCGCCGATCGCGCCGGCGGCGTCGGCTATCTCCTGAAGGATCGCGTCGCCGACATCCGCGAGTTCATGGACGCGCTCCGGCGCGTCGCCGGCGGCGGCACGGCCCTCGATCCCGAGGTCGTCGCCCAGCTCATGGTCCAGCGCCACGCCGAGGACCGGCTCGCGGCCCTGACGCCCCGCGAGCGCGAGGTGCTCGCGGCCATGGCGGAGGGCCGGACGAACCTGGGGATCGCAACGCTCCTCGGCATCACCGAAGGCGCCACCGAGAAGCACATCAGCAACATCTTCGGCAAGCTCGAGCTGCCGGAATCGGGAGCCGACCACCGGCGGGTGCTCGCCGTCCTCGCCTACCTCGAGGGCTAGGCCGGGTTCGCGAGCCGGCCCGGCGGCCCGTGGGCGGCGACCGGGAGCTCCGCCCGGATGACGGTCGGGCCCCCGCGCGGCGAGGTCACCGAGAACTGCCCGTCGAGCGCCTCGACCCGGCCGGCGAGGCCGGCCAGGCCGCCGCCGGGCACGATCTCTGCACCGCCCGCGCCGTCGTCGCGGACCTCGACGACGAGGGCACCACCCTCCCTCGAGACCCGGACCTCGCAGCGCGTGGCTGCCGCGTGCTTGGCGACGTTCGTGAGCGACTCGGCGATGAGGAAGTAGGCGGCGCGCTCTGCGGCGTCCGGCAGTCGCTCGCCATCCGGCAGCGTGCTCACGACCGTCGTCGGGACGGGCGAGCGGCCCGCGAGCGCGCTCACCGCCGGCACGAGCCCGCGATCCATGAGGATCGCCGGCGCGATGCCCCGGACGAGGTCCCGGAGCTCGGCGAGCGCCTGGCGGGCCTGGCCCTGGGCGGCGAGGACGAGCTCACGGGCGCGGTCAGGGTCGGCGTCCAGCTTCTCCGCCGCGAGGCCGAGATCGAGGGTGAGCATGACGAGCCGCTGCTGGGCCCCGTCGTGGAGGTCGCGCTCGATCCGCCGGAGCTCGGTTGCCTCGACGTCGAGGACCGCCTTCCGGCTCCCCTCGAGGGCCTCGACCCGGCGCTGGAGCGCCCGTTGCTCCGATTCGCAGAGCAGCCCCGCGACCACCGCCCGATGGAGCGTCACGAGGCCGCGGGCCGTCGATGCCGCGACCGGCGCCAGGACGACGCCGACCGCGAAGGCTGCCAGCTGCCACGGCTCCGCGGCGTCGCGGAACTGGCCCGGGACACCCGCCGCGCCGAGCGTGTCGAGCCAGACCGGCAGCGACAGGAGCGCGATCGACGCCGCCCAGAGCGCGACCACGAGCGCGGCCTCGAGCATGGCGAGCGGGAAGGCCACGAAGACGTAGACGACGTCCCGCCAGCGGTTGACGTCGAGGAACGTGGCCTCGGCGCGACCCCGGAGGGTCGTCCCGGCGGAGCGGTACGGATGGGCAAGGAGCGGCCGGCCGTCGACCGACGCGACGCGGGAGCGCTCGATCCGGGCCACGACCCGACAGACCTCGATGCCGAGCCCCGCGATGACGATCCCGATTCCGAAGATGAGGGCCGAGACACCGCCCGAGAACAGGCCGCCGACGACGGTGACGGCGACGACCTCGACCGCCGCGCCGACGAGGATCGCCCCGGTCGCGCGCCACGAGACCGGATCGATCGGGGAGAGGAGGAACGACGCGACCGCTCCCCGTCCCCGACCCGCGACCCGGGCGCCACCGAGGGCGCTCAGGACGA
Organism: Candidatus Limnocylindrales bacterium; assembly: GCA_036277775.1. GTDB lineage: Bacteria > Chloroflexota > Limnocylindria > Limnocylindrales > CSP1-4 > UBA5189. The sequence goes on from DASUMJ010000128.1 coordinate 4,605, forward strand.
GCAGCAGGCCGAGGACGAGGAGCGGCCCGGCGATCAACGGTCGGGTGCCGTCCGGCCGGCCGCACCGACGACGAGGGCGATCCCGAGCGCGACGAGGAG
>DASUMJ010000129.1:0-2379 GCA_036277775.1 Candidatus Limnocylindrales bacterium
CCTCGCCGCGGAGATCACCGCGACTGCCGGCTACGACTGGTGCGTCATCGACATGGAGCACGGTTCGGTGACCGAGGGCGATGTCCTCGCCCTCCTGCTGGCCGTCGAGGTCGGCGGAGCGGCGGCGCTCGTCCGCCCGCCCTCGGGCGAGCGACTCCGGATCGGGCGAGCCCTTGACCTGGGCGCGGCCGGCGTCGTCGTCCCGCAGCTGCACAGCGCGGCCGAGGCAGCCGAAGCCGTGACCTTCCTTCGCTACCCGCCCCAGGGACGACGCGGCGTGGCGCTGCGGACGCGCGGTGGTCGGCTCGGGACGCTCGGCCACACGGAGATCCAGTCGGTGAACGACGAGCTCGTCGGGATCGTCCAGATCGAGTCGCCCGGGGCGCTCCGGGACGTCGATGCCATCGCCGCCACCGACGGGGTCGACGTCCTGTTCGTCGGCCCGGCCGACCTGTCGCACTCGCTCGGCATTCCCGGCCAGTTCTCGAACCCGACCTACACCGACGCCCTCGACGCCGTCGTGGCTGCCTGCCGGCGCCACGGCAAGGCGGCGGGGATCCTGCTCTACGACCACGCGGCCTTTGCGCCCCACCTCGAGCGGGGCTTCCGATTCGTGGGCGTCGGCTCGGAGTCGCACTTCGTGGCCGTCGGGGCCGCGGCCGCGCTCGCGGCGGCGCGGACGGCGGTGCCGGCGACCTAGCGAACGGGTCGGCTCCCGCAGCGAGGGAGCCTGGGCTCGGTCAAGGCTCCGATCCGGCCGGCGTGCGCGCGGCCCGTGGCCAGCGGTCCGCTACTCGTCCGCGATCCGGAGCGTCGCTTCGCGTGCGGCCGGCATGCCGCGCCCGGTCTGTGCGATGACGACGCCGACGAGGATCATCGCACCACCGATGAGCTGGACTGGTGTGAGGGACTCGCCGAACAGGAGGCCCGCAAGGGTGATCGTCCAGATCGGTTCGACCGTGCTGACGAGTGACGCCCGGGCTGCGCCGATCCGGTGCGTGCCGCCGTAGAAGGCGAGGACGGCGATGAACGACGACACCGCGCCGACGCCCACGATCCCGCCCCAGGCCTCGGCCGGGATCTCGGCCGGGAAGAGCGGCCGGCCGAGGGCGAGGCCCGAGAGCCAGTAGGTGGCCGCGGTCGCCGACAGGATCAGCGCGCCGGCCGAGATGGGATCGGCGCCCGTGGCCGCCTCCCGACCGACCCCGGCCCGATCCTCGCCCGTGAGCCGCGCCGCGAGGACGATCCAGAATGCGTAGATCACGGGCGACGCGATCATCAGGAGGAGCCCGGAGATCGGCGGAACCGCCGTCTCCTCGATCGCGCCCACGGCCAGGAAGACGCCGACCGTCGCGAGCCCCAGCGCGCCCCACGCCCGCCGGCCCTCGAGCCGTCGCCCGACGCGGAGCGACAGCACCGCCACGAGGGCCGGGTAGACGTAGACGATGAGCGCCGCGAGGGAGGCCGAGACGGTCTCGAGCCCCGCGAAATAGGTGCCGGAGTTGCCGGTGTACATGACGCCGAGGAGGAGGGCGACGAGGACGGAACGGCGACCCATGGCCCGGAGCGCCTGGCGCCGGGCGGGAAGCGCGAGGACCCAGGCCCACGCGAGGCTCGCCCCGATCAGGAAGCGCCACGCCATCAGCGTGTGCCAGTCGACCCCGGCCGCGTAGACCGGCTTCGCGAAGAGCGCGCCGGAGCCGAAGGCGAACGCCGACACGACCGTCAGCGCCACGCCGACGGCCACGGATCGGGACATCCCGCGAGGCTAGCAGGCCGGACGGGATGCCCGCGGCCCGCAATCGCCGGGTAAGCGCCGCGCGCGAGGATGATCGGCGTGAACGCCGTGCGGTTCGGGCTGTCAATCCGAGCCCTCCGTCGCCGGAAGGGCTGGCGGCAGCTCGACCTTGCCCGTCGCGCCGGAACGAGCCAGCAAACCGTCTCGCGGATGGAGCGCGGCGACGCCGAGACCGCAACGCTCGCCTCCATCCATCGGGTCGCCGCGGCGCTCGAGGCGCAGATCGATCTGGCGGTCCGGTGGCGCGGTGGGCTGCTCGATCGGGTCCTGGACGAGCGACACGCCCGCCTCGTCGGGTCCATCGCCGGCCGGTTGGCAACCTGGGGCTTCGACGTCGTACCCGAAGTCTCGTATGCCGAGTACGGCGAGCGAGGTTCGATCGACCTCCTGGCGGTCGACCGCGGGTCGCGGCTGCTCGTCGTCGTCGAGGCCAAGACGGAGCTCACCTCGATCGAGGCCACCCTGCGCAAGCACGACGAGAAGGTCCGACTCGCACCCGTTGTCGCGCAGCGTCGGCTCGGGCTCGGCGGGCCGTGGCGGGCGATCCCCGTCCTCGTCCTGCCCGAGAGCGGCGGAGCCAG
>DASUMJ010000130.1:0-9194 GCA_036277775.1 Candidatus Limnocylindrales bacterium
GAGACGGCGATCGAGCGCTCCATGTCGGCGTGCTGGCCGACGGAGGTCCGGCGCTGGTCGGGGGTGATGCGGACGGCCACGGCCCGATGCTACCCGACGCTCAGGCCTCCCAGGCCACGCGCCAGACACGCCACAGCGCGGCGGGATCCGAGAGCGGGTCGCCGTGGACCAGGAAGAAGTCCGCCGGCCCGCCCTCGGTGAGCGTGCCGGCCGCGGCCTCGCCGAGGAGCTCGCCGCCGCGCCAGGTCGCGGCGGCCAGGGCCTCCCACGGCTCGAGGCCCGCGGCGACGAGCGACTCGACCTCCCAGGCCAGCTGGTTCGCCCGGAGCGAGCCCCCGCCGAAGTCCGTGCCGGTGGCGATCCGGACGCCGGCCCGGTGGGCGAGCCGGACGCTCTCCTCGGCCCGCTCGAGTCGAGCCGCGATCGCCCGCCGGCCGTCGGCGGTGGTGAAGCGGGGAAGCGTCGTGGTCGCCCCGAACGACTGCCACGAGCGCATCACGGCGAGGGTCGAGACCAGGAACGTTCCCCGCCGCGCCATCTCGGCCGCGACGTCCGCGTCGAGCTCGAAGCCGTGTTCGAGGGCGTCGATCCCGGCCCGGACGCCCTCGATGGCGCCGTTCAGCCGCCCGGAGTGGGCCGTCACCCGGAGGCCCGCCGCATGGGCGAGCTCGACCACCGGGGCAAGCTGGGCCGCGGTCCACGGCGAGCGAGCGGGATCCGGCCCGTCGAGGTAGAGCTTCAGGAAGTCGACCCCGTCGGCGAGCTGGCCGCGGGCGTTCTCGAGCAGCTCGGCGGCGTCGTCGGCCGCCACGGTGTGCGCTGCCGGGGGGAGCGTGCCGCGACGATCCAGCCAGGTGCCGGCGACGCGGAGGTTCGGCAGCCCGGCCCGCCCGCGCCAGCGGTCGCGGACCCCGAGGCTGAGCGCCCGCGTCCGGCCGTCCGTCGGATCCGTGACTCGCGGCGCCCCGACGTCCCGGGCCCAGCGCACGCCGGCCGCCGTGAGCAGCCGGCCGTTCCGCTCCGCGACCTCGAGGAGAACCGCGGCCGGGTCGTCGATCCGCTCGATCCAGTGCGCGCCGCCGGGGAGCGTCACGTGGCTGTGGCCGTCGACCATCCCCGGGACGAACGTCGCCCCGGATGCGTCGACGATCTCGAGCGAGGACCGCGATCCCGGGTCGCCCTCGTCGTCCGAGGGCCGGATCCAGGCGATCCGCCCACCCTCGACGAGGATGCTGACCCCGATCCGGAGGCGCTCCGAGCGGCCGTCGGCGAGGGCGCCGTCGCGGTACAGCGTCCGGCGTCCGCCGGCCGCGGCGGAGGGTCGGGGCGTGGCCGGGGCGGGCGTCGCGGACGGCTCGGGCGCCGTCGTCGTCGGCGATGTCGCGCCAGTCCCGGACGGGCGATCCGTCGGCGACGCGGCGGCGGAGGTGCCGGGACTCGGCGCGGGGGGCTCGTCGACGCACGCCGCGAGCGTGGCCGCGGCCGACAGCAGGAGGAATCCCCGCCGGCTGAGCGGCGGCATCGCGGGCACGGAGCGGTGGGATGCGGCGTTCGTCGACGTCACGGGCTCCGGCCAGCGTAGCACCGGGCTACGATCCCTCCGATGGCGACACTCCGCGACCGGCTGCCCGCGCTCCCGCGGGTCCGGCTGTTCGACGGGCCGAGCCCGCTCCACCGCATGGACCGGCTCGGCGAGGCGCTCGGCGGTCGGGTCGATGTCTGGATCAAGCGCGAGGACCTCCTGCCGCTCGCCTTCGGCGGCAACAAGCTCCGGAACCTCGAGTTCCACCTCGGGGCGGCCCGGGCGGCCGGGGCGGACTCGATCGTGACCTCCGGCCGGCGCTGGTCGAACCACTGCCGGCTCACGGCCGCCGCCGGGGCCCGAGCGGGGCTGGCGGTCCATCTCGTCCTCAGCGGTCCGCCGATCGACCCGCCCGGCCCGAACGAGGTCCTCGACCGGCTCCTCGGCGCGACGGTCGAGGTCACCACCTCGTCCGATCGGGCGGAGCGGGCGGCGGCCGTCGATGCGGCCGCGGCGCGACTCGCGGCGGCGGGGCGGCGGCCGTACGTCATTCCGGTCGGCGGGTCCGGCGTCGCCGGCGTGATCGGCCAGGTCGACGCGGCGCTCGAGGTCGCCGAGCAGGCCGCCGTGGCGCCGGGCGAGGACGGCACGGCCCCGATCTCGTTCGATGCGCTCGTCCTGCCGTCCGCCACCGGCGGGACCCAGGCGGGGCTGCTGGCCGGCCTGCGGTTCGCCGGGCTCGAGACGGCCGTGGAGGGGATCGCCGTGGCCGCGCCGTCGGCCGAGCTCCGTCCGGTCGTGGCCCGGCTCCTCGGCGAGGCCACCGGGCTCCTGGGCATCGACGTCCCGGATGACGAGATCCGGATCGACGATCGGTGGATCGGTGCCGGCTACGGCCGGCCCTCCGCGGCCGCCACGGCCGCGGCCGGGCTCGCGGCACGGACTGAGGGCATCATCGTCGACCCGATCTACACGGCCAAGGCCCTGGCCGGCCTCGTCGACGGCATCCGAGGCGGCAGGTGGGACGGCGGCCGGGTCCTGTTCTGGCACGCCGGCGGCACGCCCGGGGTCTTCGAGCCGCTCGACCCCTGATCGGGGCTACTGGGCGAGCACCGTGCCGTGCATCTGCGGGTGGAGCTCGCAGAGGAAGAAGTAGGACCCGGCCGGGATCGGACCCACCGCGAGCACCGCCGTCGAGGCCGAGATCGCGTCGTGGCGGAAGAGGAGCTCGCCCTCGAAGCTCGGCCTGGTCCGGATCGCGATGTTGTGGAGATCGCCGTCGCGGTTCACGAGGACGAGGGTGAACGGCTCGTCGGCCGGGATCACGAGCTCGGTCCGGTCGAACGCGAGGCCTTCGGCCGTCACGACGATCGCTCCGGCCGGCCAGCTGGGCGCCGGCGTCGTCGCGCCGCCGCACCCCGTGAGGGCCAGGAGCACGGCGAGCCCGACGGCGGCGAGCACGGCACGGACGGTGGTCGATCGGCGCACGGACGCTGGGCTCTCCGGAACGGGAACTTCGGCACAGGGTTTGCGGCGCGGCAGCGAGCATCCTACCGTGGTCCCATGACGTGGAGGGAACAAGGGTGATGCAGGAGATTCGCGAGCCGGAGCGCCGGGGCATGATCGTGGTCGGCGCGATCCTGCTGGTCGTCGGCGTCCTGGCGCTGGTTGCCCGGGGCCTGGGCTTCGATGCCTTCGGGCTGGGGTGGCCGCTCTTCGTGATCGTGCCGGGGCTGCTGCTCTTCGCGTTCGCGGTCGCGACCCGGGGTCCGGCCGGGATGGCGCTCGCCGTGCCCGGCGGGATCGTGACGATGGTCGGGATCGTGCTCGCGTTCCAGAACACCACCGACCTGTGGGCCACGTGGGCCTACGCCTGGGCGCTCGTCGCGCCGGGCGGCGTCGGGCTCGGGCTGCTCGCCTACGGGCTCGTGACCGGCGAGCGCGAGGCCGTCCGGTCGGGCCTCCCGATCCTCGGCGTTGGGCTGGCGCTCTTCCTCGGGTTCGGGATCTTCTTCGAGGGCGTGCTCGGGCTGAACGGCGTGGCATTCGTGGGCGCGGAGACGCTGCTCGCGGGCGGCCTCGTCGTCCTGGGTCTCGTGATCCTCGCGGCCGGGTTCCTCGGGCGCCGCACCGCGTCCTGAGCCGCCCGGGGCCCGGACGTGCCCTAGCGAACCTCGAGCACCCGGTAGCGGACGGCGCCTCGCGGCGTCCTGACCTCGACCTCGTCGCCGGCCGTGGCCTTCAGGAGCGCCGCGCCGACCGGTGACGCGACGCTGATCCGGCCGGACGCCGGATCCGACTCCGTCGAGCCGACGAGGATGTAGGTCACCGGCTCGCCGTCCTGCTCGATGACGACCGTCGAGCCGATCGTCGCGTGGGCGCCCGTGGACTCCTCGAGGACCACCGCATTCCGGCGACGCTCCTCGAGGAGCCGGATCCGGCCCTCCAGGAACGACTGCTCCTCCCGTGCCGACTGGTACTCCGCGTTCTCCCGGAGGTCGCCGAGCTCACGGGCCGACTTGATCCGGGCGACGACGTCCGGCCGCCGGACCCGCGTCAGCTCGTCGATCTCCGCCTCGAGGCGGGTGAGGGCGTCCGCGCTGAGCGGCACCGGCTCCACCCGCGCGGACGGCGGCACGACCCTGGCCTTCGTGGCCCGCGGTGCGCGGAGGGCAGGTGCCGTGCGGGCGGTCGCTCGTCCCGGCGCGCTGCCGGGGACCTGGGATCGACGCGTCGTTCCCGAGCCCCGATCCTCCACCCGCGCTCCGTCGGCGTCACCGGGCGGGACGTCGACCACGGTCGTGCCCGGCGCGGGCTGCCGCGGCGGAGCGTCGTCCGGCAGGAGCGAGCCGGTCAGGCCGCTCCACTGGCGCTCGCCCGTGGGCCGCCGGAGGTTTGCCCATGGCAACGGCAGGGCCTCACCCGGCCGGCCCGGCGGCAACGATCCGGCCGCCGACGTCGCGAAGGCGTCGAGGGCCGCGTCGAGGTACTCCTCGGTCGCGTCCGTCTCGCCGAACCAGATCCGGGCCCGCTCGATCCCGATGAGGAGGTGGAGCCAATGCCCGTCGGCATGCGGCCGCCGGTCCCCGACGACGTGGCGGGCGAGCGCCAGGACCCGGCTCCCGAGGCTCCCGGACGTGGCCCCGACGTAGACGACCTGCTCGGCGGGCAGCCACAGCGACGCGAGCCGGGCGGCGACGGCCTTCGAGGTCGGGCGCGTGCCGTCGAGCCGGAGTGCGGGCAGGCGCTCGATCCACTTCCCGACACGGGTCAGCTCGATCGGCGCCGCGGCGAGCGGCTCGGGCAGCTCGACGATATAGACGCCCGGTGAGCGCGTCGTGAGCGGCCGGCCCCACAGCACCGGGCCGTCCGGTCGCAGGCCGACCGCCCGAAGGAGGTCGGGCGCGCTCATCGAGGATCCGTCCGCCACGTTCGCCTCCGCTCATCTGCTGCCGCCGGGTCACGCGACGGGCCGCGGTATCGTCGCACCTGCGCCCCCATCCGTCGCGAGGCTCCATCCGACCGTGCACCGCCGCCTGCCGTACGTCCTCGCCGTCGCCGTCGCGATCCTCGCGACGGCGGCCGTTGCCGTCGGCTCGGGGCTCCTCGTCATCCCTGCCGCCTCGCCGAGCGGCCTGGCCCCGGCGTCCTTCGCCCCGACGAGCCCCCCGCCACCGTCACCCACGCTGGAGCCCACCCCGGCACCGCCGTCCCCGACGCCGCGCCTTCGCTCCAGCATCGAGCGGTACGGGATCACGGACCGACTCCAGCGCGCCCTCGAGGAGGGCCGCGCCGCGCTCGCCGCGCCGGGCATCCAGGCGAGCGTCCTGTTCGCGGACGGCCGGCAGTGGTCGGGCACCGCCGGGGTCGCGGACCTCGCCACCGGCCGGCGGCTCACGACCGACACGCCGTTCGCGATCGCGTCGGTCAGCAAGACCTTCCTCGCGGCCGCGATCCTGCTGCTCGTCGACGAGGGACGGGTGGGCCTGGACGATCCCGCCGCCCCGCTGCTGGCGGGGACGCTCGTCGGCGGCGAGCCCGTCGACCCGCGGATCACGATCCGGATGCTCCTCGACCACACGAGCGGCCTGCGGGACTACCTGGTCAGCCCGTCGCTCGACCGGGCCGTCCGCGGCGCGCCGGCCGCGGTCTGGACGCCCGACCAGGCGCTGGCCTACGCCGGGCGGCCCGTCGCGCCGCCCGGCAAGGGCTACCACTACGCGAACACGAACTACGTCCTCCTTGGCCGGATCGTCGAGCGCCTGACCGGCCGCTCCCTCGCCGCCGAGCTCCGCGCCCGGTTCTTCGACCCGCTCCGTCTTCGGTCCGTCTCCTACCAGGGCTTCGAGCCCCCGACCGCGGAGCTGCCGACGGCCTACCGCTACACCTCGGCGCGCCTGGATGCCCGGCCGCAGGACGTGACCGACGGCTCGGACATCCGGCCGTTCACCGCGATCACCACCGCGACGGGCGCGGCCGGCTCGATCGCCGCGAGCGCCCACGACCTGGCTCGCTGGGCGCGGGCCCTGTACGGCGGCGGGATCCTCCCGCGGGAGCTCCTGGCCGAGATGGTGGCCGACGCCGACTCGGTCATGGCCCTCGAGCCACCCTACCCGTACGGCCTCGGCGTCCAGGTCTTCGAGGTCGACGGCCGCGTAACGTACGGCCACTCCGGCCGGCTCGTGGGTGCCCGGACCATCCTCCGATGGCTCCCGGAGGACCGGATCGCGATCGCGATCACGACGAACCAGAGCCGGTTCGACACCACGCCGCTCCTCCGGGCACTGCTCGCGATCGTCGCCCCGGATCACACGGGCGGCGGCCAGCGGCCCGCCTGAGCAGACGGCGTCGACGGCAACGCGCGGCGGTGCGCGCCGGAACCGGAATCGCGGGACCCGGTACCACCGCCGGACCCCGGCCGGTACCGATGGGGCTGTCGCGCGCGCGCGTCGGGCCGGATGCTGGCCGGACACATCGCCGGGGGAAGCGACCGTGCAGATCGAGGCCTTCACCGCCGGGGGAATCGTGAGCGGGGCGGTCGACCGATGGTCACCGCCCCACGAGGGCCCGGAGGAAGAGCGTCCCGTCGACCTCGAAGGAGCGACGTTCTACCCGCTCGGGGGCGGGGCCCCGGAGCCCCGCGGACGGCTCCATCTCGACACCGATGACCTGCTCCTGCTCTGCTCGGACGAGGAGGACCTGCCGATCCACTCGGCGTGGCACCCGGTCGAGCTCGACATGGGGCCGTACCGGGTCAGCGGCGAGCTGCCGACGCTGCCGGGCTTCGACCCCGGGCGGGCCCTGTCGCGGCCGGGCGGCCCGTTCGTGCTCATCCGCGAGGTGCGGGTGGAGCTCGTCGGACGGCCCGAGGCGGGCCGCGTCGAGCGCCCGCACGCATCCGTGAACCGCTACGCCGTGGAGCGCGTCGCGGCCGACATCGACCTCGGGTTCTACTTCCCCGGGGCGCACTTCCTGTCCGCCGCCGGCCGGCCCCTGGCCTGACGGCCGCTCGCGGGACGGCGGCGCCGGGGGCGCGTCAGCCGCGCGGGCTGCTCCCCGAGCGCGTCCGCCGTGCGCGGTGGGCGTAGTGGTGGGTCCGGATCGGGCGTCCGGCCGCGGGCCCGCGGAGCGGCTGCGGCTCGGCGTTGCGATCCGGGACGAAGCCCTCCTCGACGGTCCACGGGATGGCGAGCTTCAGGAGGCGCTGGACGCCGCGGAGGAGGTCGGTCTCGTCGATGGAGACGAGGCTGACGGCGTCGCCGGTCGCGCCGGCCCGGCCGGTCCGGCCGATCCGGTGGATGTAGTCCTGGGGCTCCCAGGGGAGCTCGAAGTTCACGACGTGGGGCAGGTCCTCGATGTCGAGGCCGCGGGCCGCGACGTCGGTCGCGACGAGGACCCGGATCTCGCCGGACTTGAAGCCCTCGAGCGCCCGGGTCCGCTCCGGCTGGGTCCGGTCCGAGTGGATCGCCACCGCGTCGAGGCCCCGCCGGTCGAGGTACGTCGCGAGGCGCGTCGCCCCGATCTTCGTCCGGGTGAAGACGAGGACCTGGCGCCAGTCGTACTTCGAGACGAGGTGGGCGAGGAGCGCCTCCTTGCGGTCGCGGTCCACGGGGTAGACGAGCTGCCGCACTGACTCGGCGGCGGTGTTCCGGGCCGCGACCTCGACCGTCGCCGGGTCCCGGAGGATGGAGCCCGAGAGGCGCCGGATGTCGTCCGAGAACGTGGCCGAGAACATGAGGTTCTGGCGACGGGCCGGGAGGAGCTCGATGATCCGCCGGATGTCGGGCAGGAAGCCCATGTCGAGCATCCGGTCTGCCTCGTCGAGGACGAGGACCTCGACCTGGCTCAGGTTCACGGTCCGCTGGCCGACGTGATCGAGCAGGCGGCCCGGCGTGGCGACGAGGATCTCGACGCCGGCGCGGAGGGCCTTGATCTGGGGCTCGATCGGGATGCCGCCGTAGACGACCGTCGATCGGAGGGGCACCGTCCGACCGTAGGTCCGGACGCTCTCGTCGACCTGCATCGCGAGCTCGCGCGTCGGGACGAGGACCAGGACCCGGACGGGGTGGCGAGCCGGCGAGAAGGAGGTGTTCGCGTGGTGGCGGAGCCGGTCGAGGATCGGCAGCACGAAGGCGGCCGTCTTGCCGGTTCCGGTCTGGGCCGCGGCGAGGACGTCGCGACCGGAGAGGACGAGTGGGATCGCGGCTGCCTGCACGGGGGTGGGCTCGGTGTAGCCCTCCTCGGCAACCATCGCGACCAGATCGGCCGAGATGCCGAGTGAGTCGAAGGTCAAGCTGTCTCCTGGTCTGCCGCCCCTCCAGTCCGCGCGCGCGGCGCCGGGACGAGAGGCAGGCCCCCCGAGGATAGCCGATCGGGAGGGATCGAGGCCGGCGGCCGCCGGTAGGATCCACGGATGAGCGCCAGGGGGACCCGGGCCACGGACGCGCTGGCGCGAGCCGGGGTCCCGTTCCGGGTCCACGAGTACGAGCCGCCCGCGCGGCGCGGACCGGATCGGGGGGCGCGGCCGGCCTATGGGCGGGAGGCCGCGGCCGCGCTCGGGGTCGGGGAGGACCGCGTCTTCAAGACCCTCGTCGTCGACGTCGACGGGCGGCTGGCGCTCGCGATCGTCCCGGTCGCGGCCTCGCTCGACCTGAAGCGCCTCGCGGCCGCGCTCGACGGCCGCAGGGCGGAGCTCGCCGAGGCGGCGGTCGCAGAACGCGCGACCGGGTACGTCGTCGGGGGGATCAGCCCGATCGGTGGGCGGCGCCGGCTGCCCGCGGTCCTCGACGCCTCGGCGAGCGGCCAGGCCACGATCCTCGTCTCGGCCGGGCGCCGCGGCCTCCAGGTGGAGCTCGCCCCCGCCGACCTGGAGCGGGCGGCCGCGGCGACCGTCGCCGCGATCACGAGGCCGGACGCGTAGGGAGCGGGATAGGCTCGCGAACGGCCGGGCGCCGCATGGGTCGGAACCTCACTTACGAAAAGTGAAGTCGGGTATTGACAAAGTGAAAGGCGATATGCGATAACGTGGTCCACACGCCACGGATCAAGGATCACACCGCATGCCGCACGACGTCATCTCCACCTGCCCCGTCTGCTCCGGCGAGCTCGCGGTCACCCGGCTCCATTGCCGGAGCTGCGGGACGACGCTGGAGGGCGATTTCAGCGTCGGCCG
>DASUMJ010000131.1:0-3469 GCA_036277775.1 Candidatus Limnocylindrales bacterium
GGGAGGCAGGTCAGGTCGACCTCGGGGAACCCGGCCCGGCGCGTGAGGGCCACGAGCTCCCGCGCGAGCGCGCCGCAGCCGATGACAAGCGGTCGCATGCGAGGGCGCGACAGCCCGAGCGCCGCCGAAGGCGCCGCCGAGGACGCGAGCGAGCGCACATCGACGGTGCGTGAGCGAGCGCCCGCAGGCGGCAACGCGCGCCCGCGCCGGATGGACGCGCCGTCAGGCGACCTGCGCACGGCGTTCTTCGACGAGGCGGCGTGCAGTCTCCGACGCGACCGCCGCGTCGCGGCAGTAGGCATCGGCGCCGACGGCCTTGCCGAACTCCTCGTTGAGCGGCGCACCGCCGACGAGGACGATGTAGTCGTCGCGGATCCCGCGCTTCTTCAGCTCCTCGATGACGACCTTCATGTACGGCATCGTCGTCGTGAGGAGCGCGGACATGCCGAGGATGTCCGGCTTGTGCTCTTCCAGGGCGTTGATGAACTTGTCGGCGTCGGTGTTGATGCCGAGGTCGTGGACCTCGAAGCCGGCGCCCTCGAGCATCATCGCCACGAGGTTCTTGCCGATGTCGTGGATGTCGCCCTTGACCGTGCCGATGACGACCTTGCCGATCGGCTTCGCGCCGGTCTCGGCGAGCAGCGGCCGGAGGATCGCCATGCCGGCCTTCATCGCGTTCGCGGCGAGGAGGACCTCGGGCACGAAGAGGATGCCGTCCCGGAAGTCGATGCCGACGATCCGCATCCCCTCGACGAGGGCGTCGTTGAGGACGCGATCGGCGGACCAGCCGCGGGCGAGGAGGATGTTCGTGCCCTCGGTGATCTCGGGCGCCATGCCGTCGTAGAGGTCGTTGTGCATCTGCTCGACGAGCTCGCCGTCGGGCAGGGCGTTGAGGTCGATGTCCTGGTAGCCGTCCTGGGTCATCGGTTGTCGTGCTCCGGAGCTCGGCGGGGTTCCACATCGTGGAACGATGCCGTATGATGGAACGACTGTGCGGCCAGCCTAGCGGACGAGGGGGTCGATGTCCAGAGTCCAGAGCATCGAACGGGCCTTTGCCGTGCTCGGTACGCTCGCCGACGGGCCGATCGGCGTCACCGAGGTCGCCGCGCGCACCGCGCTCGCCAAGTCGACGGCGGCCCGGCTGCTGGCCTCGCTCGAGCGCGAGGGCGCGGTGGAGCAGGTCCCGGGCGACACGCGATACCGCCTCGGGCCGCGGCTCGTGACCCTCGCCTCGGGCATGCGCGACCGGCGCGGGCTCGTGGCGCTTGCCCATCCGACGCTCGTCGCCCTGGCCGGCGAGCTCGGCGAGGCCGCGGGGCTGTCCGTGCCGGACGGCCGGACGGTGCACTACATGGACCAGGTCGATTCGCCGAACCCGGTCCAGGTCCGCGACTGGACCGGCTCGCGGATCCCGATGCACGCGGTCTCGTCGGGGCAGGTGTTCCTCGCCCACTTCGGGGCACCGGCCATCGCCCGCTACCTCGCGGTGCCGCTCGAGCGGTTCACGGCCCGGACGCTCGTCGACGCGGGCACGCTCCTCGAGCGGCTGCGGGACGTGCGGCGCGATGGCCACGCGTGGGTCCTCGACGAGTTCGCGGAAGGGATCACGTCGGTCGCGGCCCCGGTGGCCGGGGCCGACGGCGAGGTCGTCGCCGCCGTCCACGTCCACGGCCCGACATACCGCTTCCCGGCGGCCGGCACGGAATCCGCCGTGGGTGCGGCGGTCCGGGCGGCGGCAGCCCGGATCGGAGCCCGGCTGCGGGCCGGCGCGTGACCGTCGACGAGCTGTCCACGACGAGCGCGACGGAGGCGCCGCCGGTGGCACTGGAGCCGCTGCCGGTGGAGCTGGAGCCCCCGCCGGCCGGCGTCGACGTCGCGCCGCCCGGGGTTCCGCTGTGGCGGGTCGTCGCAGCGCTCTTCGTCGCCGGCCTCGCATTTCGCGGGCCGGTCCTCGTCGTCGGGCCGCTGCTGCCGGAGATCCAGGCCGACCTCGCGATCCCGCACGGCGTCGCGGGCCTGCTGTCGTCCATCCCGGTCCTGTGCATGGCCATCCTCGCCCCGCTCGGTCCGGTCCTCGCGGCATCCATCGGACCGACCCGGGTCGTGACCGCGTGCCTCGCGACGGTCGCCGGCTTCGGGCTCCTCCGGGCGGTGGCGCCGGGTGCGGCGCCGGTCATCCTGTTGACCGTCGGGATCGGGCTCGGGATGGGCGTCGTCGGGCCCGTCCTGGCCCAGGTCGTCCGGCGCGCCGCGCCGCGCAACCCGGAGCTCGGTACCGGCGCCTACGCGATGGGCTACATCGTCGGAGCGTCTTCCACAGCCGCTCTTGCCGTGACCCTCGCGGCGGTCCTCGGCGGCTGGCGCGGGGCGTTCGCAGCGGTTTCGGTCGGCGCCATCGGCTCGCTCGTCGCGTGGTGGCTCCTCGCACCGCACGACGGCCACGGACGGCGGATCGCCCTGCGGCGACCCACGCTGCCATGGCGTCGCGGGATTGCGTGGCTGTTCGGGATCGTCTTCGGGATCCAGTCGCTGCTGTTCCACGCCGGCGTCGCCTGGCTGGCCAGCATCTACCTCGAGCGCGGTTGGGCCGCCGCGGACGGTGCCTTGCTAACCGCCCTGTTCTCCGGGATGGGCATCATCGCGACGCTCGTGGTGCCGCTCGTGACGACGGCAATTCGCTCGCGCCGGCTGCAGCTCGCTGCGGCCTCGCTTGCGGCACTGCTCGGAGCCATCGGGGTCGCCGCCGGAGGCGGCGGCGGACCGGCGGGCGACCCGCTGGCCGTGCCCTCGGTCGCACTCTTCGGGTTCGGGGTCGGCCTGACGTTCCCGCTGTGCCTGACGCTCCCGCTCGACGCGTCCGACTCGCCGGTCGAGGCGTCGTCGGTGGCCGCCCTGATGCTCATGGTCGGCTACCTGATCTCGTCGATCGGGCCGGTCCTCCTCGGCTCGATCCGGGACGCGACGGGCGACTTCGCGATCGCCGGCTGGCTCATCGCCGCGATCTCGGTCCTGCTCCTCGCGGGAACGCTATCCCTCACCGCTCATCGGATCCACGGCCCGCCCGCACGGCCAGCCTGATCAGTACTCGAGCGTCCGAACCCCCTGCCGCGCGAAGTCCCGCCGGTTCCGGGTGACGACGATGGCATCCAGGTCGATCGCGATCCCGGCGATCAGGGCGTCACCGAGCGCGCGATTGCCACCGGCCGCATGGCGGCTGCGCCGGGATGCGCCCGCCCATCCCGCAGCGCTCGGCGTAGTCGACACGTATTCGAGGGCATCGAGCAGGATCTCGACATGGCGGACGTCGTCCGGCTCGCCCTTCGAGAGCACTTCGCACGTGACGACATCGCAGGTGTAGAGGTCGTGGCCTTCCTCGATCAATCCCCGGACCAGTCGCATCGCCGCGACGTCCCGGTTGGCATGATCGATGAGCACGGTCGAATCGAGCAGGTACCGCACTCAGTCGGTC
>DASUMJ010000132.1:0-11856 GCA_036277775.1 Candidatus Limnocylindrales bacterium
TCGTTGTAGTCGGTGTGCTCGCCGATCAGGTTGACACGCCCCGGCGCACGGACGACCCGGAGCCGGGAGCGCTCGGCCGCCGCGGCTTCGGGGAAGGCGGCGACGAGCGCGTCGAGGAGCGCCGCCGGCGAGGTCGTCACGATGCCGATCCTAGCGGACGATCACGTGCGACCGGCGGGCACCGGACTGGGGAGTTCCAGACGGCCCGTCACTCGCCTCGGACGATAGACTGCGGGTCGTCGCGTCCTGAAGGTGGGACTCGCGGCCGGCCCGGTTCGATGAGATGGAAGATGAGCGACCCAGCAGCAGCGGAATCCCTCGAGCGGATCATCTTCGCGGGGGTCGCGATGACGACGGTCGCGATCGCATCTGCCCGCCCCGGAGTCGACCTGACGTTCCCCCAGTGGCGCGTCGTGGTCATCCTGGGTGAGTCACCCGAAGGGACGCGGATGAGCGAGGTCGCCCGTCGGGTGGGCGTGACGCTTCCCGCGACGAGCCGCCAGTTGCGTCGCCTCGAGCGACGTGGGCTCGTGGAGGTCACCCGGGACAGTCGCGATCGGCGGACGGCGATCGCCCGACTCACCGGGGATGGTCAGCGGGCTCGAGCGTCGATCATCGCCCACCGGAAGTCGCTGATCGTCGACCTCGCGACGGCCCTGGAATCGGACCCCGCAGCTCGGCAGGCGCTGGCTCGCGCGGCGGACGCGCTCGATCGAGCGCCGATCATGCGTCAGCGCGACGCGACCAGTGGCGAATCCCGTCGAGCACGCCGTCGGCAAACGGATGGGGGGATCGATACGTCCCCGGACCAACGGCCCTTGTGAGCTCGGACAGGGCGTTCGCGACGACGGTTCCCCGGAAACCTCGCTGGAACATCTGGAGATCGTTCCCCGAATCACCGAACACGAGCACGTCCCTGTCGCGAGCTCCCCACGCACGAGCGAGGACGGCGGCGCTCTCCCCCTTGCCCGATCCCGGCGCGAGCACGTCAAGGTAAAGGCTCGAGCTGTACACGAGCGTGGCCTCGAGGCCGGCCGCTTCCAAGGCGGCGCGCAGGAGGTCCAGCTCGTCGGCGGTCAACCCCGGAGCGGTGAAGCTTGCCTTCAACCGGGTCTGGGCCCCGGCGTCCTGTGGTCGGAGCCAGCCGATGCCGGCCAGTGCCCGCCGGGCTCGAGCGGCGTCCCACCCCTCGAATCGCTCGCTCCACCCGGGCCACGGCGATCCGGCGCGGTCGTACAGCTCCGTCCCGACCGACACGCTCTGGGCGTCCGGCTCGGGGAGCCTGGTTCGAGCGATGAGCGCTCGGAGCTCGCCAAGCGATCGGCCCGTTGCGTAGACGAGCCGGTATCGGTCCTCGCTGGTCGCGTACCAGCTGGCAAACCTGTCGAGCGCGTCGTCGTCACCCAGGAGCGTCCCGTCGAGGTCGGTCACGAGGATGCGGCGGGCACCCATTCGACCTCCCTCGTCGGGCTCTCGGATTCGGTCGCCGTGGCGTGTCGCGGGCCCCGCTCCGGACTGCCGACGACGGGCTCCCGGTCGGTGAGCGCGCGGAGCTGCTGGACATTGACCAGCTGCTGCGCGATCCCGTTCCAGGTGAAGGTCGAGCGGGCACGCTGCGAACCGAACCGCGCGAGCTGCTCGGCGACTCGCGGGTAGAGGAGCACCGTCGCCAAGGCGTGCCCGAATGCCTCGACGTCGAGCGGGTTGGCGTAGAGAGCCTCGAGTCCCCAGGCGACCATCTCCCAGAGACCACCTTCGGTCGTGATCACGGCGGGCGTGCCACACGCCATCGCCTCGACGGCGGTCATCCCGAATGGTTCGTAGCGGGAGCTGAGGGCAAAGACGTCGGCCATGCGGTACGTGTCGGCCAGATCCTCGTCGGCGATGTGGTCATGGAAGATCACCCGGTCGACGACGCCGAGCTCGGCGGCCAGTCGGCGGAGATCCTCGACCTGCCGCGACTCGCCCGGCGTGGGGTCGGTCGATCCGACGGCCAGCAGGAGTCGCGCCGCCGGGACCCGGGACACGACCGTCGGCAGCGACCGCAGGAGAAGGTCGTACCCCTTGTTATCGGCCACCCTGCCGAGCGCGAGGATCAGCGGTCCGTCGAATCCGGCCTCGCGCTTGAGCGCCTGCCGTGTCGCCGAGGAGACCGGGTAGAACCGCGTGTCATCGAAGCCGGGCGGCACGACGGCGACGCTCTCGAGGGGCACGTCGTATTCGCCGTTGACAAGGATGTCGCGCTGCTGCGGCGTTGTCGCGACGAGCGCGTCGGCACTGTGATAGACCGCCCGCTCGTCCCGGATGCGGCGGGTGAAGTTGTACTGCGCTTCGAGCTCTGCCGGATCTCCGTCCATGTTGTCGCGCTTCCAGGACCCGATCGAATGCGGGGTATGGACATGATCGATGCCGAGCCGTCGCGAGAGCGCATCACCGGCCAGTCCGGCGTCCCAGTAGTGACTGTCGATGAACGCGTACGACAGGTTCTTCGAGCGAACGTATCGCGCCGCGTTGTCGACCCACTCGGGGATGACGTCGCACATCCATTCCTTACGGATGAGCGCAGGTCCACCGCTCGGGATGCGGATGATCCGCACGCGGTCGTTGACGGCCTCGATCGCCGGCTGCCGCTCGAACTGGCGGGTCATGATGTCAACCCGGTAGCCGAGCCGGGCGAGGCTCTCGGAGAGCCGGAGGACGTACACCACCTGGCCCCCGGTGTCGGGTCGGCCGAGCTCGGGCTCGGCCGAGACATAGCCGTGGAGCGAGATCATCAGGATTCGCCGGTGTGGACGCGGCATCGGGCGTTCCTTCCTCGCTCGAGTCCGTTCAGTCGCCGCGAAGCGGACGGACGAATGTGACCCGGACGCCCCGCCCGCGTGGCATCTCGCCATGGCGGGGAGTCGTCCATGATAGCCTACTGGCAAGGAATGTGAGCGTGCCGCGAAGGGGGACACCTGCCTTGCCGACCCCGAGCGAGCATCCCGAGCGGCCGCGCATCCACCTCACGCCGCAGGCCAACTGGTTGAACGACCCGAATGGCCTGTTGCTCGTCGGCGGCGTGCTGCACGTGACCTACCAGCACAATCCCGACGAACCGCAGTGGGGCCGGATGCACTGGGGGCATGCCGTCAGCGACGACCTCGTGACCTGGCGGCATCTGCCACTGGCCCTGTCGCCCGGCGAGGCCGGTGCTCCTGATGCCTTTGGGTGCTGGTCCGGGAGCATCGTGAAGGACGGCCCCACCGCCGCGCTCTTCTACACCGGGGTCCGTCTCGACGGCGATCTACGGCGCCAGTCGGTCTGCCGGGCGATCAGTACCGATGACGACCTCGTGGAGTGGTCCAAGGACCCGGGGAACCCGCTGATCGGCGGACCGCCGGCGGGGATCGAGCCGGACCTGTTCCGCGACCCGTTCGTCTGGCGTGACGGAGCCGGCTGGGGGATGCTGGTGGGGGCGGGCACCACCGACGGACGCGGAACGGTCCTCCGCTATGCGTCGAACGACCTTCTCGCGTGGGGTTACGTCGGCCCGGTGCTGGCCGTCGACGATGTCGACCCTTCGGCCGGTGGCGACGGTCCGATGTGGGAATGCCCCCAACTCCTTCGCTTCGCCGAGGCCGACGTCCTGATCGTGTCCGTGCTCGACCGGCTGCCGGGCATCCGACCGTCGCACGTCATGGCCTTCGTGGGCCACCTCCGCGACGATGGCTTCGCGATCGACCACGCGCAGCGGCTCGGAATGGGCCCGGACTTCTATGCGCCGGCGACGGCGGTCCTCGAGGATGGCCGCAGGCTGCTCCTGGGCTGGATCCCGGAGGATCCTCCGGCGAGGGATTCCGATCGTGCGTGGGCCGGCTCGCTGACCTTGCCACGAATCGTCTCGATCGACGCTGACGGCCATGTGGAACTGGCGCTCGCGGCCGAGGTGAGCGCGTTGCGCGGCTCCGGCACCCGGACCGGGCCACACGAACTGACTCCCGACGCGGCACCCACGCCCTTCGCGATGCCGGGTGAGCCGTTCGAGATGGCGGCGACGCTCGAGCCTCGCGATGCCACGGAGATCGTCCTCGAACTGGGCGGTGGCGACCCGTCGGATCCGGACGTCAGGGTGGCCTATCGCCCGGTCGAGCGCTCCCTGTCCGTCGCTCGTCGCGGCATCGTGCGAGTGGCCGGCCGCAGCGCGATGACGGCCGCCACGCTGCCTCGAGCCACCGGCCCGGAGCTGCGAATCAGGTTGATCGTCGACGCCTCGATCCTGGAGATCGAAACCGACGGACGGACGATGGCGACCATTCGATTGCCGAGTCGCTCGCCGGCCCCTCGAACGGCGACGTTCGCTGCCGTCGGTGGCGCGGCGCGCCTGCTCTCGCTCGAGACGTGGGGGCTGGAGCCTCGCAGCGGGATCCTCGCTCCGCCGCAGACCGTCCGGCCCTAGCGGGCCATCGCGCCGAGCCCGACAATCGGTGAACCACCGCCACAGCCACCGGGAAGGAAGCCTGCCGTGAGCAAGCTGCTCGTCGCGATCGTCCACGAGCTGGATGCAGACCAGGTGATCACGGCACTCGAGGCCGACGGCCACCGTGTCACGCAGCTTCAGTCGACAGGCGGATATCTCCGGATGAGCAACTCGACGCTCATGCTCGGGCTCGAGGACGGTGCGGTCCCCGCGGTCCTGGCCATTCTCGAGCGCGAGTGCTCGAGCCGGGAGATCGAGCTTCCGCCGGTGCTCCTGGGTCGCCTCGAGGACCTGCCGGCGCATGTGCGCCACGGCAGCGCGACGGTCTTCCTGTCCGATCTCGAGGCGATCCTGCGGATCTGAGGCATCCGCGCGTCGCGGGAAGCGGGGTGGTCAGCTCCTGGCTTCGGCGCCCCGAGCGTCGATCCTCGCATGGCGCCGGAGGACGAGGACGGACCGGCCCTGCTCGAGGCGAGCATCGATGACGGACCCGTCGAGCGCCTCGGCGACCTCGCGGGCGACGAACACCGCGATGTCGGCCTGATCGATGACTTCATCGCCGGGCTCCGGGCCAGCGGTGAAGGTCAAGCCGACGCCCGTGCCCCTGGAGACGAACCGTGCGCCGTTCTGGTCATCGAGACCGCGCTTGCGCCGAACGCGCACGAGGTGGCTCGTCGCGTCGGGGGTGAGCTGGAGCATCGCGGCCTCCTCTGCTGCAATCTCGGCGGGTCGACCGCCACCGCGCGGACGGGGTCGGTCAATAGTAGCCCATAGGCAAGTAACCTGCCGGGACGGTCGCGGCGGGCGGCGAGGGCCGCGAGGTGGCTTCTGGACACCACCCGCACGGCACCGTCACAGTTTGGCCCATCTCGATAGGCCAATATCCGTATGATCCGAGCATGACGTCCCGCGGCTCCCGGCTCGACTGGGCCCTCTTCCTGGCTCTGGGGCTCATGTGGGGCAGCTCGTACCTGTTCATCAAGATCGGGGTCGAGACGCTCCCGACGTTCACCCTCGTCGCCACGCGACTCGGGATCGGGCTGCTGTTCCTCGTCGCGGTCGTGGCGATCGCTCGCGAGCCGCTGCCACGCGAGCCCAGGATGTATGTCCACCTCATCGTGATGTCGGTGGTGAACGTCGCCCTGCCGTTCGCCCTCATCACGAGCGCCGAGCAGTCGGTCGACTCGGCGCTTGCCGCGATCCTGAACGGCGCCGTGCCGCTCTTCGTCATCGTCATCGCGGCGCTCTTCCTCCATGACGAGCCGATGACGGTGAACCGCGTCGTCGGCCTCCTCGTCGGGTATGCCGGAGTCGTGCTGCTCGTCGGACGGAGCCTCGGGGCGAGCGGCACCGAGAGCGCCCTCGGCGGCGAGCTCGCGCTCATCGGCTCCACCCTCTCCTACGGCGTCGGCGCGGTCTATGCGCGCCGCAACGTGCGCGGCCTGCGGCCGATGATCCCGGCGCTCTTCCAGGTGGCGTTCGCGTTCGTGATCACGTCGGCGATCGCGCTCGCCGTGGAGCGCCCGTTCGACGTCGTGTGGAACGAACGGGCGCTGTTCTCGATCATCTGGCTCGGCCTCCTGGGGTCGGGCGTCGCGTACCTCTGCTTCTTCCGGCTCCTCCAGTCGTGGGGCGCGACCCGGACGTCGCTCGTCGCGTACCTGCTGCCGATCGTGGGGATCGTGGCCGGCGCCCTCGTCCTCGACGAGGTCGTCGATGCCTGGGTCCTCGTGGGCACGGCCCTCGTCATCGGCGGCGTCGCGCTCGTGAACAGCAAGTTCGGCCAGCGCCGGCTCTTCGGCCGGACGCCCCCACCGCCGGCGGCCGAGGCGGGCTGACGCTCGGCGACGCCGCCGGGCCGACGCCGTCGGGGCAACGCCGTCGGGCGCCCACGGCGGACGACGGTTGCGGGACCTCAGCCCGGCGCCACCGCGAGCAGCACCGCCCCAAGCACGACGAGCGCCGCGGCCGCGATCCTTGCGACCGCCTCCCCGCCTCCCGACGCCTCGCCGAGGCGGATCGCGCCCCAGGCCGCGGCGATCACGATCCCCGACTCGCGGAGCGGAGCGACCGCCGCGAGCGGCGCCATCGAGTAGGCGAAGAGGATGAGGAGGTAGGCGCCGAGCGACAGGACCCCGGCGACGCCGTCGCGCCACAGGGGCGTCGGACGGGGCGTCGCCGCCGGCGTCGCCAGCACCCCGCTCCGCCGCCCGACCGAGACCACCATGGCGAGGATGGACGTCGCGAACACGGCGAGGAAGGCGCCGTAGAGCCACGGCTCCAGGATCCGCACGCCCACCCGGTCCACGGCCGAGTAGGCGGCGATCGAGGCCCCGGTGATGAGCGCGAAGCCGATCGCACCGCGGTGCTCGGCTCCGGTGGCCCGGAGCGCCCGCCAGGGCCGGGCGACGAGGAGGATCCCGATCACCAGGCAGGCCACACCGGCCGCCGACACCGGCCCGAGCCGCTCACCGAGCAGGCCGATCCCGACGACGATCGCGAGGAGCGGCGCGGTGCCGCGCGCGAGCGGATAGACGAGGGACAGGTCCCCACGGCCGTAGGCCGACGAGAGGAACACGAAGTAGGCCGCCTCGATGACGCCCGAGCCGAGGGCCAGGGCGACGCCCTCCGGCTCGATCTCCGGACGGCCCTTCGCGAACCACGCCAAGACACCCACCGGCACGAGCACGACCGTGCCGATCGCCTGGAGCCGCACGGCGGTGCGAAGCGGATCGCCGGACGTCTTGAGGAGGACGTTCCACGCCGCGTGCAGGACCGCCGCGACGATGACGAGGACGAGCGCGACGGTCGGCATCGCCGGAGTCTACGGGCCGCGTCGCCGCGCCCGTGCCGTGCCGCCGCAGCGGCTCAGCGGCCCACGTCCCTCCGCCGCATCCCGACGGCGCAGAGGACGACCCCGCCGATCGCGATCGCGGCACAGAGGACCATGCCCCCGGGGTCGAGGGTCCCGACCATCGGCCGCCCGAGGTGCCGCTGCAGCGCGATGTCGAGGATCGGCTCGGGCCACTCGAGGATCGTCCCGATCAGGTCGAGGAGGTAGAACCCAAGGGCGAGGACGAGCGTCACCGGCGCCGCGAGGGACGGCCGAACGAGCCCGCCGACGGCCAGGCCGATCCCCGACATGGCCATCCCGAAGAGGGCGAGGACCGCGACCCCGACGAGCGCCTGCCCCGGATCATCCCCCGCGAGGAGCATGCCCGTCGCGAGGGCCGCGCCGAGGAGGAGGCCCGTGACCGCCATCGCGGCCAGGACCGACGCCGCGCTCCGAAGCGCCCAGGCCGCGCGACCGATCGGCGCCCCGAGCACGACCTCGAGCCGGCGCTCCGACTCGTCGGATGCCCAGCCGCCCACGAACGTGGCGGCGGCAAGGCCGAGCATGATGATCGCCTCCTGGAAGAAGGCGAGCTGGAGCAGGCCGTTCGCGGAGAGGATGTCCTCGTCGGGGAAGATCTGCTCGATCATCTCGATGATCTGCGGCACCGCGGCGATGGCGGCGACGAACTCGTCGCCGGCCGACCCGAGGACGATGCCGAAGAGGCCGAGGATCGCGCCCCACGACAGCGCCGCCGGCATCCGCTCGCCGAGGCCCCGGGTGAACGGGCCGGCGACCCACAACCGGAGGGGCGGGATCGGCAGGCGGCCGCCGCTCGGCACGAGGAGATCCCGGCGCGCGAACGCTTCCACGCCGACCACGAGGCCGGCGACGACCGCCGCACCGAGGACCCCGACGGCGCCCCAGTCGGAGACTCCCGCCATCGGGCGGTGCCCGGCGGTCAGCTCGAAGTAGGAGGCGCTCCTCACGGCATCGAAGGCCGGGATCGTGTCGGCGTATGACGAGACGATGAAGCTCGCGAAGAGCACGACCGCGCCCACGCCGAGGGCACCGCCCCGACCGAGGAACGGGGCCGCCGCGAACGCGGCCGCGCCGGGCGCGAGGATCATCAGGTAGAGCCAGAGCATGTGGGCCGCGACGGCATCGGCGGCGACCTCGTCGCCGGGCAGCGTCGCGAACGCGGCCGCCGACGCGTACGTGGCAATCCCGACGATCGCGACGGTGACCGCCAGCACGACGAGGTACGCCGCGACCTTCTGGACGGCGACACGCCGCCGGGCGAGCGGCGTGGCCGCGACCATGTCGAGGCTCCCGCGGGCCAGCTCGCCGGCGAGGGTGCCGGACAGGGCGATGATCGCCCAGATCCCGTAGAGGACCGGGAGGAAGTTCATGATCCGCCACGAGATGAAGCCGCCGAGCCGCTCGATCCCGATCGGCTGGCCGAGCATCCCCTGGAAGATCTCCGGCAGCGACTGGAGCTGGAGGGCCATGAGCTGTCGGGCGGCGACCGTGTCGAACTGGGAGACGATCTGCCCGACCGTGGCGACGACGATGACGGCGTAGAGGATCCCGAGGGCGAGTGCCGTGCGGCGGCTGTCGCGGATCGCCTTGCCGAACACGGACCCCAGGCCGAGGAGCCGGCCGGCCGTCGACGGTGGGTGAAGGGTGCCGGGTTCGACGGCCGTGCCCGCCCCGCGGGCCGTGCCGGTGGCGGTCATCGGACGGGATGTCCCGCGGCGTCGCCGTACTCGGCGAGGAACACCTCCTCGAGGGACGGCTCACGGCTCACGAAGTCGACGAGCTGGCCCTGGGCCGCGAGCCGGACGACCGGCGCGACCGGCCCGGTGACGAGCATCCGGAGGGTCCGCCCCTCGACCACGAGGTTGTCGACGCCGGGAATCGCGGCGTAGGGCGACGGATCCACCGGCTCGGCGAACCGCAGCTCCACCTCGTGGGCGGCGAGCTCGCGGAGGGCATCGACCGTGTCGAGCCGGACGATCCGGCCGTCGCGGATGATCGCGACGCGGTCGCAGGTCCGCTCGACCTCGCTGATGATGTGGCTCGAGAGGAAGACGGTCTTGCCCTCGCCCTTCGCCTCGAACAGGATCTCGTTGAACGTCTGCTGGACGAGCGGGTCGAGGCCGGCGGTCGGCTCGTCGAGGATGAGGAGCTCGGGCCGGTGCTGGAGGGCGCAGACGAGGCCCACCTTCTGCTTGTTGCCCTTCGAGTACTCGCGGAACCGGCGCGACGGATCGAGCCCGAGGCGCTCGACGAGGGCCGCGGAGTACGCGCGGTCGAGGCCGCCGCGGAGGTTCGCGAAGTACTCGATCGTCTCCGTGCCGGTGAGCCGGTCGTAGAGGTTGAACTCGCCCGGCAGGTAGCCGATCCGGCGATGGATCGCGACGGGGTCTTCCGAGCTCGGGATCCCGAAGACGCGGGCGACGCCCGAGGTCGGTCGGATGAGGTCGAGGAGGATCCGGATCGTCGTCGTCTTGCCGGCGCCGTTCGGCCCGAGGAACCCGAAGACCTCGCCCGGCTGGACCGCGAGATCGACGTCGACGATCCCGCGATGGACCCCGTACGACTTCGTCAGGCGCTCGGTCTCGATGATCGGCGGCACGTGTCCCTCCTTCGACTCCCGCGCGATTATCGCCCGGCGGGGACGGCGCGGGCTCGACCGACGAGCGCGACGGCGATCGCCGTGGTGAACGGCACGGCCGCGACGATCCCGATGCTCCCGACGAGCGCCCGGACGATCTCGACCGCGACGATCTCGCCGCTCGCGATGAGCAGGGGATCCTGCCCGCCGGCGGCGAAGAGGACGAGCAGCGGCAGGGACGCCCCGAGGTAGGCGAGGACGAGCGTGTTCACCGTCGCGGCGATGTGCGACCGCCCGACGTTCATCGCCCGCCCGAACAGCCGGCCGAAACCGGCCCCGGGGTCGGCCTCGGCGAGCTCGTGGACCGTGGCCGCCTGGGTGACCGTGACGTCGTCGAGGACCCCGAGGGCGCCGAAGATCACGGCCGCGAGGAGCAGCCCGCTGATGTCGAGGTCGGAGCGGCCGATCGAGTCGAGGAAGATCGCCGCCTCCTGGCCCTGCGACTCGGTGAATCCGCCGAGGATGTTCGCGGCCGCCGCCAGCCCGGCCGCGAGGAGCAGCGACGCGAACGTCCCGGCGACCGCGGCGATGGACGCCCGTCGGAACCCCTCGGTCAGGAGGATCGTCACGAGCGTCACCGCCGAGCCGGACAGGACGGCCAGCGGCACCGGATCCCATCCGGCAAGCAGGAGCGGCACGACGATCCTCGCGACGACCCCGAGGGTCAGGGCGAGGGCCAGGAGCGACCGGACGCCGCGCCAGCCGCCGACGAGCGTCACGCCGAGCGCGAACAGGCCGATGATGAGCGCGAAGAGCGGCACGCGGTACCGGTCGGACACGGCGACGAAGGTCGCGTCCGGCCCGACCGAGAGGCTGACGATGACCTCGTCGCCGAGCTCGTACGAGGGCAGGTCCTGCTGGCCGGCGGGCCCCTGGAGGTAGGCGTCGAGGACCGTTCCGGCTCGCGGGCCGGCCAGGACGGTGACCCGCACGTCGGGCGTCGTCGGATCCTCGGCGTCGGCCGGCAGGAAAGCCTCGATGCGGCCGTGGGCGAGCTCGATCGCCGGCGGCACGGCTGGCGCGGGCGTCAGGTCCGGCAACAGCCAGAGGCCCGCGAACAGCAGACCGCCGACGAGGAGGGCCCGGGCATTCCGCCGGAGCCCGGCGAACGGCACGTACTCGGCATCCCGGACCGCGCGCCGCTCCCACCCCGGGCGGGGCTCCGGGCTCATGTCAGACGCCGATCGGGTGCCAGACGGTCTTCATCTCCAGGTACGCGGCGATCCACTCGG
Organism: Candidatus Limnocylindrales bacterium; assembly: GCA_036277775.1. Lineage (GTDB taxonomy): Bacteria > Chloroflexota > Limnocylindria > Limnocylindrales > CSP1-4 > UBA5189. Next base: position 11,205 of record DASUMJ010000132.1, read on the forward strand.
GCCGCTCGGCGGCGCGGTCGTCGAGCCAGTCGAACCGGGCGTCGGTCGTGCCCGCGGGCCGGCGGACGATCCGCTTCACGTTGTCGGCGGCCGTGATCTCGGTCTCGCGCCGGGCGGCATCGGCCACGCCCCAGACGTCGATCGCGTCGACGTCGACGTGACCGGCGAGGACCGGGACGAGCTCCGACTTGAAGCCGGTGATGACGTTCACGACTCCGCCCGGGACGTCGGACGTGGCAAGGACCTCGGTCAGCGTGATGGCGGGCAGCGGCCGCGTCTCCGAGGTCAGGACGACGACGGCGTTGCCCGCCACGAGCGGAGGGGCGAGCCGCGAGACGAGCCCGAGGAGCGACGACGCCTCGGGCGCGACGATCCCGACGACGCCGGTGGGCTCCGGGATCGTGAAGTTGAAGTAGTCGGAGGCGACGGGATTCGAGGAGCCCAGGACCTGGGCGATCTTGTCGGCCCAGCCCGCGTACCAGACCCAGCGATCGATCGCCCGGTCGACGACCGTCCGGGCACGATCAGCGCGGAGGCCCTCCGCCTGCGAGACCTCGGCGACGAATTGGTCCCGCCGGCCCTCCATGAGCTCGGCGACGCGGTAGAGGACCTGGCCGCGGTTCATCGCCGTCCGGTCGGCCCAGCCCGGGAA
>DASUMJ010000133.1:0-7402 GCA_036277775.1 Candidatus Limnocylindrales bacterium
CCGGATCTCCGGGTCGGAGAGGCGCCAGCCAGTCAGCTCCTCGATCCGCCGCAGGCGGTAGGCGATGGTGTTCCGGTGGACGCCGAGGGCGGCGGCGGCCTCGTTCACGCCGCCATGGTCCAGGAGCGCCCGGAGCGTCGCCATGTGCTCCCGCCGAACGTCCGCCCGGCCGGCGAGGAGCGGATCGAGGAGGGCGCGGGCGAGGCGCTCGCCGTCGGCCAGGTTGTGCAGCGCGCCCAACAGCCGGTAGACGGGGAGCCGTGCCGCCCGCGCAACCCGTGGCGGCTCGACGAGGCTCTCGGCGCTCTCGAGGGTCGCGCGGGCCTCCGCCTCCGCTGCGGGGCGGTCCAGGCGGGAGCCGAACGGCCGGGAGACCGCGACCGTGCGATCGAGGAACTCCGCCATCCGGGTCGCGATCGCGAGGCCCTCCGCGTCGGCGGCGCCCTCCGCTCCCTCCGCATCGGCCGTGATCGCCAGCACGGCCCGGATCTCGAGGGAATCGGCGTCCCCGCGAAGCGCGAGGCGCCGGCCCGGGGCGAGCAGCCGCAGCTCCCGGCGGACGGCCTCGCGCCGCTCGCGGGCCTCGGGCGCGTCGTCGTCCGTCCCCGGCGTCCGCTGGCGGGCCAGGAGCACCACCCAGGGCGGCCCGCCCGCCGGCAGCGACTCGCTTCGGCGCGCCTGGTCGCGGGCCCGCCGGACCGCTTCGTCGCGGGACAGCTCGAGGGCGAGGAGCCCGGCGATCCGGGCCACGCTCACCCGCTCCAGCTCCCCCACCGGCCGATCTCCAAGGAGCGCCAGGCTGCCGGCCGGCCCGCCGGCCGCCGGGAGCGACACGCGGAGGGCGACGGCGCGGCGCGGGCTGACGTGGTAGCGGGCGACGGCCGGCCCCGCATCGGGCGCGTCGGCCGGCGCGTGGACCGCGAGCGCATCCCCTCGGCGACCCTCGAGTGCCACGGCCCGGCCGAGGAACGTCGCGATCGCCCCCACGAGCCCCGCCGGTCCGCCGCCCTCCAGCGCGAGGCGCTCGAGGCGAGCCTCGAGGAGTGCCGCCTGGCGATCGAGCTCGGCGCCCTCCGTGACGAGGAACCCGATGACGCTCCGCTCCAGCGCGGCGAGGTCGGCCGCCGCGATCCGGGCCACCGGCAGGTCCGCCGTCGCGAGCTCCGCTTCCAGCGCCGCGAACGGGTCGTCGGCCGCGGAACCGTCCCCGTCCACGAGGAGCAGCCCCGAGAGGCGGGCGGCGGCGCAGGCGCCGACGAGGGCGCGGGCCTCGTCGCGGGTCGGTGCGACGACGGCCAGGGCCGTGGCCGGGAGGACGGCGAGGTCGCCGGCCTCGAGGGCATCGAACGCGGGAACCCGAGCCTTCATGACCCGGACCCAGGTGATCGGCCGGCTCGAAGCGGGCCCGGTACGACGCGCGCCGGGGAACAGGGCACCCAGGAGGTCGTCGAGGTCAGGCACGGTGCCCGGCCCTCGGAGTCCCGCCCGCGGCGCCCCTGGCAGTGACGAGATCGTCGACCAGCCGGCCGAACTCGCGATCGAAGTCGACGTACCGGTCGGACCGGCCGACGAGCGACAGCTCGCCGGCACGGTCGAGGCGGGCCCAGACCCGGCGGCGCGGCAGGTAGAAGGTGATCGAGAGCCCCACGATCAGGCTCGCGAACGCGGTCCAGACGATCCCCTGGCCGGGGTCCTTCTTCGCGATGAGGAGCGTGTACTCGCTGAAGCCGTCGAGCGTGACGGAGAGATCGAGGGCCTCGAACGTCGCCGTCGCGCCGTTCGTCACGGTGAGCGGGAAGCCCGTCTCGATCGCCGGCGTGCCGTCGGGGTTCGTGCCGACGACGACGTACGGCAGGACGAGGAGCGTCCCCACGCCGGCCGAGGTCCGGTCGAGGAGGAGCTGGAGCCCGAGCTCCCGACCGGGGACGGCGAGCGTGCCGAACGGCAGGCCGCCGGCCTGGTCGGTGAGCGGCACGGGGGCGGACCAGAGGATCCCGCCATCGAGGTCCCGGAGGCGGAGGTTCGGGGCGGGTCCGAAGCCGTTCTGGTGGAACGTGTAGCCACCGGCCGCGAGCGGGTCGTTGACCCGGATCGCCTTCCGGGCGAGGAGCTCGCCGTCGCGGTAGACCGACAGGTCCGTCACGAAGTCGGACGCCACGCCGTTCTCGAACAGGCCGGGCGCCTCGAAGCCGTTGTTCCGGACGAGGAGCAGCCCCGGCGTCCCGATCGGCTGGACGGTGAGCGTGTCGCCCTCGGCGACGACGAGGCCCTGCTCGTCGCCGAGCCGCGAGGTCACCGCCGCGGCGATGAGGAAGAGGATCAGCCCGAGGTGGCTCACGAGCGTCGCCAGCTTGGTCCAGCGGTTCCGGTCGCCGTACAGGTACGTGACCGCGTCGACCTCGGCCGTCCGGACGGCGAACCGGTGGCGGCGGAGGATCCGGCGAACCGCGCCGGCGTCGAGCCCGCCCGCGCCAACTGGTCCCGCAGGGTCCGGGGCGGCGATCCGGACCCGGTCCGGGAGCTTCGGGTCGAAGTACGCGTCGGGCTGGACGACCCGGATCTCGGCCGACGTCCGCCACAGCCGGGGCGTCCGGTCGATCGTGCAGATGACGATCGAGACGACGAGCACGATGAGCCCGATCGTGAACCAGGTCGAGCTGAAGACGTGGAACAGCTGGAGGCGCTCCATCGCGTCGACGATCCCGGCGCCGAGGACGGCGTCGTAGCGGGCGTGGATGTCGGCCATCGCCGCGGCATAGTCGCCGGCCGAGCGGAAGGCGAATCCCGGCAGCTGCCGGATCGTCATCCCGACGACCGCGAGGAGCGCCAGGACGATGATCTGGAGGACCGCGAAGTTCACCGACGTGAACAGCCGCCAGACGCCCAGCCAGAGCCGATCGAGGCGGGCCCCGAACCCGCTCCCCGGTCGCTCCGCCGACCGCGCGGCTCCCGGCCGGCCCGCGGTCAGCGCGGACATCGGACCGATGCGATCAGGCGTCGACCAGGGCCGCGGCTGCCTGCCGGGCGACGGCGAGGGCGCCGTCCAGGTCCGCGACGAGGTCCTCGACGTCCTCGAGCCCCACGCTCACCCGGAGCAGGCCCGGCCCGATCCCGCTCGCGATGAGCTCCTCGTCGCTGAGCTGGCGCTGCGAGGTCGAGGGCGGGTGGACGACCATCGTGTGGACGCCGCCGAGCGACGCCGTCCGCTCGCCGATCGTGAGGGTGTCGATGATCGCCTGGCCGGCGGCGCGGCCACCCGCGACCTCGAACGCCAGCATCCCGCCGCCGTTGTCGGGCCGCCAGAGCCGTTCGACGGCCGCGTGCTGGGGATGCGAGGGGAGGCCCGGGTAGAGGACGCGCTGCACCCCCTCGTGACGCTCGAGCCACGTCGCGAGTGCCCTGGCGTTCTGGCCGTGGCGGTCCATCCGGACGGGGAACGTCAGGATCCCGCGGAGGACGAGGAAGGCCTCGAACGGGGCGAGCGTCGCCCCCGTGTCGGTCTGGACGTGGGCGAGCGCGTCGATGAGGGCGGCCGATCCGGCCGCGACCCCGGCGATGACGTCGTTGTGGCCCCCGAGGTACTTCGTGGCCGATTCGACGACGACGTCCGCGCCGTACTCGAGCGGCCGGCAGACGTATGACGACGCGAAGGTGTTGTCGACGATGTAGAACGCCCCGTGCCGGTGGGCCAGCTCCGCGAGCGCCGGGTGGTCCGCGACGAAGGTCGTCGGATTGGCCGACGACTCGGCGTAGAGGAGCCGCGTCGGGGCGGCGGCGAGGGCCGCCGCGACGGCCTCGAGGTCGGTCATGTCGACGAGCTCGACCTGGACCCCGAAGCGGCCGAAGTACTGGACGAGCTGGACCCGGGTCGAGCCGTAGGCGGCAAGCGGGGCGACGACGCGGTCGCCGGCCCTGAGCACCGCGGCACACGCGGCGTGGATCGCGGCCATGCCCGAGCCGAGCGCCAGCCCAGCCTCCGCCCCGGCGAGCTCCGCGTAGGCGGCGCCGAGCGCGGTCGTCGTCGGGTTCGAAAGGCGGCTGTACGAATAGCCCGCCCGGGGATTCGCCGCGACCTCGCCGAGCGATTCGGCATCGGGGGTCGTGAAGGTCGCGGTCTGGAAGATCGGCACCGAGGTGGGACGCTGGAGCACCTCCGGCGTCCGCGACGCCGCGCGGATCGCACGGGTCGCGTCACCGAGGCGGCGCGCGCCGGCGGCCTGGCCCGGATCCCTTGGGTTGGTCATGGCCGGGATGCTACACCGGCGGCTCGACCACCTCGCCCCGGCCCGCCGGGACGCCCGGAGACGCCTCGAGCTCGGGCTCCCCGATCTCGGAGGTGGGACCGGCGACCCGGTTCCGGCCCGACCGCTTCGACGCGTACATCGCCCGGTCGGCACTGATCATCAGGGCATCGGCCGTGCCGCCGTCTCGCGGGAAGGCGACGACACCGATCGAGACCGTCGGCCGCTGGACGAGGTCCTCGATCCGGAGCGCCGCGACCCCGAGCCGGATCTTCTCGGCGAGGACCCAGCCGCCCGTCGGATCGGTCTCCGGCAGGAGGGCCACGAACTCGTCGCCGCCGTAGCGGGCCGCGACGTCGATCCGTCGGATCCCGCCCCGGATCGTGTCGGCGATGGCGCGGAGGACCGCATCGCCGGCGTGGTGACCGGCGTCGTCGTTGATCGCCTTCAGCTCGTCGAGATCGAGCATGAGGAGGCAGAACCCGCGCCCCGAGCGGGCGCTCCGGGCCATCTCGCGCTCGAGGGCGGCGAAGAAGAACGCCCGGTTGAAGAGCCCGGTGAGCGGATCGACCGCCGAGAGGCGGAGGGCGGCGTCGCGCGACCGGCGCTGCTCGCGCCCGATGACGGAGCCGACGTAGGCGAGGAGGAAGAGGGCCGTCAGGTCGATCGCGACCGTCGCGACCTGGACGGCGCTCGGCGCGTCGCTCCCGAGGGTCGTCGAGACCAGGTAGCCGACGGCCGCGGCGATCGCGAGGAGGAACGTGGCAGTGGGCCGGACCACGAGGGCCGCCGCGCCGACGATGAGCGGGAAGGTGAAGAAGAACGGACTGTCGTAGCCGCCCGTCAGGAGGACGAGGAACGTGGCGAACGTGATCGCGACGGTGCCCTCGAGGACGTACTTCGCCGCCCCGAGCGAGGCAGGCGGGAGGAGGTCGTGGACGAGGAGGACGAACGCGCCCGCGACGCCGAGGAGGACGAAGATGCCGGGCGTCGTGTCGGGCCACAGCCCGCTGGCGCCGACGATCACCGCTGTGACGAGGAGGAAGGCCCATGACACGATCCGGACGATCCGGTCGTAGGTCGCCCGATCCTCGCCGGGCCGGCCCACGAGCCCGCCGATGAGCGCCGCCTGGTCGACCTTCTCGAGCTCGCGGAGGTCGGTCTCCGGCTCGCCGACCGACGCGAGCGGACTTCGGCGCCCGATGAGCGGCGGGAGGACGATCGCGGCCATGACGACGACGTTGATGATCAGCGCGACCGCGATGACGAGGAGGACCGCACCAGAGGGCATGGCTCAGCGGGTCCCGAACTGGTAGGTCTGCTTGACGAGCCGGAGGTACGTGAACGTCTCCGTGTCCCGGACGCCCTCGATCGACTGGAGCCGGTCGGTGAGGAAGCGGAGGAGGCCCTCGTTGTCCTCGGAGACCATCTCGATGAGGATATCGAACCGGCCGGTCGTCACGACGACGTAATCGACCTCCGGGAGGGCGGCGAGCGACTCGGCCACGGCGACGAGGGTCCCCGGCTCGCAGCGGATCCCGATGAGCGCCTGCTGGAACCCGAGCTTGCCGGGGTCGGCCACGCCGACGACCTGGAGGATGCCGCGCTCGATGAGCCGATTGGTCCGGGCCCGGACGGCGGCCTCGGACACGCCCAACTCCTGGGCGATCTGGGTGAACGGGCGGCGGCCGTCGGCCTGGAGGTGCTCGATGATCCGCTTGTCGAGCGGCGAGAGCTCATCCTGGCGTCGGGTCCCGTTACGGCCGTTCGGCATCCTCGTCCTTTCGTGCCCGGGCGACCTCGCGCGGGGACTCATTTCACCACGCCCGCTGGGCTGCCGGCTCAGTGCGGACGGTCAAGTTGTTCCAGCACGCTCGCGAATTCCTCGATCGAGGCGAGGCTGATCGGATCCAGCACGAGCTGTACCTCGGAGATTCCCGCACGGGCGTAGGCGCGCAATGCCTCGGCCATGATTTCGGTGCTCCCGGACAACGGTTCGTAGCGGGCCCGCGCATAGTCGCCCTGGATCCGGCCTGACCCGCCGGTCAGCCGCACCTGGACGGCGACGGTCCGCTCCACCTCCGCGGGATCGCGGCCGACGTCCCGGCAGATCCCGTCGACGAGCTCGCGCAGCGGGGCCACGCCCTCCGGTGAGTTCTCCGTGTCGCTGAACCAGACGTTCCAGGCGTCGACATACGGGAGCGTGATCCGGAGCATCCGTTCGCCGCGACTGCCGACGAGGAGCGGCGGTCCGCCCGGCCGTGCCGGTCGCGGCAGCAGCTCGCAGTCGCGGGCCTGGTAGTACCGGCCGTCGAAGTCGATCGCGCCCTCGCGGAGGAGCGTGCGAATGATCGTGAATGCCTCCTCGAACCGGTCGATTCGATGGTCGAACGGGAATCCGAAGGCCCGGAACTCGGTCTCGTTCCAGCCCGCCCCGAGGCCCAGGACGAGCCGCCCGTCGCTGATCTCGTCGACCGTCGCGGCGAGCTTCGCCAGCATCGCCGGGGCATGGAACGCGGTCGACGCGACGAGCGGCCCGAGCCGGATCCGGGATGTCGACGCCGCGATCGCGGAGAGCATCGTCCAGGCTTCCCATGGCCCACGGCTCGAGCCGTCGGGGAGGCGGTAGAGGAGGTGGTCGCCGAGCCACAGCGAATCGTAGCCGAGCTCCTCCGCGCGACGGGCCATCGCGAGGTACTCCGGCCAGCGGACCTCGCGCTCGACCTCCGGGAGCTGGACGCCGACGCGGAGCGGGCGGCCCGCCGATGCAGCCATCGGCCGGAGCGTACCAGCGATCGAGCCGGCGGCGGGAACCACGTGGACGCAATGCGGGTGCCCTCGTCCGACGCCCGACTGCAATGCCGCCGACACGGAAGCGCGCGGACCCGCAGCCATCTCTCGCCCGGCACGCCCCTACGGTTCCCCGAAGGGCCAGACATGAGCGTGATGCAAGACGTGGGGATCGACCGATTGAAGCAGCAGAACACTCCGACGCGCCGCGAGCCGGCGCCGTCGGAGCGCCGCGTCGTCTACCTGCTGAACCCGGCTGACGACGCGGTGTTCCGGGCTGCGGTGGAGAAGGCGGGCACCGGGGCGACGACGCCCGCGGAGCTCGAGAGCCGGCTGCGGCCGGCGGCCCCGCGGGTCGTGGTCCGACGCCG
>DASUMJ010000134.1:0-10691 GCA_036277775.1 Candidatus Limnocylindrales bacterium
CGCCTTCAGGGACGTCGCCGAACCGTCGCAGGGCCACGACGGCCAGCGTCATGTCCTGGAGGTCGGCTCGACACCGATCGCAGCGATCGAGGTGGTCGAAGAGGGCGTCACGCTCCGGCACCGGCTCACGCCGTGCAGCGAGCGCGGTCAGACCCGGCTCGTGGCGGCGGCAGCGGCCCGAGCGGCGCATCAGCGGTCGCCGCCCCTTCGGGCGGGGCGGACGGCGAGCGCTCCCGGGAGCGGCAGGGTCGCGGTCTCGGGCCGCTCGGCGGCAAGGTGGCCGCGGAGCGCGTGGAGCGCGTAGTGGAGCCGCGACTTCACCGTCCCGAGGGCGATCCCGAGGGCCGCCGAGGTCTCCTGGAGCGACATCCCGTGGAGGTAGTAGAGGACGACGACGCTCTGGTGCTTCGGCGGCAGGGCGGCGACGCCGGTCCGGATGCTCCGGCGGAGCTCCTCGCGCTCGATCTGCTCCGGCGGTCCGAGCGCCGCGTCGCGGAGCTCGGTGGCGGTCTCCCCGATCGGCTCGACCTCGAGCCGTCGCCGTCCGAGGCGGGAATAGCAGAGGTTCAGGGCGACGCGGTGGAGCCACGGTACCGGTGAGATGTCCGTCCGCAGCGAGGCCCGGTGGCGATACGCCCGGATGAAGGTGTCCTGGAGGATCTCCTCCGCGGCGTGGACATCGCCCGTCAGGCCGTAGGCGGTGCGGTGGATGATCCCGCGGTAGCGGTCGAAGAACGCCTCGAAGGCGTCGAGGTCGTCGGCCTGAACCCGGCGGATCAGCTCGGCATCGGCGAGCCGTCCGACCGCGAGCGGCTCGGACGCGAGGGAATCGTCCACGACGTGCGGAACCTCCAGCTGCCGAGTGCGACTCCGGTGCCTAATCACGATACGGCGGGATCGCGCGAAAGGTTCACGCTGCGGCGTGCGCTCAGTCGGGGCAGGGCGTCCAGCTGCCGGTCGCTGCGGACCGCCAGCGGAGGTTCGGGCTACGGGCGGCGCTGACCTCGTCGAGCCGCCGGGTGGGGGCCGTGTGGGGGGCCGACGTCACCATCTCCGGGTCCGTCTCGGCTTCGCGCGCGATCGCGATCAGGGCGTCGGCGAAGGCATCGAGCGTCTCGACCGACTCGGTCTCTGTGGGCTCGATGAGCATCGCCTCCTCGACCGTGAGCGGGAAGTAGACGGTCGGGGCATGGAAGCCGTGGTCGAGGAGGCGCTTCGCGATGTCGAGGGTCCGGACCCCGGTCTTCTTCTTGATCGTCGCGGCCGAGGCGATGAATTCGTGCTTGCAGGGGCCGTCGAACGGGATGTCGTACAGCCCGGACGCGGCCAGGCGCGCCTTCAGGTAGTTCGCGGCGAGGACGGCGTCGTCGGTCACCTCCCGGAGGCCGCTGTCGCCGTGCGTCCGGAGGTAGGCGTAGGCCCGGACCAGGACGCCGGTGCTCCCGACGAAGGAGCGCATCCGGCCGATCGAGGTGGGACGCTCGCCCGCCGTCTCGAGGCGGAACGACCCGTCGGGCTCGCGCAGGACGCGCGGCGCGGGCAGGAACGGCAGGAGCTTCTCCCCCACCCCCACCGGGCCCGCGCCCGGGCCGCCGCCGCCGTGCGGCGTCGAGAACGTCTTGTGGGTGTTGATGTGCATGACGTCGAAGCCGGCCTCGCCCGGCTTGAACCGGCCGAGGATCGCGTTGAGGTTCGCGCCGTCCATGTAGGCGAGCGCGCCGGCGGCGTGGACGAGATCGAGGAGCTCGCCGATCCGGGACTCGAACATCCCGAGCGTCGACGGGTTCGTGATCATGATCGCGGCGGTCTGCGGCCCGAGCGCCGCACGGAAGGCGTCGAGATCGACGCCGCCGTCCGGGGCCGCCGGGATCGAGATCGTGTGGAGCCCGGCCATCGTCGCCGTCGCCGGGTTCGTGCCGTGGGCCGAGTCCGGGACGAGGACGTCGGTCCGCCCGTTGTCGCCGCGCGACTCGTGGTAGGCCCGGATCATGAGGATCCCGGTGAGCTCGCCGTGGGCGCCGGCCGCGGGCTGGAGGGTGACGGCGGTCATGCCGCTGATCTCGCAGAGCATCTCCTCGAGCTCCCAGAGGAGCTGGAGCGTGCCCTGGGCGACGGCGTCGGGGGCCATCGGGTGGAGCCGGGCGAAGCCGGGCAGGCGGGCCGCCCACTCGTTGAGCTTGGGGTTCCACTTCATCGTGCAAGAGCCGAGCGGATAGAAGCCCGTGTCGACGGCGTAGTTGAGCTGGGACAGGTTGACGTAGTGCCGGACGACCTCCGGCTCGTTCAGCTCGGGCAGCGCGGCCGGCGCCTCCCGGCGCTGGTCCGCGGGGATCCGGTCGAGGGCGTCGTGCGGCGGGTGCGGGAACTTGCCGCCGCCGCGTCCCGGCCGCGACCGCTCGAAGAGGGTCGGCTGGAGGCGCGGGCCGGTGACGCTCATCGCGTCGCTCCGGCCGGCTCGCGCCGGGCGTCGGCGGGCGCGCCGCCGGTGATCTCGGCGAGGGCGCCGGCGAAGGCCGCGATCTCCTCGCTCGTCGTCACCTCGGTGGCGCAGACGAGGAGCGCGTCGGCGACGGTCGGCTCGTCCGGCACGCCATCGGCGAGGACGAGGCCGGCGAGGACGCCGCGCTCGAGGAGCCGGCGGTGGACCGACCGGGCATCCGGGACACGGATCGCGAACTCGTTCAGGTAGGCGCCGGGATGGAGGCGCGGGGCCCCGGCGGCGGCGAGCGCGGTCTCCAGCTCCGTGGCCCGGGCCGCGCCCATCGCGGCGACGTCGCGCAGGCCGTGCGGCCCAAGCGTCGCGAGCCAGACGCTCGCCGCCAGGGCGAGGAGGGCCTGGTTCGTGCAGATGTTCGAGGCCGCCTTCTCGCGGCGGATGTGCTGCTCGCGCGCCTGGAGCGTCATCACGAATGCCCGCTGGCCGTCGAGATCGGTCGTCATCCCGACGAGCCGGCCGGGGATCTGCCGGACGAGGGCGTCGGTGCAGGCGAGGATCCCGAGATACGGGCCGCCGTACTGGAGCGGGATGCCGAGCGGCTGGCCCTCGCCCGCCGCGATGTCGGCGCCGTAGGCGCCGGGCGGGGCGAGGACCGCGAGCGACACCGGCTCGACGACCGCGACCGACAGGGCGCCGGCAGCGTGGGCGAGGGACGTGGCCTCGGCCATCGGCTCGAGGAGGCCGTAGAAGTTCGGCTGCGCGACGAGGATTCCGGCGACCGGGGCGGCGGCATCGGCAAGCATCGCTGCCATCGCCTCGAGGTCGGTCGTCCCGGCGGCGGGGCCGTCGGCGACGATCGGGACCTCGTCGACCCGGAGGCCGGCGCCGGCGAAGTACGTCTCCACGACCGCGCGGTACTGCGGGTGGATCGCCCGGCTGACGAGGACCCGCTCGCGACGGGTGGCGCGGCAGGCCATGAGCGCGGCCTCCGCGGTCGCTGCCGCCCCGTCGTAGTGCGAGGCCGACACGACGTCGAGACCGACGAGCTCGGCGATCAGCGACTCGTACTCGTAGATGCTCTGGAGGGTCCCCTGGCTGACCTCCGGCTGGTACGGCGTGTAGGCCGTGTACCACTCGCCGCGGAGGAGGATCTGGTCGACCGCCGCCGGCGAGTAGTGGCGGTACGCCCCGGCGCCGAGGAAGAACGCGAGATCCGTGCGGTTGCGGGCGGCCATCGCCTGGAGGCGGCCGGCCAGGGGCTGCTCGGGCTCCGGCGGGTCGAGCCGGAGGGGGCTCGGCCGAAGGCTCTCGGGAATGTCGGCAAAGAGGTCGTCGATGCTCCCGACGCCGATCGTCGCGAGCATCCGAGCCCGGTCCTCGGGCGTGTGCGGACCGTAGGCCATCTGGCCGTCAGCCCTCCGCGATCAGCTGCTCGTACGCCGCCGCGTCGAGAAGCTCGTCCACCTGGGCCGGATCCGACACGCGGACCCGGATCATCCAGCCCTCGCCGAACGGGTCGCCGTTCACGAGCTCGGGTGACGCCGCCAGGGCGCCGTTCGCCTCGGTGACCTCGCCCGCGACCGGTGCGAACAGGTCGCTCACCGCCTTGACGGACTCCACGACGCCGAACGTCGCGTGCTGGCCGAGGGCGCGGCCGACGTCGGGGAGCTCCACGAAGACGACGTCGCCGAGCTGGCCCGCTGCATAGGCCGTGATGCCGACCGTGGCGGTATCGCCTTCGATCCGGACCCACTCGTGGTCCTTCGTGTACCGGAGATCCGAGGGGACCATCGGCGGCGCTTCCTCCTCTGGGCGCGGCCGAGAGCCGCGCGGTCTCGTCGGGTGGCGGGTGGTCGTCCGGATCAGCGCGGACGCCGGTAGAACGGCAGCGGCACGACCTCCGCGGAGACCGCCTGGTCGCGGACCTCCACGGCGAGGATCGTACCCGGTTCGCCGTCCGCCGGAGTGACGTACGCCATGGCGATCGGGCGGCCGAGCGTCGGCGAGTGGGTGCCGCTCGTGACGACGCCGGTGGGACGACCGTCGCGGAGCACGCGGTAGCCGTGGCGGGCGATCCCGCGGCCGGTCACGGTCAGCCCTACGAGGCGCTTCTCGATGCCGTCACGGGCGACCTTCGCGAGGGCGTCGCGGCCGACGAAGTCCCCCGGCTTGTCGAGCTTGACCACCCGGCCGAGGCCGGCCTCGAACGGGTTCGTGTCGCGGTCGAGCTCATTGCCGTAGAGCGGCATGCCCGCCTCGAGCCGCAGCGTGTCGCGGGCACCGAGACCGCACGGGACGACGCCCGCCGCACGTCCGGCCGCCTCGAGCGCGGCCCAGGCCTCCGGTCCGCGCTCCCAGTCCACGAACAGCTCGAAGCCGTCCTCGCCCGTGTAGCCGGTCCGGGCGACGAGCGCGGGGATCCCGGCGACCCGGCCCTCGGCGATCGCGTAGTAGCGGAGGGCGCCGAGATCGATGTCCGTGAGCGGCGCCAGGACGCCGGCCGCGGCGGGCCCCTGGATCGCGACGAGCGAGGTCGTCAGCGAGCGGTCGTCGAGGACGGCGCTCCAGCCGTGGAGCCGGGCGGCGAGCTCGTCCGAGACGATGGCGGCGTTGCCCGCGTTCGCGACGACGAGGAACCGCTTCTCCCCGAGCCGGTAGACGATGAGGTCGTCGATGACCCCACCGTCGGCGGCGCAGAGCATGGAGTACTGGGCCCGCCCGATGGCGAGCGTCCGCGGATCGGTGACGACGGCCGCCGCGAGCGCGTCGCCGGCCGCCGAGCCCTCGACGAACAGCTCGCCCATGTGCGAGAGGTCGAACAGCCCGCCGCGCTCCCGGACCGCGCGGTGCTCCTCCAGGATCCCGGCGTACTGGACCGGCATGAGCCAGCCGCCGAACTCGATGAGCTTCGCGCCGAGTCGCCGATGGATGTCGACGAGCGCGGTCTCGTGGAGCGGCAGGGCCTCGGTTTCGGTCATCCGGCGCTGGCCTCGGATCGGAGCGCCGCCCCGCCGGCCGCGCCCGGCTCGAGGGCGTGCAGGGCCGCGGCCGCCGACTCGACGAGCTGCCGCTCCGTGTCGAAGGTCAGGAGGCTGCGGGCGTCCTCGAACCGGACCCAGCGCACCCGCTCGAATTCGTGGTCGTGGTCCGCCAGGTCGCCGCCGACCGGCTCCATGAGGAAGTAGTGCACGGTCTTGTGGATCCGGGTGCCGCCCTGGATGAACGAGTACTCGATCGACGTCAGCGGCGCGACGATCCGGACCCGGAGTCCGGATTCCTCCTCGACCTCGCGGACCGCGGTCTGCTCCAGCGTCTCGCCGGGGTTCGGGGTCCCCTTCGGGAGGGTCCAGGTGCCACCGTGCCGGTCGCCGTCACGGCGGCGCAGTCCGGCCACGAGCTGCGGACGGCCCCCTTCGACACGGACGACGATCCCGCCGGCAGATGTGGCGGTGGCGGACCTCAGGCGCGCCACGGCGCCGTGACGGCGCTCGATCGTCCCGGTGGCACCGAGCGCGACCAGGTCATCGAGACGACCGGGTGCGGGCGGCCCGTGGCCGGCCGGCGCGTCCGCGTCGGCGTGAGCGATCGGGAGCCCGCGCGAAGCCGCGCGTAGGACGAGAGATCCGGCTGTCGGAGCACGGTCGGGCGCCACCCGGTCGCGCGGAAGGCCACCGCGGCGCGCAGGCCGAGGCGGCGCTCGCGGGTCCGGGACGACGGTCGGGGGAACCTGGCCGCGGGGCGCGCTGCGTACTTCGCGGCGATGCTGTGCTCCATCGGCCGTATGGTAGCGCGTCAGTCCCGCGGCGCAAGGGAACGTCGCATCGCGACGGCAGCCTCCGGTGCGAGCGCGCCCCGGCCCTCCGCCAGCGCGATCTCGCGCTCGGCGGCGGCGACGTAGAGCGGGAGGACGCCCGGGGCATGGGCCCGGAGCGTGGCGAGATGGCGCTCGAGCGTCCCGACGTCGCCCCGCGTCATCGGGCCGGTCAGGGCCCGCGCCACGCCGAGGGCCCGGGCGTTGGCGAGGGTCTGCTCCGCGAGGCGGCCGTAGATCGCGAGGGAGCCGGCCTCGTCGAGGCCGGCGACGCGTCCGAGCTCCGCGATCGCGTCGAGCAGCGCCACGAAGCCCCCTGCTGCCAGGACCGCCGCGGCGTGATAGGCCGACTTCGTGCCGGGGGCAAGCCGGACGGCCTGCGCGCCGATCGCCTCGGCCATGGCGGCGAGCAGTTCGGCCAGCTGGTCGTCGCCCTCGATCGCCACGGTCGCCCCGTGGAGCGCCGCGACGGCCAGCTCGGTGTCGGCGAAGGCGACGAGCGGGTGGAAGGCCCCGACCTGCGTCCCGGCGGCCATCGCCGGCTCGAGGACCTCCGCCCCGAGCGCGCCCGACGTGTGGATCATCGCCTGGCCGCTGTAGAGCCGGAGGCTGCCCGCGAGGGATGGAATGGCGTCGTCGGGCACGGCCAGGATCACGAGCTCGACCTCGTCGAGGAGCGCGGTCGCCTCGGCGAACCCCCGGGCGCCGGGCACGAGCGACCGGAACCGCTCCCGCCGCGCCGGATCCCTCGATGCCACCGCCCCGACCGTCCAGCCGGCCCGCGCCAGCGCGACCCCGAGCGCCGTCCCCACCGCGCCGGCCCCGACGATCCCGACGACCGGCGGCTCGCCCGGTCCGGAGTGGACGTGGGGGTGGACGTGGTCGGAGGCGTGGACCTCGTCGCCGTGGCGGTGCTGGCCGGGCGGCACCGGGTCGAGCTCGATCCCGCGCTCGTGCAGCTCCCGGAGGGTCGCGTCCGCCTCCCGGTCCGGCGCGTCACCGGTCCGCGCTCGGCCGGGCGGGCGATCCGGATCAGGCCAGGCCCTCACCCGGCGGCCCGCCGGTGGCGGTCGGGTCGGGCGCGGTACGCTTGCACGGAACGGAGTGTAGCCAGCCACGCGAGGGACCGATCACGTGCCCATCCACGATCCATTCGGCGCCCGCGGCCCGCTCGGTCCCGACCTGCCGGACCGCTACCGCCTCGACGCGATCGGCGACCGGATCGACCTCGGGCGCGCGCCCGTCACGCTGAAGATCCTCCTCGAGAACGCCCTCCGCCACGCCGGCGAGGGCATCGTCGAGCCGGCCGACGTCGAGCGGCTCGCCTCCTGGCGGCCGGGCGGTGCGGGCGAGGCCGAGATCCCGTTCATGCCGTCCCGCGTCGTCCTCCAGGACTTCACCGGCGTGCCGGCGGTCGTGGACCTCGCGGCGATGCGCGACGCGATGGCGGACCTGGGCGGGGATCCCGCGCGCGTGAATCCGCTCGTGCCAGCGGACCTCGTCATCGACCACTCCGTCCAGGTCGACGCCTTCGGGACGCCCGCGGCGTTCGCATTCAACGTCAACCGCGAGTACGAGCGGAACGGCGAGCGCTACCAGCTCCTCCGCTGGGCCCAGACGGCCTTCCGTGACCTCAGCGTCGTGCCGCCGGGGACCGGCATCATCCACCAGGTCAACCTCGAGTTCCTCGCGACCGTCGTCGCGGATCGCGCCGACGCGCACGGCCGGGTCGCCTTCCCGGACACGCTCGTCGGGACCGACTCCCACACGACGATGATCAACGGGCTCGGCGTCCTCGGCTACGGCGTCGGCGGGATCGAGGCGGAGGCCGTCCTCCTCGGCCAGCCCCTCTACCAGCCGATGCCGCGGATCGTCGGGGTCCGGCTCACCGGCGAGCTGCCGCAGGGCTCGACTGCCACCGACCTCGTCCTCGTCGTCACCGAGATGCTCCGGAAGTTCGGCGTCGTCGGCGCGTTCGTTGAGTTCGCCGGCGACGGGCTCGCCGGCCTGTCGCTGGCCGATCGGGCCACGATCGCGAACATGAGCCCGGAGTTCGGCGCGACCTCGACCCTCTTCCCGATCGACGACGAGACGCTGGCCTACCTCCGGCTCACCGGGCGCCAGGCCTCCCGGATCGCGCTCGTCGAGCGGTACGCGAAGGACCAGGGGCTGTGGCGCGAGCCGGGTGACGGGCCTGACTTCGACGATCTCCTGACCCTCGACCTCGCGACCGTCGACCCGTCGGTCGCCGGTCCGCGGCGGCCGCAGGATCGCGTGCCGCTGACGATGCTCCGCGACAGCTTCCGATCGAACTTCCCCGCCCGCCTCGAGCCCCTGATCGACGCCGAGACCGCTGCTCCGGCCGGAGCCGGCGTCGAATCGACGTCCGCGGCGAGCTTCCCCGCGAGCGACCCACCGGGGTTCGCGGCGGGCGACGTCGAGATCGCCCCCGCCCCGGCGGCCCCCGTGATCGCCGACGACGGCTCGGCCTCGCCGTACCCGAGCCACCGCGTCGCGCTCGACGGTGCCGATGCGTTGATCCGGACGGGCTCGGTCGTGCTCGCCGCGATCACGTCGTGCACGAACACCTCGAACCCGACGGTCATGGTGGGCGCGGGGCTGCTCGCCCGGAACGCCGTGGCCCGCGGCCTGACCGTCGGGCCGACCGTCAAGACCTCGCTCGCTCCCGGCTCGAAGGCGGTAACCGGGTACCTCGAGGCGGCGGGCCTCATGGCGCCGCTCGAAGCGCTCGGCTTCGCCCTCGCCGGGTACGGCTGCACGACCTGCATCGGCAACTCCGGACCGCTCGATGCCCCGATCGCAGCCGCGATCGAGGAGCACGAGCTCGTGACCGCCGCGGTCCTGTCCGGCAACCGCAACTTCGAGGGCCGGATCCATCCCCTCGCGCGCGCGAGCTACCTGGCATCGCCGCCGCTCGTCGTGGCGTTCGCGATCGCCGGCCGGGTCGACATCGACCTGACGCGCCAGCCGCTCGGCATCGGCGACGACGGTCGGCCCGTCTTCCTCGCCGACATCTGGCCGCGGCCCGAGGAGATCCGGACGGTCATCGGCGAGTCGATCGACCCGGAGCTCTTCCGGCGGACGTACGCGACGGTGTTCGAGGGCGACGAGCGCTGGCGCGCGCTCCCGATCCCCGACGGCGACCGCTACGCCTGGGATCCCGGGTCGACGTACATCGCCCGGCCGCCGTTCTTCGAGGGGATGTCGGCCACGCCGGCCCCGGTTGCCCCGATCGAGGGAGCGAGGGCGCTCGCGGTCTTCGGCGACAGCGTGACGACCGACCACATCTCGCCAGCCGGCTCCATCGCCGCCTCGTCACCCGCGGGCCTGTGGCTCCAGGCACGGGGCGTCACGCCGCTCGAGTTCAACTCCTACGGCTCTCGCCGCGGCCAGCACGAGGTGATGATCCGGGGCACCTTCGCGAACGTCCGGCTGCGCAACCGGCTCGTCGACGGCCGCGAGGGCCCGTTCACCCGGCACCTGCCGTCGGGCGACGAGCTGCCGGTCTACGACGCGGCCATGCGGTACGCCGCCGAGGGCGTCCCGCTCATCGTCCTTGCCGGCAAGGAATACGGCACGGGCTCATCGCGCGACTGGGCCGCGAAGGGCACGACGCTCCTCGGCGTTCGGGCGGTGATCGCCGAGAGCCTCGAGCGGATCCACCGGAGCAACCTCGTGGGGATGGGCGTCCTGCCGCTCCAGTTCCTGCCCGGCGAGTCGGTCGAGTCGCTGGGGCTGACCGGCCGCGAGCGTTACACGATCGACGGCGTCGCCGGCGGCCCCGCGGCCCGCAGCCGCCTCACCGTCCACGCCGTGGACGACGCGACCGGACGGACGACGACCTTCCGGGTGGACTGCCGGCTCGACGGCCCGATCGAAGTCGACTACTACCGCCAGGGCGGCATCCTGCCCGCGGTCCTGCGCCGGATCGCCGCGGAATCGCCGTCGGCCTGAATCGGCAGGTCTGGGCCCGCCGGTCTGGGCACGCCGGCCTGAGCGCCGGGCCCGATTCGTCGGCCGGCCGCGTCACGGTCGGGACGGCCGCCGCGTCCCTACGATCGAAGCGGGCGCGGGCCCGCCGGATCCTCCTCCAGGTCGACGCCCCCGGTCTCGCCGGGGGCGTCTGGCCGTCTCGCGGGCCTCAGCTCCCCGCCACCGACGCTGCGGCCGGGGCGGCGTCGCGGTCGGCCGGGGCGGCGTCGCGGTCGGCCGGGGCCGCGTCGTCGGCGGTCCGCTCGGCCCCGACGGCTCCCACGGCACGGTCGGCCCGGAACAGGAGGGCCGTGACGATCGCCGCGCCGAGGCAGATGAGCCCGCCGGCGAGGAGCACCGTCCGCACGCCGATGATGCTCGCGAAGACGCCCGCTGCAGCCGTCGAGAGGATCGTCGTCGTCGACATCGAGGCCTGGAAGGCCCCGAGCA
>DASUMJ010000135.1:0-3430 GCA_036277775.1 Candidatus Limnocylindrales bacterium
CGGCGGCAGCTCGGCGTCCGGCTGCGCCAGCGCCTCGACGATCGAGTGTCGCCGGACGCGCCGCTGGCCGATCGGGTGCGCGAGCTGGCGATCATCCAGGACGCCGCCGGCTACCTGGCCGAGGTCGCCGTCGCCGCGGACGGCACGATCCGGCTCCACGAGCACAACTGCGCGATCTTCCACCTCGCCCGGGAAGCCGAGTCGTGCTGCGAGGCCGAGCTCGGGCTGTTCCGCGAGGTGCTCGGCGCCGAGGTCGTCCGGGAGACGCACATTGCCTCGGGCGACCGCTCGTGCAGCTACCGCGTCACGGAGCGATCGCCCGACTGATCGGGGCGCTCGCGGATGCGGACCCGCGTGGGGCCGGCGTGGGAGCGACCTGACGGAGGGGTGACGTCGGCCGCCGCGGAGCCGTTGCCCGCCGACCGTCAGGCGGTCGCGGGTCCTGGCACGCCTAGGCCTCCTCGCGCTCGACCGCCTCGCGCGTGGCCGGCGGCCGGGCCGGCAGCGGCACGTCCGAGACGTTCGGGACGAAGGACGCGGCCATGGCGGTCGCGGCGGCTTGCTCCTGCTCCTCGACCGACAGGATCCCGAGCCGGCCGAGGGTGGCGAGCTCGTCGCGGATGTAGGTCTTCAGCATCTCCGGGCCGTCGGTCGAGATCGTGAACCGGACGCCGTTGCGCCGGAATGTGTCGAAGATCCAGCGGATCTCGTCCCAGCCCGAGACGACCTTGGTGTTGAGGTTCGAAGTCGGGCAGATCTCGAGGACGATCCCCCGCTCCCGGATCATCGCCATCGCCCGGGGATCGTAGGCGGCCTTGACCCCGTGTCCGATGCGGTCCGGCTCCAAGAGCTCCACGACCCGCGCGACCTCGTCGACCGGGCCGGCCTCGCCGGTATGGACGGTGATCCCGAGGCCGTACTGGCGGGCCCGCCGGAAGAGCTTCCGGTAGTCGGCGACCCGGAAGGTGGACGATTCCGGGCCGGCGATGTCGACCCCGACGACCCCGCGGTCTCGCCACAGGATCGCCTTCTCCACGATGATCTCGTTGAGCTCGTACGGGAACGCCCGGTCGAGGCAGAAGATGAGGCCGGGCTTGATCGGGTACTCGAGGGTCGCCCGGTCCATGCCCCGGACCGCCGCCGCGACGATGTGGTCGAGGTCCTGCTCGCCGCCCCGGTTCCGCTTCATGGGGTTGAAGCGGAGCTCCATCGTCGTGACGTTGTTCTTCCGGTAGGCGCCGCCGACGACCTCGTAGACGCTCCGCTCCACCGCCAGCGGCGAGCTCTGGATGAGCTCCGTCCAGTGGAAGAGCTGGAGGTAGCCGTCGAACGACTTCGCGCCGCGCGGGTTGACCGTGATGAGCTCGCGGAACTCCCAGTAGTCCTTCGTCGGGAGCTTGATGCCCTGGGCGTGGGCGATCCCCCACATGATCGCCGGGGTCACGGCCGCGCCGAGGTGGCAATGGAGCTCGGCGAGCGGGATCGATCGGGACAGCTGGCGCGCCATTGGCCCGAGCATAGCGATTCGGGGGCGGTCGATGTCAGGATCGAGCGATCTGCCGGCATATCCCCCGCCAGTCGGCCGCCCGTCTCCGTGCGGCGCGCTCAGTTGCAGGGTGTCAGGTGCGCGGGCCCGGCGTGCCGGGCCAACCGAAGCACGAGGGTCCCCGCGTTCCAGATCTCAGCCGTCGCCGGCGACGTCAGCCGGAACGTGAGCGCGCTCGAGCTCCCGAGGTCGGCGGACGAAACGAGACCGACCGGATCCCAGAACGAACCATCCACGTCGATGCCGTCGCCGAACCAGCAGTCGAGGGCGATCGACGTCGACGGCTCCGTGAGCCGCCGCGACTGTGGGCCGCGCTGCACGGTGAACGTCGGGATGTCCTCCCAGATGAACTCCGCCCCCGCCCACGTCGTCCCGAGAAACGCGGGCTCACGGTGGTCGGCGAACTGGACCTTGATCCTGCTGATCCAGATCCCGCGCTCGGCGCCGGGACACGGGCCGTCACAGATGCCCAGAGAAACCAGGATCGTCGCAGCCACTGCGCCGTCCGGCAGTTGCGCCGGCAGCTCCGCGAGGACCTGCTCGCAGCGAGCGGCTTCGAGGTCCACGCAGAGGACCGCCGCGGGCAGGTCGGCCGTGTCCGGCTTCGACGTCGCGCAGGCGCCGGCAAGGATCGCGAGCCCAATGAGCCCGGCCACGAAGCGATGCTGCATCAGGCCCACGACGCGCCGGATGCCCTGGGTGTCACGCGGCGGGTAGCACTGTGTGCCGGACGACGGTCGGGGCGACGCTCGGCCCGCGCGGAGCGGGCCGAGCGTCTCTGGCCCCTCCGGCATTCCCGGCTACGATGGGCGAGTCCCCGACAGCGGCCCACGCCAGACCGGGAGCATGCGAATCCCCCGACTCCCCACCCTCGCCGCCGCGACCCTGGCGCTCCTCTGCGCCCAGTCGGTGCTGGCCGCCGACATCCCGCGGCTCGGCGGCCCGGTCACGGACCGCGCCGGGGTCCTCGACGGCGAGATCGAGGCGGTCGAGGCGGCACTCGACGACCTCCTCGACAGCCACGACCTCCAACTCTTCGTGCTCTTCGTCGACTCGACCGACGAGCTCAGCGCGACCGAGTTCGCGGACGCGACCGCGGCGGAGAACTCGCTCGGGGCGAACGACGCGCTGCTGCTCGTCGCCGTCGAGGACCGGACCGATGCGATCTGGGTCTCGGACCGCGTCGACGACGAGGTCACCGACCCGGAGATCGACTCGATCATCTCGGGCGTGCTCGAGCCGGCGCTCCGCGACGGGGACTTCGCGGGCGCGGCCATCGCGACGGCCATCGCGCTGGGTGACGCCTCGGCTCCGGTCCCGGTGCAGACGCCGGGCCCGACCCCGGGCGCCACGAACCGGCCGACCGACCCCGGCGACGGCGGCGGAGGAATCGACCTCGGCGTGATCCTCGGCGGGCTCCTCGTCGCCGGCGGCGTGATCGTCGTGGCCGTCTGGCTCTTCTCCCGGGTCGGGGCCTGGCGCGAGGCCGAGGAGCGCGATCGCGAGACCGGCCGGCTGGCACGCGAGGCGAACGCGCTGCTCGTCAGCGTCGACGAACGGATCCGGACCGCCGACCAGGAGGCCGGCTTCGTGGAAGCCGAGTACGGCGAGTCGATGGCCGCCCCGTTCCGGGCCGCGATCGCCGAAGCCCGAGAGGAGCTGCGGGCCGCGTTCGGCGTCCGCCAGAAGCTCGACGATGCCGTCCCGGAGGACCCGCCGACCCGTGCCGCGATGCTCCGGGAGATCGTCGAGCGCTGCGGACGTGCCGGTGCTGCCCTCGACCGCGAGGCGGCACGGATCGACGAGCTCCGCAACCTCGAGCGGAACGCGCCGGCGATCCTTGCGGCGCTGCCGGCGCAGGTCCAGGCGCAGGAAGCCCGGCTG
>DASUMJ010000136.1:0-5241 GCA_036277775.1 Candidatus Limnocylindrales bacterium
GAGGAGGCCGGCGGGCTCGAGGGGATCGGCTGGCTCGTGGACCACGAGCCGGAGACGCTCCGGGCGGCCGGCGCGATCAACGAGTCCGGGGGCGTCAGCCTCGACGTGGCCGGCCGGCGGCTCTATCCGATCCAGGTCGCGGAGAAGGGGTTCGCGGTCTACCGGCTCACCTTCACGGGAACGTGGGGCCACGGCTCGATGCCGCGGCCCGACAACGCGGCGGTCCTGGCCGCCGAGGCCGTCACGAGACTGGCCGTGCCCGGAGTGCCACGGATCACCCCCGTCATGCAGGCGTTCCTCGAGTCGGCGGCCGAGGCGCTCGGTGGCGAGGTGGCCGGCCTCCTGCGGGCCATGGCGGGGGGCGACGCGGGCCGGGCCGAGGCCGCGATCGACCGCCTCTGCCATCCCGCGTACGCCCGTGCCGCCCGGGCGCTCGTCAGGAACACCATCTCGCCGAACGTCATCAGTGCCGGCGTCAAGTACAACGTCATCCCCGGCGAGGCGATCGTGGAGATCGACTGCCGCTTCCTGCCCGGGACCGAGGAACCCGACGTCCGCGCGGAGGTCCTCGAACGGCTGGGGCCGGCGCTCGCCGCCGTGAGCCGGATCGAGCTCGTCGTCACATCGCCGCCCGTCGAGGCCAGCGCGGAGTCGCCGCTCTACCGGGTCCTGGCGCAGTCCATCGTCGATCACGATCCGGACGGTGTGCCCCTCCCGGTCATGGCGCCGTTCGGCACGGACGCGAAGCACCTCGACAAGCTCGGCGTGCCGGCATACGGCTTCTCGCCGCTCCGCCTGGAGCCGGGTGAGTCGTACCTCGATCGCTTCCACGGCGTCGACGAACGGGTCGGGCTCGACGCGCTGCGCTGGGGCCTGCCCGTCCTCTACGACGCGGTCCGGCGGTTCTGCGGCTGACGAGGACCGGCCCGACCGGTGGGCCGGGCGCGACGAGCTAGCGGACCTCGGGGTCGCCGCGGACGACCCGGCCCTTCCGCGAGAACGCCCGGGTCGCGAGCGCGGCGACGCCCATCGCCACGAGCGCCCGCTCCGGCGTCGGCAAGGGCCGGATCGCGGTGAGGAACTGGTCGGCCCGCGCTCGGTCTACGGAGCGGAGGAGCGCCTGGCCGCGCTGGGTCAGGGCGACCGACCGCTGCCGCCGGTCCTCGGGCTCCTCGTGCCGCTCCACGAGCCGCCGCCGGACGAGGCCGTCGACGAGGCGGCTCGTCGCCGATGGCGAGCGCCCGAGCGAGTCGGCGAGCTCGCCGATCGTCGTCGTGCTGCCGTCGGCCAGGACGTAGAGCGCCGCGAGCTGGGTGAACCCGAGTCGGAGGTCGGAGAGCTGCGACGCGAAGCCGACGACGAGCTCCCGCCACAGGGCGCGGCCCATCGCCACCCGCTCCGAGATCTGGCGGACGTTCGGCACCCGGGGTCCGGCGGCAAGGATCGAGGCCGAGAGGTCCGACTCGAAGCGCCGCGCGATCATCCGGACCGTGGCGGCTCGGGGCCGCCGGCGTCTCGGCTGGTCGGGCAGCGTCATGCGGCGCTGAGCGTACCGCAGCGCGGGCAGATCGTGTGCAGTCGCGCATGTGTTCCACGTTCGAACGGGCGCGGTGGGAGGAAACTTCGGGCGCGTCCAACGGGGCGCGTCCCCCGCCTGATCCGCAGCCGCGCCAGCGTGCGCGCCGTTTGGAGCCAATGACCAGCGTCGCCTTCATCTTCCCCGGCCAGGGATCGCAGTCCGTCGGCATGGGCCAGGCGCTCGCCGCCGCCTCGCCGGCCGCCGCCGCCGTCTTCGAGGCGGCCGACGCCGCCCTCGGTGAGCCGATCAGCCGGCTCGCCTGGGACGGGCCCGAGGACCGGCTCAACCTGACCGAGAACGCCCAGCCGGCGCTCCTCGCGACGTCCATCGCCTACCTCACCGCGCTCCGCGAGCGATGGGCGGCCGCCGGGATCGAACCGCCCCGGCCGCGGTTCCTCGCCGGCCACTCGATGGGCCAGTACACGGCGATGGTCGCGGCCGACGTCCTGTCGCTCGCCGACGGCGTCCGGCTCGTCCGGGAACGCGGCCGGCGGATGCAGGCCTCCGGCCGCGGCCGCGACGGCGCGATGGCGGCGATCATCGGCCTCGACGATGCCGCGCTCCCCGAGCTCGTCGCAGGCGCCTCGGCCGAGGGCGTCTTCGGGGTTGCGAACCGCAACGCCCCGGGCCAGGTCGTCGTGTCCGGCGAGCGCGCGGCGATCGAGGCCGGCGCCGAGCTCGCGAAGTCGCTCGGGGCCAAGCGCGCGATCGTCCTGCCGGTCAGCGTCGCCGCCCACTCCCCGCTCATGGCCGAAGCCGCCGAGGCGATGCGCGGCGTCCTGGCGGGGATCGCCTTCCGGGATCCCTCCGCGCCGCTCCTCGCCAATGCGGATGCGCGGCCGCTCGACACCGGCGAAGCCTGCCGGGCGGAGCTCGTCGAGCACCTGACCGCCGGCGTCGACTGGGTCCGCGCCGTCGAGTCGATGGCCGCCGCCGGCGTCGACACGTTCGTCGAGGTGGGTCCCGGCCGCGTCCTCACCGGCCTCACGAAGCGGATCGCCGTCGACGCCGCCTGCCTCGCCCTGGACGAGCCCGGTGCCCCGGACCGCCTCGCCGTCCCGTTCGCCGCCCCGTCCCCGGGCGGCTCCTGACCCCACGTCGAACTCGAAGGAGCCCCGAACCCGTGCGCAAGCCCGACTACACCCGCCGCGTCGTCGTCACCGGCCTCGGGGTCATCAGCCCGGTCGGCAACGACGTCGCCACCGCCTGGTCGAACCTCGTGAACGGCGTCTCCGGCCTGGACGAGATCACCCGCTTCGACGTCTCCGGCTATGAGCACAAGGCCGCCGGCGAGGTCGCGAACTTCGA
This sequence comes from Candidatus Limnocylindrales bacterium, assembly GCA_036277775.1. GTDB lineage: Bacteria > Chloroflexota > Limnocylindria > Limnocylindrales > CSP1-4 > UBA5189. The sequence goes on from DASUMJ010000136.1 coordinate 2,888, forward strand.
GGCGCCCGACTGGATGGACCCGAAGGCGGTCCGGCGGAGCGAGCGGGAGATGCACTTCGGCGTCGCCGCGGCGAAGCAGGCGCTCGCCGATTCCGGCTTCGAGATCAGCGACGCCAACCGGACAGAGGTCGGGGTCGTCTTCGGGTCCGGCGCGGGCGGGCAGCAGCTCATGATCGACAGCTTCACGACGCTGAAGGAGAAGGGGCCCAACCGCGTCCCGCCGACGTTCATCGCGAACGCCCTCGTCGACTCGACGTCCGGGATGATCGCGATCGAGACCGGCGCGATCGGCCACAACGTCTGCATCGTGTCGGCTTGTGCCACGGGCACGCACAACGTCGCCGAGGGCGCCGAGGCGATCCGGCGCGGCGACTGCGTCGCGGTGATCAGCGGCTCGACCGAGGCGCCGCTCCTGGAGGTCGCCCACGCCGGCTTCGGGAACATGCGCGGCCTCGGATCGCCGCGGCCTGGCGAGCCACTCCAGACCGTCTCCCGACCGTTCGACGCGACCCGCAACGGGTTCGTGCTCGGCGAGGGCGCCGGCGGCCTGTTCCTCGAGGACCTCGAGCTGGCGAAGGCCCGCGGGGCCCGGATCTACGCCGAGGTCGTCGGCTACGGCTCGGCCGCCGACGGCTGGGACATGATCCAGCCGATCGAGGGCGGGACGGGATCGGCCAGGGCGATGCAGATGGCCCTCGAGCGACGCGGCGTCCCGGCCGACGAGCTCGACCTCATCAACCCCCACGGAACCTCCACGCCGGTCGGTGACGCCCGCGAGGCGGAGGCGATCTGGGCGGTCTTCGGCGATCGCTCGGCGCGCGACCGGCGGTCGCTCGCGATCAGCGCGACGAAGTCGATGACCGGCCACATGATGGGCGCGGCGGGGTCGTTCGAGGCCTTCGCGACGGTCATGTCCGTCGCCGAGCAGACGATCCCAGGGACGCTCAACTACCGCGATTTCGACCCCGCCTGCGACCTGTGGGTCGTGGACGAGACCGTCCGGATGCCCGTCCGGTACGCGCTGTCGAACAACATCGGCCTCGGCGGGCACAACGGCGCGGTCATCTTCAAGCGCTACGACGGCGACTGAGGCGGCTGGGTCGATGCCGGGCCACGACTACAATCCCGGAGCCATGATCGTTCGCCGAGGTGCCGCCCGTGCCTAGCCAGGATCCCGCGCGGCGCGCGGTCGTCACCGGCTGGGGGGCCGTGACCCCGATCGGCAACGACGCCGAGACGTTCTGGTCGAACCTCCTCGCCGGCGTCTCCGGCGCCGGCCCGATCACGAGCTTCGACACGGCCGGCCACGACGTGAAGATCGCGGCCGAGGTCAAGGACTTCGACCCGACCGCCACGATGGATCGGAAGATGGCCCGCCGGATGAGCCGTTTCATCCACTTCGGGGTAGCGGCCGCTGTCGAGGCGATGGACCGCGCCGGGCTGGACACGACGGACTGGACGCCCGAGCAGCGCGACCGCGGCGCGGTCGTCCTGAACACGAGCGGCGGCGGGATGGAGCAGGTCATCGAGGGCGCCCACACGATCCGGGACAAGGGCCCCGGGCAGGTCAGCCCGTTCGCGATCCCGGCCCTGTCCGGGAGCATGGCCGCGGCCCAGGTGTCGATGCGCTACGGCCTCACCGGCCCGGTCATGACGCAGGTCGCGGCGTGCGCGTCGGGCGTCATCGCGTTCCAGGACGCGCTCCGGCTCATCGATACGGGTGAGAGCGATGTCGTCATCGCCGGCGGGTCGGAGGCACCGCTCCTCGCAATGGCCTTCGCGGCGCTCGCGAACATGGGCGCGCTGTCGAAGCGGAACGACGACCCGCAGGGCGCGTCCCGGCCCTTCGACCGGACCCGCGACGGGTTCGTGTTCGGCGAGGGGGCAGGTGTCATGGTCATCGAGTCCCTCGCGCACGCCCAGCGCCGCGGTGCTCCGATCCTGGCCGAGGTCATCGGCGCGAAGCTCACCGCGGACGCCTTCCACATCTCGGCTCCCGAGCCGACCGGCCGCGGCGCGGCGATGGCGATGGCCGGCGCGATGGCCCACGCCGGGATCGGCCCATCCGACGTCGACTACCTCGTCGCCCACGGCACGTCGACGCCGCTCAACGACGTGACGGAGACGAAGGCCATCAAGCGGGCGTTCGGCGAGCGCGCGGCAACGCTGCCGATCTCCTCGCCGAAGTCGATGGTCGGCCACCTCCTGGGGGCCGCCGGCGCCGTCGCGGCGATCGCCGCGGTCGGGGCAATCCGGGACGGCTGGATCCCGCCCACGATCAACTACCGCGAGCCGGACCCCGACTGCGACCTCGACTACACGCCGAACGTGAAGCGCCGGCTGCGCGTCGACAC